>CBIHNR010000079.1:0-23900 GCA_966211215.1 uncultured Pedobacter sp.
TTTGATGTTGGTGGTAGGGGTGTCTCCAATGGTAGCGCCAACAGTAGGAGGTTATTTAACGGCTGCCTTAGGATGGCATTCTGTATTTATCGTTCTCGCCCTGATGGCTGCTTTAATTTTAGCTGCGGTGTACTTTAAATTGCCAGAAAGCAGTGCTCCCAATCCGAATTATTCATTGAAGCCGAAACCCATTATAGCGAGTTTTATTGGCGTACTTAAAGAACCTTTGTTTGTTACGTATTCAATAGCCGGAGCTCTTGCTTTCGCAGGGTTATTTGCCTACGTATCTGGGTCTCCATTGGTTTTCATGGAAATATTTCATGTGAATGAAAAGACATACGGCTGGATTTTCGCTTTGCTTTCTGTAGGCTTTATTGGGGCTAGCCAGGTAAATAGTATATTGTTAAAATGGTACAAAAGCCAGCAGATAATTTTTACAGCTTTAATTAGCCAAACCATCATTGGCTGTATCTTTTTATCTGGAACTCTAAGTGGCGCATTTGGATTGTATGCTACTATCGGAATGTTATTTTTATTTCTGTGTTGCCTCGGCCTAACCTTTCCCAATGCCTCGGCTCTTTCTTTAACACCGTTTTCTAAAAATGCAGGCACTGCATCCGCGTTGATGGGGGCTCTTCAAATGGCAATAGGTGCACTATCATCCATAGCAGTAAGTACATTGAATGATAATACCGCTGGCCCGATGGTGTTGGTGATTGCAGGCTCCACTCTAGCAGCTTTATTGGTACTATTAGTTGGCAGGAGCAAAATTAAGCAGCAAGAGCTTAGTGCGCTGGTGCCCGAGATAGGCTAATTTTCTGCTTTCAGGGCTTTTTTTATTATACCTTCTTTTTCTTTAAGATTTAATTGATACTTATATTGATATAGAGCGCCTTCCCAGTCGCCATATATAGCATTGGGAAGTACTATATATCTACCTCCAAAGTTTGAGGATGATTGCATGGTGATAACGGTACGGTTCTCGTCTGTCTGTTTATCAAATATCTGACTGAAATCACTCAGGTTATCGCCTACTAGTAAAATAACTTCATAATTCTGAACGACATTCAGGCGCCGGGATTCCTTTTCTGAACCAGATTGTTTTAATAATACGTGCTCTTTATCAGCGTTGGGCAGGCCAAATTTTTGCAGGTTTTTTAAAGTGCCTTCCAACTCCCTAACCTCTCTGTTGCTAATATAAAAGATGGAAATGCTTTTGGACGCGGCGTATTTTAAAAATGATGCAGCACCGGGAACCGTATCACATAAAGCTTTGCCTGTCCAGTTGTACCAGGCTTCGGGTTCATAGTCTTTTCCTTCCATTGCCTGTTTTACCGTGTTAGGGCTATTATCCAGCACCGTTTCATCAATGTCGGTTATTATAGCAACAGGCTTGGTGTAATTTTTTTGCATTGCGATGTTAAGCCTATATTGCGCTATGTTATAAGCCTGGTAGCAAAGCGCTTTGTACTCCGCAGCCCGCTGATGCCATAGGGCTGCCCATGCCTTTCCATTAAGTATTAAATTGTTTGAATTGGATGGTGCCACGCGTTTAGCTGCACACGAGCAAAGTAAGGCAAGGGTTAAAATAGATAGGGTTTTTAGAGGTTTCATGCCGGATTTTTATACTGAACAATAAATGTGTTTTTTTGATTGTTTAATTTGCTTTGCGTTATTTTTATATTCAATATACAGGGTAGAAAAATATCAAAAGTTTGGTTTTGATTGGGAAATAAAATTCCTATATTTGCACCTCATAAAAAATACATAACAATGTACGCAATAGTAAATATAGCAGGGCAACAATTTAAAGTTGCAAAAGACCAGCAGATCTTTGTACACAGATTGCAAGGTGAAGAGGGCGCTAGTATTGAATTTGACAACGTATTGTTAGCTGCAAACGGAAGTGATATTAAAGTTGGTGCTCCAGCTGTTCAAGGTGCTAAGGTTTCTGCTAAAATCGTGTCTCATTTAAAAGGAGATAAAGTGATCGTTTTCAAAAAGAAACGCCGTAAAGGTTACAAAAAGAAAAACGGACACCGCCAGCAATTCACTAAAATCGAAATCACTGGTATTTCTTTATAATTATTGAACTGTAATAGGTTCTATTTAACAGAGTGTAAACAAAAATTGGGCTAAGCCCGATAAAAAGATAAAACAAAATGGCACACAAAAAAGGAGCCGGTAGTTCCAAGAACGGCCGTGAGTCGCATAGCAAACGCTTAGGTATCAAAATTTTCGGTGGTCAAAATGCTGTGGCTGGAAACATCATCGTTCGTCAACGCGGTACTAAACACCATCCAGATAAAAACGTTGGTTTAGGTAAAGACCATACTTTATTTGCTTTAATCGATGGCCAAGTAGTTTTCAAAAAGAAAGCAGATAACAAATCATACGTTTCTGTTCTTCCTGTTGCTACTTCAGCTGAATAAGCAATAAAAGCATTATAAAAACACAAAGCCTTGCTAATTAGCAGGGCTTTGTGTTTTTATAATGCTTTGGTTTTTTGGCTTCCAGCCTCGTTCCGTGCATGCTGCATATTGACGAGTTAACAAGTGTTTAAAATCTTATCTGTGCATCTTGTGCCGTTCCAAGATATTGAGTCTTCCAGTGCGGCACATTTTGCGGACTGGAAGACTCAATATTTTTAGGACGAGACAGAAAATAAAACCTGCATGAGCAAAAGCTCCCAAACGGCGATGAAAGTAGCAAGTAGGTTCTTTGTGTCCTTTTAAAAACAAATTAAACTTTCACAAAAAAAGCCCCGTTAAGTGGGGCTGATCTTAGCAGTGTTTAGCTGGGACTAATAGAAGTCATAACAACGCATGCTGCCATAACCTTTTTCTCTGCCTTCTCCTGTTTCAAATCCAACGCTCACCTCAGATGTTCCACTTGTGTTGCCGTAGCTCATTTTGCTGGCTGTGGCATCGTGGCTTACTCCCAGGCGCACTTTTTGGTTTTTGAAAGGATTTGTGAAAATGTCAAATATCAAAGAAAATACAAATGAGTCTGGCGAGCCTTTACCATTAGAGCGATACCAAACACCGGCATTTACGGCTTTATGTTTGTATTGTACGCCGGCACTGATAGAGCTTGCCTGCGCTTGCCTGTAATACACTACCGATGGTATTAAAAACGAGCCGTCTTCGTCATATGGGTCATAGCGGTCAAGTGCATGCCGGTAGCTGGCATGTATGGCAGTGCGCACCGGTGTGGCAACCTTGCTTCCTGTAAAAGATTCATCCGGCTTATTTAAATGAAGCATTGATGCTCCCAGCATTGTGCTTCCCATTACAAAATTTACACCTGCTCCGGCATCGAAATAGTACTTATTATCGTTGTAAGGCTGCTCAGCCAGTGATGTACCTGATTCAAATCCAAGCCTTGAGTCAAGCTGATCTGAGAACACCAACTTACTGAAGTCCATTTGCCGGTTGGTTATTCCGGCTTGCATCCCAAAGGACGCTACGAAACCCTCGGATCCAACCGTGTACGAATAGGTTCCAGCTAGATTATTTCGTTTCAAATAGGCTGTTCCCTCGCTAGAGCTGTTAAACATCAAACCAACCCCGCCATTTATCTTTTTAAACTGATAATCCATGGAGGTGGAAAGATAACTTAAGTCGCCAGACATAGCAGTCCATTGGTTACGATAAATCATATTCATCCTGAACGAGCCATTAAACTGGCCACTTAGCGCAGGATTAAGATAAATTGGAGCGTTATAGAATTGGGAATAAACGTGGTCCTGAGCTTTTAGCTTAGAGCCTAAGCAAAGAACTAAACAAAGAATAACTAATTTTTTCAAGGGTATCTGCATCAACCTCATCTCTACCTAATTAAATGTATAGCCCCGGTTTTTTTTGGTTCTTTGTTGTTATACGACATTCCTGCCCATTCGGTTCCATTTTTAAAGGTTGCATTTATCTCCCAAAAGTAAACTCCTTGCGGAACTGGCCTTCCATTAAGGTTTCCATCCCAGGTTTCGGTAGGTGCGCCTTTGACGTCAAGCTTGTCAGTCTGCCAAAGTACTTCACCCCATTTGTTGAATATTCTGAAATGCCATTTTGCAATACCAGAGCCTTTTGCCTTAAATGACCGTAGCTCTTCGCTTGCACTGTTTGGCATAAATGCGTTCGGTATAAATAGTTGTCCTGGTGTTCCGGTTATGCGAACTGTGCGCTCAACGAAATCAGAGCATCCTAGTTTGTTGGTTACCGTAAGCCTCACTTTGTAAACACCGGTATCGGGATATGAATGCTCTGGATTATTTTGATTCGAAAGTGGGCTTCTATCTCCAAAATCCCAGGTTAGCCTGTCAACTTCACCTGTGCTGGTGTTTTTAAATGCAAAGCGGAAGTCAGGGTATTGAATAACATCGCCCGGTAAAACCTCAAACGAAGGGGTAGGAGGGACGCCCACTTTAACGTAATCCTTCATAACCAGCGTATCCATACATCCGTAGGTGCTTTTGGTAATCAGCTTTACAGTGTAAGAAGATTTTTTGCTGGTATACAGATGTGCCGGAGGATTAAACGCGGTTGATGTTGTGCCATCGCCAAAGTCCCACAAATATGAAATAGCCTTAGTGGTCGTATTGGTAAATTTCACTGTTAACGGAGCACAGCCTTCGGTTTGATCAGCGGTAAATGCTGTGCCAGCCTGGTGGTATACTGTGATCTTTTTTACAACAACAGTGTCTGAGCAATTGGAAGCAATAAGTTTAACATAGTAATCTCCTCCTTTTGTGAAGGTATGCTCTATTGGGTCATCGCTATTGGTGCGCACAGTGTCAGTTCCATCGCCAAAGATGTAAGTGTAGTGGGTTGCACCGGTTGTGTAGTTATGGAACTTAACTGTATGTGGGGCACATCCTGCCAGTTGTCCTGGATTAACTACTAAGTCCGGCTGCACCGTGTTTGGCGACACCCGTATAGTATGGCTTAGGGATTTTTCACCGCAAGCGTTTTTTAGAGTCATGGTCACCGTAAAGGTTTTGGCTTTTCCGGTATAAAAAGTATGAGCAACAGAACGGTTGTCTGTATATACTTCACTAGCAGTTCCATCACCGAAGTTCCATGTATAAGTGTTAGCAAGTCCAGGCGAAAGGTTTTTAAAGGTAACTTTCAATGGCGAACATCCTTCTACAATACTTGGAGAAAAGCGTGGTGTTGGCTTTCCTACAACTTTAATTGAAAGAGTTTTACTAGAAGATGCGCAGGCTGATATCGCCTTTAAAGTAACCACATAGATTGTGTCTTTTCCATCCTCCTTGGCATAAAATGTAACGGCAGACGGTTGTCCAACATTTGAAGTTATTCCGTTGCCAAAATTCCACTCGAAATTAACTCCTTCCGGGTTTAAAGTCTTGTTAGTGAAGTTTACAGAAACTGTACCACAGCCCTGCATATTATCGGCTGTAAAATCTGCAGTGATTGTAGAGTTGGTTTTGAATTTATGCGAAAACTCTCTTTTGCCGCAACCAAGTCCGCTGGTTACAATTAACTTAATTTCAACAATCTCACCTGAGTTCTGGATAGTATAGCCAGGAAAGTTAATTCCGGTGCCGATATTTTTATCGTTTGCAAACCATTCATAAGTATCACCCGCTTCTGAAGCTTTTGCTTTGATATTTTGAGGGCTGATAGTAAATGGAGAGCAAGCAGACTCTGATGTCCAGGCGAAACTTGCTACAGCACCCGGCGAAACACGCACCTCAATAGGAGCGCTAATGCTTTGTTGGTCACCGCTGCAAATCACAGAAGTTACAACTCTTCTAAATAAGGTGGTTTGAGTAAGAGCATTTGGCTGGTAATCTTTATCGGTTGCTGATAATATCACAGACCACTTATTACCATCAAAGCTTTGTTGCCATTGGTATTTGTATTCGCCATCTGCACCCGTTGGAATGCTTCCCTCTAACTTCGCAGGAACTGCATTGCTACAAATGTGTTGATTTCCACTAATGGTGTTATTTGAAATTCCCTTTTGAACATCAATTTTAACGATTTCGCTAAGGCTGCTGCAGCTACCAGAGTTAACTTTTCTTCTTAGGAATGTATCTTCAGTAACCATAACATTCAGGCTTTTTTGGCCGATTATGTTTATCGTTACCCAGTTATTGCCATCTGTACTGCTTTCCCATACATAAGAATATTCTCCATCGCCACCAGTCGGAGTGCTTCCGGTAACGGTAACAGTAGAACCTTCACAAACAGTGTAGCCAGAGTAGTTTATAACATTGTTCCCCAAGGGTGAAAGATTGTTTACCAAAACCTCATCTGCAGTTGAATTACAGGTGCCAGGACCGGTAATTGTCCATTTAAAACGATACACCTGGCCTGGGATTAATCCTTCGACCGAGGCATCAAACTTTGTATTGTCACTAAAAGTAACGCCAGTTTGATTGGATATAAGTGTCCATTTTCCTGTTCCGTTACCGGGATGATTGGCGTTTAGTTGTGCAGAATTAACGCTGCATAATTTTTGGTCGGCTCCGGCATCTGCTTTAACTGGAGGCGCAGTAACGTTAATGGTGACAGTTGTTTGTTGTCCGGGGCAGTTAGTTGAATTGACTGGAGTAATAACATAAGTTACGCTTCCGGTAGTAGTGCCTGTATTGGTTAATTTTTCTTTTATAGCGGTGATGTTTGCAGGAGTAGTTTGCTGGCTGTTACCTGTAACTGCGCCGGTAACGGTACTCGTCCATGTATATAATGTATTGCTTACCGTTGGAATAAGGTTGATGTCTGTAAATTGGCCAGTGCAAATGGTTTTGTTCGCAACGCTAGCCTGTACGCCTGGGAGTGGGGTAATAGTTACGATAAACGTGAATGGCTCGCCAGGGCAGCCGTTGGCTTCAGGCACAATGGTGTAAGTAACAGTAGCGTTCGCTGTATTGCTGGTGTTGGTTAACACAGACTTGATTTCCCCTGTTCCACTTGTGGCAAATCCAGATGCATTTGCAGAGCCAGTAGCGGTCCAGCTTATGGTGCTTTCAGGAAATACAGCTGCAGGTTGGTATGAAATTTCAGAGCCAGTACAGATACTTGCTCTTGCAGCTGAGGTGATTTTGTTCGGTGGATTGATTTTTATAATAACCACATCTGCAACTTTATCACAAGGAGCCGGAATTAAGGTAGTTGCAGATAAACTTAATTGCACTTCGCCAGCTGTAATTTCAGCAGCAGAAGGCAGGTATTCGGTAGTTAACGAATTACGTCCGCCTACAAAAGTTCCGGTTCCGCCAACCCATGTAAAGCCAGATACCGGAGGCCCTGTAATTGTTCCTTTTAGAGGAGCGCTGCTTCCTGCACAAATGGTCATGTCTGCACCTGCGTTTACTGTAGGAGATTCGCTAAAAGTGATTGTTTTTGTAATTACGGTAGTACCACAATTATTCTTGGCAGTTATTTTAATATCGTATGTGCCATACTCCTCAAAGAAGATTACAGGCTCTTTTGAGTGAGTATTTGTTCCTTCTTTAAAAGAATAGCCTTCTCCAGCAATCTCCCAGGTATAAGAATCAGCTTCTTCTTTAAACGTTCCTGAAAAACTTGTAGTAACCGGATTTCCCTGTGTGTTGCTGAACGTGAGTAATTGCCCTTTTCCGCAGATATTGGTTTGCCAGTTGGCTGTGATTTTTGGAACATCATTAACGGTAATTGTTTGCTCAGGAGAGGAAACTGGTTCACATGATGACTTAACAACTAATTTAACTTTGTAGATTCCAGGCTGTGTAAACTTGAATTCGGCATGTTCAGATGTTGAAGATGTACCGTTTACAAATACCGGAGCCGCAGGCCCACTAATTACCCATTCGTATTGATTTTGGGCTCCGTTGGAATTATCTACTTCTGAAGTATTGGTAGTTTTTGCTGTTGATGTAAGACAGAATTTATCAGCATCCAAAATAAAAGATGGTTTTGGTGCTATTTGGATCTGAATTTTCCGCTCGATAGGAGCAGCCTGGCATTCAGAACTGCTTTCTGATTCAAGCCTGATTTTATGCTGTCCTGGAGTGGTAAAGGTGTGTTTCAGCTGATAGGTTAAAGGAACGCCGTTGGGAGTTACTAAAACATCATCAATATACCAATAGTAGATAACGTCGTTGTTATTGCACTCAGGTGCAGTCGAGCTTGGATTTTCGCCGGTTATTGATGAATTTGTAACGGTTAAAGGCGTATTCAAACAAGCCACTCCAGGTATTCCAAAGCGATTTTCGGGCTGGGTTACAACCTTTGCCTGTGTAGATACCGGCGTTCCTATTTCGTTACAGAAAGGGCTCATTAACTGCATCCCGATACCAAACACATTATAGTAGCGCACACTACCTATAACAACCTGGCTTCCGCAGGATGATTTGAAATAAGTATGTTGAACTACGCCTCCATTGGCTTTAATTTGATTAAGTGTATATGTCTCAACACTTTGGTCGCCCCAGTTTACACGATAGGTGTATCCCGGAAAGTTTGATTGTATACCACTCGGCGAAGATATCTCTACCCCATATTGTAAAATCCCTTTTGGTAAACAAACGGTGTTGCTTCCAAATGTACTGAAGGGAGTGTTTTGAGTGTTGTTAATCAGAAAGTAAGATTGAGTTGCAATAACTCCGTTTGCTTCAGCTTTAACTAAAATGGTATAATGGGTGATCTCGGCTATAAATTGCGCCGTCGGGCTTTCAAAGGCTATTTGTTTAACATCAGCTGCGTTAAATCCGTTTGTGAAAGTAGCAGTAACGGAAGCTCCGGCTGTAGATGCATTTACAAAATTGAAGCGTTGGTTATTCCTTCCTGCTGTGCAGTTTCCAAAGGTCTTTGGGTTGGCGCTTATAGTTTGTGTAGGTGCATCAATGGCTGCCGTTAGGCCCGTAACCGCGCTAACCTGAATGGTGGCAGATGGCTGGCTTGTAACAGCAGGATTGGTACTTTTTATACGAACTCTATAATTCCCAGCACCAGCAGTAGATGGAATAATACCGTTAACAAAGGTGGTATAAAATCCTGGGTAGCTGCCAATTTCCTTTTCAGTACTAAAATCTCCATTTGCATCAGAAAGGTAAAGTTTAAATACATTATTAGACAGGAGTTTTCCCTCAGGGTCATCAATTGCCAGTGGAATCGCAATGCTTGAACCTCGGCCATAAGGCCCTTCATTAACTGTTCCAATGGTAATAGTCTGTGCATGAATTTTAGAGGAAAATACACACAGAAAAAAGATTAGGAACTTTACAAATCTCGTCATCATCATCCGTTCTCCAAGGTTAGATCAAATCGTTATCTGTTGATTATCACAATATTGATTTCGCCTGTATACGTAAGCTGGGGATTGTTATGTTCCAAAAAAATTAATATAAAAAAGGCCAGCTTGTAGTAGAGCTGGCCTTTACAATTCGGTTACAATTTTTTATACTGCTAATTCGTCAATAAAATCTGATAGACGAGGCAAGTAAATTACATTGTTGTTTTTTCCGAGTTCCATTGACCAGAAACTTCCGGCCATTTTAAATATCTTAAACAGCTGGTTTGATTCATGAAGCAAAAAGAATTCAATCCATTGATTCATATTCATTCTGCCTAAAACAGCATGTGTACCTACGCGGGCGAAGTTTTCGTCAGGCATATCTTCAATCATTAACCATAAATCTTGCCTTAAGCGGTAAAGTTCATGTAACAAAGATCCTGTCGTTTTCGCATTTGTAAAAGTAAATTCAGGGTCCTGGTCAGGTTTATAAATCTCAAAATGAGGATTTACTTCACTCACAATTCTCGTAATCCTATCCATAAAAATATGCTGGTACCTGGTTAGGTAAGCTATTGTTTCATGTATCGAAAAGCGGTCGTGGTTCAACCTGTTGTAGATGGCTTCAGGCGGAAGGTCATCAATATAACTTTTGATCGTTTTATGTTGATTACAAAAACGCTCAACAGTATGAGGGTGTAAATTCATAGAATGGATTATTTGAGGTTAGTTAAGAATATAACATTAGCTAAATTACGTTTGTTTCTATTTCGCTGATTTTCAATTCAGTAATTATGCCAAAGATGCTGGTAGATTGTTAAACAATTATTTTTTAAATGTTAAGCTTGGTGTAATCCTTTAGTATTCAACGCCAGGGATACAGCTAAATTGCTTTGGTAAAGAAATTTGAAGGTGTTATAAAAGGCGGCTGATTATATTTTCGTGTTAAAGAAAAAGGCCGCCTGCGGGCAGCCTTTGGGGAGTAAGAAACTATATGTGTCTATTTTATAGTAGCTTCGGCTTCTTCCTTTAAGCCAAGCAGTAAATATTTCGCGGAAGCCGGATTGGTTGCCAAAGGGACGTTGTGAACATCGCAAACCCTTAAAAGCATTTGAACATCTGGTTCATGCGGGTGTTTTCCAAGGGGGTCTCGGAAGAAAATAATTCCCTTAACATTTCCCTCTGCCGCCATAGCTGCAATCTGGGCATCGCCGCCTTGAGGCCCGCTTAACTTTCGGGTAACTTCAAGCCCGGTTTGCTGAATATTTGATCCGGTTGTGCCGGTTGCAATGAGTTTCATGTTTTTTAGAATATCGTAATATTCTTTTACAAAAGCCACCATTTCGGGCTTACGTCCATCATGG
The DNA here is from genome assembly GCA_966211215.1 of uncultured Pedobacter sp. Lineage (GTDB taxonomy): Bacteria > Bacteroidota > Bacteroidia > Sphingobacteriales > Sphingobacteriaceae > Desertivirga. The sequence continues at coordinate 10,608 of CBIHNR010000079.1, forward strand.
GCAATCAGGGCAATAGTTTTAGTTGACATATTCTTTATTTGAAAAATAAATAAGCAATAATAATAGCGGCAATTATACCCACAAAGTCGGCAATTAGGCCGCAAACAACGGCATATCGAGTTTTCTTAATGCCCACAGAGCCAAAATAAACCGCCAGTACGTAAAATGTGGTTTCTGTAGAACCCTGAATGATACTAGCCAGCCGCCCTTGAAATGAGTCAGCTCCGTAAGTTTTCATGACATCTATCATTAAGCCCCGTGCACCGCCTCCGCTGAGAGATTTCATTATACCCACAGGCAAAGCTGGCACAAAAGAAGTGTCTAAACCGCAGGCAGCTACTACTGAGCCAATACCGCTAATAAGGTAGTCCATGCAGCCCGTAGTTCTGAACGCACTTATAGCAACAAGGATGGCGATCAGAAAAGGAATGATCATAACCGAAGTTGTAAAGCCCTCTTTGGCACCGTCAATAAATGCATCGTAAACATTCAGCTTTTTAAATGCTCCGTAGGTAATAAAAAGAATTATAATAGAAAAAATGATAATGCCACCGAGTAAACCAGTATAGGCTTCGATTTGGGCAGGAGGAAGGCCTTTCAACCAAAAATACAATCCAGCCATGATGCCTAAAAACATTCCAAGAAAGACTAATACCGGAAGTTTAAAAAGATTAATTCTTTGATATAATGCAACGGCTATCATCCCCGAGATAAAAGATATGAACGTACCAATTAAAGAAGGGATAAATATATCTGCGGGGTTTGCCGCGCCATTTGCCATACGCAAAGCAATAACAGAAGTCGGAATTAAGGTTAAACCGGCAGTATTTAGCACCAAAAACATTATCTGGGCATTACTGGCAGTATCTTTATCCGGATTAATTTCCTGCAGTTCCTTCATCGCTTTTAACCCCAATGGAGTGGCCGCATTATCAAGGCCCAGCATATTTGCCGAAAAATTCATAATAATTGATCCGGAGGCCGGGTGGTTCTTAGGAATTTCAGGGAATAACTTGCTAAAAAATGGATTAACAGCTCTCGCAAAGAGGCTGATCATGCCAGCCTTTTCGCCAATTTTCATGATACCAAGCCAAAAGGTCATTATGCCTATCAGTCCAAGAGAAATCTCAGCCCCGGTTTTGGCGCTATCAAACATACCGCTTACCAGGCTTGAAAATATGACAGTATCTCCAAAGAAAATCAGCTTTATTAAAGCTACCACGAATGATATAAGAAAAAAGGCAATCCAGATGTAATTAAGAGCCATACTAGCCTGATAAAATATAGAAATTATGTTTCGGGGGCTGAATTTACATTTTTTTACCACTGTTAGGAATGATAATGTGATATACATCATTTTGAAGCACCCCTATACTTTTATACCTTTGCCCATCAATTTCAAAAATTATGAGAAAAAACTGGTGGAAGGTTCTCGCTTCTATTTTAGTTTTATATTCAATTATAGGTGGTTTTTTAATCCCGGTCCCGGCTCTTGCCATCTTGCATGAAACCATCAGAAACCTCTATTTTCATGTTCCCATGTGGTTTGCCATGTTGGCATTGTATTTAATATCGGTGGTTTACAGCATAAAATATTTGAGCAGCGGCGATGAAAAGGACGATTTAATTGCGGTTGAAAGTGTTAATACTGGAATAATGTTCTGCTTTCTTGGTTTAACTACCGGTATGCTTTGGGCTAATATTACCTGGGGAGACCCCTGGCCAAGCGACCCGAAGCTGAATAGTTCTGCTATATCTACATTGATGTATCTTGCTTATCTTGTTCTTAGAAATTCATTGGACGAAGAACAGAAAAGAGCCAAGATTTCAGCTATTTACAACATATTCGCCTTTCCGGTTATGATAGTTTTGTTATTTGTGCTCCCGCGATTAACAGATTCATTACACCCTGGAAATGGGGGCAATCCCGGCTTTAGCGGCTACGATCTTGATAGTAATATGAGGCTGGTTTTATACCCGACCTTTATTGGCTGGATACTAATGGGTGTGTGGATCATGACCATTCGCTACCGTATCCGTTTGTTAGAGAATAAATTAAATAACCATAATTAAGATGAAGAGATTTCTTTCAGTTTTAGCAATTTTAGTAGCCGCCCTTCAAGGTTTTGCCCAGCAAGCAAATGAGGTGGAAATGGCAACCGATTTAAGAAGCTCTGGAAAAATATACGTGGTTGTAATCGTAGTTTGCGTAATTTTCATCGGACTTATTTTATACCTTTTTTCGATAGACAGGCGTTTGAAAAAAATCGAAAACCGCGATTAAAGAAATTGAGTATACAGTAATATTAATGATTGATATTGCTGTATACTGTATACACTTTGTTATCTTTCGTTCGTTAAGTTGATATTGTTTCAACTTAAAATTATAGACCTTAATTTACAGCTATGGCAGATATCAAAGTGGCTCCTAATGCCCAAGGCTTTTTCGATGATGTTTGTGCTTTTTTTGACCATGCAGCACAATTTACCAATCACCCCGCCGGATTATTAGATCAAATTAAAGCTTGTAACAGCATTTATAGATTTCGTTTCCCGATACGTAAGAACAATGGATTTGAAGTGATTGATGCCTGGAGGGTAGAGCACTCGCACCATATGTCGCCAACCAAGGGCGGTATACGTTACAGCGAAATGGTGAATGAAGACGAAGTAATCGCACTTGCAGCCCTCATGACTTATAAGTGCGCCATTGTTAATGTTCCATTTGGTGGGGCGAAAGGGGGGATCAAAATTAACCCTAAAAATTATTCGCTGGCTGAGTTAGAAAATATTACCCGCCGTTATACAGTTGAATTAATCAAAAAGAATTTTATCGGCCCAGCAATTGATGTCCCGGCGCCTGACTATGGTTCAGGGGAGCGCGAGATGAGTTGGATTGCAGATACTTACTACACGATGAACCCTGGCCAGCTGGATGCCATGGGCTGTGTTACCGGTAAGCCAATAGCCTTGCATGGAATTCATGGCCGCAGGGAAGCAACGGGCAGGGGTGTAGCAATTGCAACCCGCGAATGTTTAAACGTTGTTGAGGATATGAAGGGTTTGGGGCTTGAACCTGGTTTAAAAGGTAAGCGGGTAATTGTTCAGGGGCTTGGTAACGTAGGGTATCACTCTGCTAAATACCTGGCAGAGTTTGGCGCTGTTATAGTGGGCTTGTGCGAGTTTGAAGGGGCTATTTATAATTCAAATGGCCTTGACTTGGAAGATGTTGTTGCGCACCGCAAAGAAACCGGGTCTATTTTAGGATTTGCTAAAGCTCAGAAGGAATTTAAAGTGTCTTCAGAAGGATTGGAGCAGGATTGCGATATTCTCGTTCCTGCAGCTTTGGAAAACCAGATAACCATAGACAATATTGGAAGAATAAAAGCCAAGATTATTGCAGAAGGTGCCAACGGGCCCACTTCGCCCGAAGCTGGAAAAATCTTCACCAACAAAGGAGGAATAATCATTCCAGACATGTACTGCAATGCCGGTGGGGTAACTGTTTCCTATTTCGAGTGGCTTAAAAATCTTTATCACGTAGCATTTGGGCGCATGCATAAGCGCTACGAAGAAAATGCCAATCTTAATCTTATTAATACCATGGAGGCAATGACGGGTGTAAGCTTGAGTCCGTTGCAGCGAAACCTGGTTGTAAAGGGGGCTTCTGAGCTTGAACTGGTAAATTCGGGCCTTGAAGAAACTATGATCCGAGCATATCATGAAATAAGGGAAATCAGGCTATTACATCCCAAAATTGAAGATCTAAGGACAGCTGCTTTTGTGGGTTCTATCGACAAAGTGGCCATTTCTTATATGAATATGGGTATCTGGCCATAGCAGGTATTTCGACAAACAAGGCCATCAACATTGTGGCCTTGTTTACTTATCCTCTTGGGTGATGGCTAATAATTGTTTGCCTTAAATAGTCTCTGTCAAGGTGCGTGTAAATTTCAGTTGTAGTAATACTTTCATGCCCAAGCATCTCTTGCACTGCTCTTAAATCCGCGCCGCCCTCAATTAAATGAGTGGCAAACGAATGCCTGAAAGTGTGCGGGCTTATACTTTTATTCAGTCCGATGCTTTCTGCTAATTGTTTAATAATCAAAAACACCATTACCCTGGTAAGCGGGGCACCACGTCGATTTAAAAACACGAAATCTTCTTTTCCCGGTTTAATTTCTCCATGTAACCTCACTTCTTTGAGGTAGATATTTAAGAGCTTTATAGCTTCAGCCCCAATAGGAACCAGTCTTTCTTTGTCACCCTTCCCGGTAACTTTTATAAATTCTATTTCAAGGTATAAATCGGATATTTTTAAATTGACGAGCTCAGATACACGCAATCCGCAGCTGTACAAAACTTCGAGCATGGTTTTATTTCGCATGCCTTCCGGTTTAGAAAGGTCTATGGCAGCTACGAGATTATTAATATCAATAATACTTAAAGTGTCGGGTAGTTTGCGGCTTAAACGGGGTGATTCAATTAAAACAACCGGGTCATTATCAATTAAATTCTCTAGCAGCATATACTTAAAAAAAGCCTTCAATCCGGATAATACCCGAGCCTGCGAGGGTGGTAGCATGCCTAGTTCGTTTATCCAGGCTAAAAACGTTTCAATGTCGGCTGTTTCTATTGAGGATGGCGACTTGCCTCCAAGTGTGTCGCAATATTGTTTGAGTTTATCAACGTCTCTTAAATATGCTTCAATGCTATTAGCCGACAGTGACCTTTCAAGCTTCAAATATGATGTAAACCCTTTAATCGTACTGTTCCAGTCCATAGCTCCTTTTTGTCTTGCAAATAAAGAAAAACTCTTAGTTTTGAAGCGATGAAAATACAAATCATTAACGGGCCCAACTTAAACCTATTGGGAACCCGCGAAAAATCTATTTACGGAGACAGTGGCTTTGACCCATTTTTTGAAGAATTACAAAAAAAGTATCCTCAAATTGAGTTAGAATATTATCAAAGCAATATAGAAGGGGAAATCATCAATAAGATTCACGAAGTGGGATTTTCGTATGATGGAATAGTAATGAATGCAGGTGCCTATACGCATACTTCAATTGCCATTGCAGATGCAATAGCTGCGATAAAAACTCCGGTTATAGAGGTGCACATCTCCAATGTCTATTCCCGGGAAGAGTTTCGCCATAAATCAATGATGGCTCGAAACTGTAAAGGTGTAATTACCGGTTTTGGCTTAAATAGCTATCGCCTTGCGGTCGAAAGCTTTTTGTAGCTCATTTGTTAAACCACCAAAACAAGCGGCCTAGATAGAAATAATTAAATAGCAGATTCGTAAATCTACCAGGTATACGAGTTTTCATGTCTGTCTGTGATTCTAAATTTAAAACTTTATAAAGCTTTAATTATTGTTGGCTAGCAATTGTTTTTCCTTCACAATTAACTTTACACATATTTTAACCCAATCCTTGCAAAATAATTGGGGCTTAAAAGCTATTTTTGCGAGCTTCTAATAGGCGCAAGCATTTCATTATATGAGCATTTCTAAAACATACAACCCACAAGAAACGGAGGATAAATGGTATAAGTACTGGCTTGAAAAAGAATTTTTCAAATCAGTGCCTGACGATCGTGAACCATACACTATTGTAATACCTCCACCTAACGTAACTGGTGTATTGCACATGGGCCACATGTTGAATAATACTATTCAGGATGTACTTATCCGCCGTGCGCGTATGCTGGGAAAAAATGCTTGCTGGGTGCCTGGAACTGACCATGCTTCAATTGCTACAGAAGCAAAGGTTGTAGCGATGTTAAAGGAACGTGGCATTGAAAAGAAAGACCTTAGCAGGGAAGAATTTTTAAAATATGCCTGGGAGTGGAAAGAAAAGTATGGCGGCATCATCCTAAAACAGTTGGAGAAACTTGGCGCTTCCTGCGATTGGAGCCGTACCAATTTTACAATGGACGAGGCTCTTTCTGAAGCCGTTGTAGATACCTTCATCCACTTATACAAAAAAGGGCTGGTTTATCGCGGAGTACGTATGGTAAACTGGGACCCTAAAGGTAAAACAGCGGTTTCAGATGAAGAAGTAATTCGTAAGGAAGTTAATCAAAAACTTTACTATGTTAAATATAAGGTTGCTGGCGATGAGTCTTTTATAACTATTGCTACAACCAGGCCAGAAACTATAATGGCCGATACAGCTATTTGTATCAATCCTAACGATGAGCGTTATAGCTACCTTAAAGGGAAAAAAGTATTAGTGCCTTTAATTAACCGCGAAATTCCGGTTATCGAAGATGAATATGTAGATATCGAGTTTGGTACAGGTTGCTTAAAAGTAACTCCTGCCCACGATTTAAATGATTACGAACTTGGCCTAAAACATAAGTTGCCAGTAATTGATATTTTAAATGATGACGGTACCCTAAATGCCAAGGCCGAAATATTGGTAGGAGAGGACCGCTTTGTAGCTCGTAAGAAGGTTGCAGCATTGCTGGAAGAAGCCGGCCAACTTGAAAAGATTGAAGACTATAAGTCACAGGTTGGTTTTTCTGAACGTACCGATGCGGCAATTGAGCCAAAACTTTCACTACAATGGTTCCTTAAAATGGGGGAAATGGCTAAACCTGCCCTCGATTATGTACTAGACGGTGAGATAAAACTTATCCCGGAAAAGTTCATTAATACCTACCGCCACTGGATGGAAAATGTGAAGGATTGGTGTATAAGCCGCCAATTATGGTGGGGGCAAAGGATACCTGCCTGGTATTACGGAAATGAGGTAGTTGTTGCGAAAACGAAAGACGAGGCAATAGAAGAATTGTTGAAGTCAGAGGTAAGAAGTCAGATGTCTGATCAGGAAAAATCAGACTTCAGATCTCAGGCCTCCGATCTCATACATCAGGACGAAGATGTGGTAGATACCTGGTTCTCGTCTTGGCTATGGCCAATTTCGGTATTCGATCCGAGCGTTTGCGGGCATCCTGAAAAAGAAGGAAATGCAGACCTGAACTATTATTATCCGACTAATGATTTGGTTACGGCACCAGAAATTTTATTCTTCTGGGTTGCCAGGATGATTATGGCTGGCCACGAGTTTAAAGGCTTGCCTCCATTCAGGAATGTATACCTAACAGGAATTGTAAGGGATAAAATCGGGCGTAAAATGTCTAAATCGTTGGGCAATTCACCAGACCCTATCGACCTTATTGAAAAGTATGGTGCAGATGGTGTGCGGGTAGGAATGTTATTATGCTCTCCTGCAGGTAACGACCTAATGTTCGACGAATCTTACTGCGAACAAGGAAGAAATTTTGCTAACAAGATCTGGAATGCGTTTCGCCTGGTAAAAGGGTGGGAAGTTGATACGGAGCTTGAGAATGTAAACCAGATAGCAATAGAGTGGTTTGAGAGCCGTTTCAATGAAGGCTTAGCTGAAATTGAAGGCTACTTCGCTCAGTATCGTTTATCCGAAGCATTAATGGCATGCTATAAACTGGTTTGGGATGATTTCTGTGCCTGGTATCTTGAGATGGTAAAACCAGCATAACATCATCCGGTAGATTAGCTTACTTACGAGGCTACAAAGGTTTTCTTCAAAAAAATATTGAAACTGTTACATCCATTTATGCCGTTTTTAACTGAAGAACTATGGCATGATGAAGAAGTTTTTGGAGTTAGAAACGATTCTGATTGCTGCATCGTAGCTGAATATCCAAAAAGCTTGGAAGTGCAAACAGCGCTGATAAAGGATATTGAGATTGCTAAACAGGTAATTTCTGAAGTTCGCAACATCCGCAATAGCAAGCAAATTTCGCCTAAAGAGTCCCTGCCTTTAGCTGTAAAAGTAAATTCATCTATCGATTATAATCAATATCAGGGCTTTATTAACAAGTTGGCAAATCTCAGTGAGTTTGTGGTGGTGGATGATAAAGTAAGTGGCGCCACAAGTTTTATGGCTGGAAGGGACGAGTTCTTTGTTACCCTGGCTGGAAGCATCGACGCTGAAGCTGAGAGAGAAAGAATTAACAAAGAACTTGATTATCTGCAAGGCTTCCTGAAATCAGTAGATGCAAAATTATCTAACGAACGTTTTGTAAATAATGCAAAAGCAGAAGTTGTAGAAAACGAGCGTAAAAAGAAGGCAGATGCAGAGGCTAAGATCAAAATATTAGAGGAAAGCCTCGCAACATTATAAGAAAACGAGACAAAGTGGCTTACTATAGCCACTTTTTTATTAAATACCCTAAATTACTTTTAAGCAAAAATGAAATACACCTATCTAATCTTTTCATCACTTGTACTATTTTCTTCTTGCAGCCAGGAAAAAAAGGCAAAGCAAGAGCCTCAAGTTGATCCTAAGGTTTTAATAAGTTGCGACGGCATTGGTGAAGTAAAGCTGTCTGATAGCCACGAGGCACTTGTCAGTAAATTTGGTAAAGCTGTGTCCGAACACGAAAATAACAGAATGGGCTCTTTTACTACCATTTGGGAGAACGATCCAAAGCAGGTAAATATTTATTGGGAAGAAAAGAAACCTCCATTTACAAAAATTAAATATTTGGAAGCCGTTTACATGGATTCTCCATACATGACAAAAGACAGCCTGAGAATAGGTTTGTCATTGAGAGACTTAGTAAAAGTAAACGGTGGAATGCCGGTTGCGTTTAAAAACTTCTCTCAGGAAAATGATGGCGGGCTGATTACCACTTTTTATGCTGGTAATATTGAAAAGCAAAATCCGTGTATTAAAGGCCGGTTAGAGCAGGCAAAAGTGACCTTGATCCATAAAAAAGAATTGGCAGCATTTCAACAAAAGGAGATTGTTGAATCGTCTGATGATATTTTAAACAGAATGGATGTGGAACTTTCCAGCATCCGCGTTTCAGCCAAATAATAATGGTATTAAATAGAATTTCAGGTGGGCGGCTTATCAATATGAGGATCGCCCTTTTTTTATCTCTTTTTGTTTGGTCATCCTGTAACCAGCGCCAAGCAGGTAATTCAGCCGCCGACACCTCTAAACAGGTACAGCCTGTTGAATTTGCCGAGGGAAATATTACTGAGATTACCTGTTGGGGAGTGGGGGATATTGAGCTTGGGGATGATTTTAGGACTATTGAAGAGAAGGCTGGTCAACAGAATATAAGCCAGGATTCGCTGTTCCTGGAAGGCGATTTTCAAGGTGTTTTCACTACCCTGTGGAAAGGACAGGATAAGGAAATAGAGATCCATTGGAAAGAGAAGCAAGCCCCGTTTAAAACGATTAACTACCTTGAAATAAATCGCCCGGGTTCTCCATACCAACTTACCAATGGAATAAAAATTGGCACTTCTTTGAAAGAGATTGAAAAGCTAAACGGCCGGCCCTTGAACTTATTTGGTTTTGGCTGGGACTACGGAGGAACTTTTATTGATTTTGGACAGGGAAAGCTACAAGGGGACATTCCTTGTTTTGGCGGTGTTTTTTCTATTGACGATAGCGCTTACGATGCGGCTAAAGATATCATTGGGGATAAAAAAGTGAGTTCAGATAATCCTGCATTCGATAAAATAGAGGCAAAACTCATTAAAATCAGGATCAGCAATTAGTAAAGATACTCTGGTAATTGTGGCAGAAATTGATAACTCTGCCGTTCAAAATCTATTTTGCAAAAATAGTGTTCAATCCCGTTGCTCACCGCCAGTAAAGGCACCTTGTGCACCATGTTGTAGCGTGCAATTTGGTCAAATACGTTTTGCGTTATTTTTACCGAGGGAGCTTTGCATTCAATCATCAGAACCTTTTCACCCGAAGGGTTAAAAACAACCACATCTGTGCGCTTTTGTAAGGAGTTCAATTTTAAACCTCCTTCAAGTTTAACTAAGGACTTTGGGTACTTTTTATCCTTAATAATAAATTGTACAAAATGCTGCCTCACCCACTCTTCGGGTGTTAAAACAAGGTACTTCCTGCGTATTTCATCGAAGATATAAGTAACGGAAGCTTCGTGTTTAATTTTAAAAGAATGGGAGGGAAGGTTTAACTGTACCGGCTCAAAAATCACAATCCAAAATTGCTGAAAATACTTGAGAGAACGAAGATGTGCGGACGATTCGCATGATTTTTTATAAGTTTGGGTTTCTTAATTATGACAGCTGCTGCACTATTATCCGATCTGAAGAGCCGTAAGTTTAAGCCGGTTTACCTATTCCATGGAGAAGAGCCTTACTACATCGACTTGTTCGGGAATTATTTAGAACAAAACCTCCTGACAGACGCAGAAAAGGGCTTTAATCAAACGGTGGTATATGGCCGTGATACCGAAATGATAACGGTGTTAAATGCTGCAAAGCGGTATCCAATGATGAGCGAGTACCAGTTAGTAATGGTGAAAGAAGCACAGGACTTGAAGTGGGGAAAGGATGGGGCTGAAGATAAAAAGGCTCAGGACCCTCTGTTATCCTATCTCGAAAATCCGGTAAAATCTACAATACTTGTGTTCTGCTTTAAGCACAGTAAGTTTGATAAAAGAAAGAAAACTTACAAAGCAATAGAAAAAAACGGGCTGGTATTTGAATCTGCAACGGTTTATGATAGTAAAATACCAGCATGGATTGAGGATTATGCTAAAGATAAGGTTTATAAAATACAGCCGCGTGCATCGGCATTAATGGCTGAGTATTTGGGCAACGATCTGTCGAAAATTTCGAATGAGCTTGAAAAGCTTATGTTAAATGTGCCCAAAGGGAGTGAGATATCTGTGGAAGATGTTCAAAATAACATTGGCATTAGCAAGGAGTATAATGTGTTTGAACTGCAGGATGCCCTGGCAAAAAGAGACCCATTTAAAGCAAACCAAATCATAGACTACTTCGCATCAAATCCGAAAGCTAATCCCATTCAAATGGTTCTCGGGGCTTTGAATACCTGGTTTACTAAAATCCTGAAATACCATTATATCGGAGACAAATCCCCGCAAAATTTAGCCAAAGAATTAGGTGTAAATCCATATTTTGTAAAGGATTATGAACTAGCCGGAAAGAATTATAATGTTTGGAAAACTATCGACATCATTAGTACTTTGAGAGAATATGACTTAAAAACAAAAGGAGTTGATTCCACAGGAAATACCAACGATGGAGAATTGTTGAAGGAGCTGGTTTTTAAAATAATCCATTAAATAGCCCTGTTCAGCTAAAAGGCTATTTAATGTTAATGGAAAGACGTAGGGCAGCGGTACTTAAATCAACAACCAACCTGGGAGGTAAGGATTATGTCCAAAATAATCTGGTGTATCGTTGATAAAGATCTGACTACTGAGTTATAGTGTCAATACTCAAAAATGAGTATATGTGAAATTATTCCGGGCGCTTCCAGCTTTCGGTTTTTCCCAGCAGGGCGAGTCCAAAGAAAGACCTGATGTCAAGCCTATTCTCATTTTTTAAAGTCATTTGACAATTATAGGTTTTACCCGATCCGGGGTCGTATACTTTTCCGCCAACCCAAACATTTCTTCCTCTGTATTTTAGGCCGCTGAAGATTTCTAGTCCGATTAGAGGGCGGCTTCTAAGTTCTGGTTTCGGGTTATGAATATCTGTTAAAGGATTTCCGTGTTCATCGGTTCCATTTTTTACCCATACTAATTTTCCATAGTAGACATCTCCGTTTTTTATAATGTCAATTTTCTCGTTGCCACGGCTGCTTAGCCATTCACCGGTTAGGTCAGGTTCTCTTGGCTGTATCAAGCTTAAGTTAAAAAAACATACTATAGCCAGTGCAAAGAAAATTTTCATAAGTTATTCACTAATACGTATAGTATTTTGCAAATAAAGTACCAATGAGAGTGTGTGGGGAAGAGATGGGAAATATTATGGTGCAGTCAGGCTCATTTGGTTAACCTGGTTATATAAAAAAGGAAGGTTGTACTAACACACCTTCCTTTTTGTATAGTTTTAAATACTTTTATGCAGTGTAGTTTTCTTTTTGTGTTTTCAGGTTAGCCAGTGTATCATTAGCTTTATTCATTACAGAATCGCTAATATCTTTAATCGAATCTGTTAGCTGGCTTAATGTCTTTTTGCCATTATCGGTTCCAAAAAAATACCAGGCTGCTGCACCTGTTGCAAGCCCTGCTAACAACAATGTGGTGGTGGTTTTAGGATTGTTTTTAATGAAATTCATAAGATAGATATTTTATTGTTATCAATATAGTATAAATACCTTGCCAGTTTGAGCAGGTAAGGCTATTTGATAACAAAAAAAGCCGCCGAAAGTTCAGCGGCTTTTATTTATTCTCCAGGTGTTTCACCGTATTTTACTTTCGGAATATGTTTATCAATTTGCCAGCGGCCAGTACCTTCTTCGCCAATAACGTCAAACAGTTCGAGGATGCGCCTCCCCACATATTCTTCTTCAATTTGTTCATTCAAGAACCATTGTAAAAAGTTAAAGGTTAAGAAATCTTTCGCTTTAAAACAACGGTCTGCTAAACGGTTAAACTGACCGGTTACGCTAATCTCCTGTTGGAGAGCCATTTCAAATACCCCTTTAAAAGAATCAAATTCCTGAGGGACATTTGTAATGTCAGGGGAGATTGCCCTGCCGCCTAAATCATTTACGAAACGGAAGATTTTCATCATATGCTCCCTTTCCTCATATGATTGTTTTTCAAGATATGAAGCGGCATTGTCGTAGCCATTGCGATTACACCAGGAAGACATTGCCAGATAAACGGCAGAAGAATAGGCTTCGGTCTTTATTTGTTCGTTTAAAAGAGCTTCGATTTCTTCGGTCAAAGAAGTTCTTAGTCTAAGAAGGTCTTTCATATATTTAAAGTTTTAATATTCAGTAAACCTAAGTTATATACTAAAACAATAAATGTTAAGAATTGTATTGGGGAAAATACAATACAGAATAAGTCTAAATATGATCCTAAACGAGGCTATAAAGACATTCGCGTATCATGCTGTTTAGCTGAAGCATAAATTTAGCGCCGTTCAATATCTCGCGAAGGTTAACTATGTCTGTAATAGTGAGCACAAAGCAACGCTCTGTATAATGAGGCATCAGTATGGCAACATCTGCAGTACGGGAAGTGTTTTCTGCCATCTCATCAATATCGATATTATTTACCTGCTTAATGAAATCAAGAAAGTCACTTATTTTAAAATAAGAATGATTACCGCCAAACTCAAGACGGAAAACGTTCTTTAAATTACATTGGTGCACAGCACCCTGTTGGGTTTTAAAAATCTCGACTAACTGGCAAATTCCTTTTCCTTGCATTGTCTTACCTAAAGCGTCACAAATATATAGTTTGTTTATAATTAGT
>CBIHNR010000080.1:0-23830 GCA_966211215.1 uncultured Pedobacter sp.
CTTCTGAATCCGTAAGCATTCCGCGTTTCAAAGAAAGGTCGGAGAATTTGGTTCGGGTTGGCAATTTATGTTCAAAGCGATTTTCACCACCTTCCTTGATGGATTCAGTATCGTACTCCACGTTTAAACCGCCCACCGTCTGGAAACGCACATCATTGTCGTTCCCTATTCCCTGAAACTCAACCTTGAAATGAAAGCCCACAGGAGGATAATATCCACCTGCAGAAGGAACCATACTATCAGCCATTTCTGTATTTATAAAACTTTATGAAACAATGCTTAAACCTTCGTGAGCAATTTCGATAGATTCGATAGCCACCTCATTTCCGTCGGCCTTCAGATCGCTCGCCTGCACCTTGATCGGGAATGCATTTACCGCTCTCCAGGTAAGTACTGGCTCATGCTTTTCATTCAATAATTTTATAACAATGTCTCTGCGTTCGGCAGTATTCAGGTTAATGGTATTGATCCATTTATAGTAATCAGTATCGCCTTCAAAAGTTCCGCGTTTCATGGTGATGTTGCTGAACTTGTGCAGGCCAGGCATTTTAATTTTGGAGTATTGCTTGCTGCTGCCTTCGCGATATTCAATCGCTTCGACCTGCATATCAAGTCCGGTAACTTCGGTGAAACCTATTTTATTGCCACCCCATTCTACAATGAAGTGAAACTTTGGTAATGGATAGTTTGCTGCCATGATAGTTGTTTTTTATTTAGATGAAATGCTTGAGTTTGAGATGAACCTGCTTGTCATTTCGACGACAGGAGAAATCCTAAAGCTTTACATGTATAGGATCTCTCCTAACGAGATGACAAAGTTTCATATTCTAAAATCCATTTGATAATGAATAGATTAATGGCGATGTCAAATCCTTAATCGAATTCATCCAACATTCTGTGTAATCAATCAAAAAAAATCACGCTCATATTAACTTTCTGCCATCTTGTGAGAGAAACGTAGTATAATAAACTCGGCCGGACGAACGGCAGCCATGCCTATTTCCACAATCATTCTTCCTTCCAAAATATCAATGGGGTTCATGGTCTTGTTCAGCCCTATAGCAACATAGAATGCATGCTCGGGCTTAGCACCCTGCAGTGCCCCCTGTCTCCAGATATTATATAGAAAATTCTCAATCATGGCCTGCGCTTTAACCCAGGTGTTTGCATCGTTGGGTTCAAACACAAATTGCTCTGTAGCTTTTTTAACAGATTCTTCCACCATGATAAATAACCTGCGCACAGACACATATCGCCACTCATTGTCGTTTCCTGCCAAAGTTCGCGCACCATATACCAGAGTGCCTTTTCCGAAAAATGCTCGTATGGCATTGATGGATTTACCAGCAGTAACATCAACATTCAAACCATCGAGCTCTTTTTTTGTAAAAATCGCTGTTGGCTCAACAACGTTATTAAGACTAACATTTGCAGGTGCTTTCCAAACACCCCGAGTACGGTCTACCATGGCATAAATACCGGCGACAGCTCCGCTCGGAGGGATATTGGAGATATAAGTACTGACCCCTTTCAGGATAGATTTATACGTTGGAAAAGCCAGTTCCAGGGCGGTATCGGCATCAGAAGCCAGCTTATTTGCAGCAGCAACTACCAATTTAAGGTACGATCTGGTAAGGCTATCGAAAATAGGATCAAGGGCATTTACAGCCAGATCGGTATTTTCATCATCCGAACCAGTAGTCAGTATGGGTGAATCAGCAACCCCAGCAACAAATCCAGCACCCCAAATCGAATCGGTAAATTTAGAGTTTGGAGCCTGCACGGTATAACCACCTCCCCATTTAGTTTTCGCAGCTTTGTCTAAAGCTACAATTTGTGTTACAATTGGTTTAAAGGTGCTGCCTATAGTGCCTTGTACAGAGGCTAATAAGGTAGCATTCGTAATCAGATCCGAATTTCCGGGCTTCAGAAAATCATCCAGTTTGGTAACGATCTTCATTACATATTCTACAATATTCTGTAAAGCCGTCACTGATTTTCCACTATAATAAGCAGCGACCAATGAAGCATATTGATCACGTAAATTTGTTGATGGCGAGGCAACAAGGTTTGTTTTAGCTATGATATTCGCTTTATCTGCATAGGCCTTTTCTAATTCAGTTATCTGTGCCTGAAGCGTTGTATCTGTTGTTAATCCCTGTAAAGTTACTGAAGCGCCATTCCTTTTAATCTTCGTGGCAATATCGATAAAGGTTACTTTTTTAGGCAAATTGGTTTTAAGCCAGGGCGTATAGGCTGCCCCGTAACTTAAGAACTGTACACCTATTTTGGATCGGAAGGTTACTCCTTTCGGATCGTTTTCCTTCGTATCCAGTATGGCCATTCTGTCCATACGGCTTTCATCTGCGCAATGAGCAAGCGCATCTTTTTGAACGTTAGCTAACTCGTCGTCGGTTAAAACAACGGCATCAGGGAATAATAAAATCGTAGGATCATCTACCTTTAAAAGCGTTTTGGTACCTACAATAAGCTGCGTATCGCTAACAACAGCCCCGTACTTGCCCACCGACACAATGTAACAATCTCCGCCCCCATTCGCATAGAATAAACGCAAACTATCAAACAGATAATAAGAGTTGCTGATTTTTGCTGATTTAAAATTATTGACATCATCGATATTTACCTCAGCTACAGTAAGTGAAGGCCCGCCGCCATAATAAAGGCTGAACTCCACCATAGAGGAGATACGTTTTGGCTTGTTGAGCAAATCGTCTGGTGCAATTTCGTCGGCAATTTCAGTGTATCCTACAAAAGCAGGAATAGCGGTTTCTACAGGAGCAACCGAAGGGGGAAACTTCGCAATTTCTTCGATAAAAACTCCCGGGGTACTGTAAGGGCTAGCCATGTTTTTCCAGATTAATAGTTTATAAATGTTGCAGTTGTATATATGTCGTTTTTCTTATCCAGTAGCTTATCTGGCTGGGGATTGGGTAAATGAGTACTAATGGTTAGTGCGCCGCTTTTCGCTACCAGCGTTTTGCGTGGCAATTCAGAAAAAGGAATCGGCTTTTTTGAGATGAACTTCCGAAGCCCATCCGGCTGGAATATTATTTCACCGTCGGTATCTTCAATTTTATCAATTGCGTCTGTACGGGTATTGTAATTCCATAATACTCGTCGGGCGGCAAAGGCGATGGCGAATTTGGTTCGTTTGGGCTTTTTGGCTGCATCCACAATTGCCTGTGGATTAGCTGCAGGCAAATTAAATATATCTATAAAAATGGGCAGCGTGTTGTGATTGATCTCATTGGCCAGGTAAACAAACCGGATATCGTCGTTTACTGTAATTCGGTATTTTCCGGAAGCCAGCGAGCGAAGATCAACCTGCACCAAGTCATGTAGACTATCAAAGGATGCTTTAGAGAAAAGTACTTCTTTATCGTATTTTAAACTGTCTTGGCTAAAAGTGTAAACGCTTATGCTGTGGTCTTTTTGCTTAACCGAAGTTTTCAAGTTATAGATACCTGTACTTTGTTCAAGGTCGTATTCCATATTCGAGAATACGTCCTTTGTATCGGCTGCACTTACAAATTGAACCTCGCCGTGTTGTACCCATTTTTCTTTCGAAGCTGTACTATTATCCGGCACTACGCTACTCCCTCCTCCGCTATTTTTTGCGATGCTTTCATAAATTTTACCATCGGCGCCCTTCACAAAATCTCCCGGAAAATAAGCCAGGCTGCCGGTATAGTCTTTAATGGTTTGGGTGATAAAATGCTTCGTGAAACTTTCGTTCCCAATTAGGTTATGAAAATTGAAAACAGGTGAATTTGATGTGGCAAAAGAGATATTGGTAAAGTTCAAATAGCCCGGAGATTGAGGAACCAGGACAAACGAAAGCTTGGTATAAAGATCCATGTCATGATAAACCTTACCACTGCCATCTACCTTCGTTATCACTAGAAGCTCATTATCCACTTGCCTTAATGTAAGTTCGTACTCCCTTAATAACTTTGCAGTTTCTGGTGTGGGGACAAACTGAATTTGATTCCATCTTCCGGTGCTGAAGAACGTGTGAAGTACTTCTATCGAAAAGAGTATATGGAATTTAGTTCTCAATGTATGATAGATGTTTTGGTTATAATTTCTTCAATGAACCTTCCTTCTCTTACCTCTGCCGTCTCATCCTCCAGTGTTACCTGCCGAATTTTATACATTACCGAGGGAAGATACTTGCCACCCAGCGTGCTCCAGATATGGTTGATCTGTTCAAAATTGAGTGTAAACAGATCTGCATTTAACTCCTCTACGCGGTTGTCGAGCGCCGGATAATTGATTGGTGTAAAGGTATTTTGAGCCTGAAAAAACTGAAGGATGTGCGTTATCATCTTCAGATTATCAGAATAGGTACTAAAATTAGCAGCAATAAGTATGTAGATGTTAACCCGGATCGGCGGATTTTTATAGGCGATCCCTGTACCGGTTTTCGTGTAATTTTCCCTGACTTTGGAAACCTTGTCTTCTTCGATGTTCACCAGTGAAAGGATGAGTCGATTGTTTAACGGATTGCTTGCTGAGTCACCGTCTGCCACTTTTGCAATATTCCCCAGAACAAGCCGGGGATCGGTAGTTGAACCAAGTTTTTTGTTTAAAAACTTATTTATCTCAGTAGATAAAAACGCAAGGCTTTCACTGATCATAGATAGTTAAACGAAAATATTAGAAATGGCAGATACAAATGTTAATTCAAAAGTCGGTAGATTTTCAAATCACAGTTCTAAATTTAGAGAACAATTTGTGATTTGCAAGAAAAATATTTTTTTATTCCTGAGAAAAAGTGTGAAAGTCTTGAGGGCGGGAAGTTTTTGACCAGTCGGTTTCAATTTCTCCGAACTGAACAAATACCATTGTTCGGTTGAGATTTAGGACTTCTCCGGGTTTTTCCTTTAAGCGGAATGGAAGGAAAATAGGACAGAAGTGTCTTGTATCCCCCTGTCCTACTCAATTTTTAAGGGAATCAGGAAGATAAGGTCGTTGTATCGCCGCTGTATAAATAGTGCACTGGCAACACAACGGGTTCAACTGGGGGAACCCCATTCTTAACAAGAATAGGCATCAGCGTTTTACCAAATTCATTAAAGTGGCCAGCAGACTCCCAAACATCTACAACCATCCAGCCATTGGTAGTGGCTGCTCCCACATGGTAGACCAATCCTTTCGGATTTTCATGGCCCATTGCCCGCAGGTCTTGCCATATTTGGTCGTA
Organism: uncultured Pedobacter sp.; assembly: GCA_966211215.1. Lineage (GTDB taxonomy): Bacteria > Bacteroidota > Bacteroidia > Sphingobacteriales > Sphingobacteriaceae > Desertivirga. Next base: position 5,228 of record CBIHNR010000080.1, read on the forward strand.
TTGGCTTGATGTCATACCGGGCATGTCAAAATGAACTACTACTTTTTCCATTTTATTAGTATTTAGTTTCTTATAGTATTTGTTTTACCAATCATGCCGCGAAACGCTAATTAATACAACAAAAGGATTGCCTTCAATTCCTTTACTTTAAAGATTCTTTGAGATAGGCACCCAGATAATTCAATCATCCATCAAAAAGCAAATATGGGCCTATTATGATAGTTTCCCTCTAAAGTATTATCGGTGGATATGATGATTTAAGATCTTTATTGACAGCTAACTCCCTTAATTTATATGGTTAATTCGTGCGCTTGATGTACAGTAGCACCATGTAATGTTTTCATGTCATAGATTGTATATTCAATAAAGAATAACACAGTCTTTTGTTTAAAGAAATTGTATATAAGTGGTGGTAAACCTGCTACTTGCAATTGAGGATATAATTGATGAAAGCGTCGGTCCCTAAGAATATTAAAAGATATCCCTGGGCAGGCCTTTAATGAGAAGGTCGACCGGACATTGGCTAAGTTTCCGGCATTTTATAGAAGTGTTTTGATATGTTCACTTTGGGAAAAATGAGCTTTGAGGAAATTGCATATACTAAAAATATCACGTCCAAGAAGCTGTGGATATCATACACAGGGTAGAAAAATAACTTTGCAAAACAATTGCGAAGCATGTATTGACCTCTCTACAAGGGGGCTGTTAACATTTCAGAGTAAAGACGTCAGGGCATTTAATACCTGGCAGTCTTTACTCCTTTAAAAAACATTCAGGTTATTAGAGCATTGTCCATGGTATTACTAAAATAGACCTATACTTCTTTACCTGCTTCCCTCCACTCTTTAGCATATTCGATGCTTATCATGGACAGCCGCTAGTGCTGACATTGGCATAACTACCCGATCCGGAAACTGCAACACCGTCATTGGTGCATCCAGCTTTAACGGAGCAGTTTACAACGTTTTCGAGCCAAACGCCGATACCAGTACCATTGGTGATCCGACAGTCGTTCAAATGGCAATTATTGGTACCAGTAAGCACAAAATATCCTCTACCGCATTGATCGGCATACAACATATTTGTTGTAACGTTACTGCAGGTATTCGCTAAACGCAGCCCTGCATAACCGCCGCCATTGTTACAACGATAAGCATTTACTGTACCGAGTGCTCCGTTGATGGTTTTGTTAAGCAGCACTCCGCATTCGCCCATGTTCCGTGCCACAATTCCATAGCCTTTAAAACCGTCTACGCCATAAGTTTCAAGTCCATGGCTGCTACCGTTCTCAAATCTGCAATCCTGGATGTGCACCCGGTAAACCCAACGGCCATCTTCATAGGGACGGCTCGGATGGCTGTCAATCCGAATACTTATACTACCTCCGTAAATTCTGACATTCTGAATTAAAATGTCGCTTGCTCTGCTTGTCCGTATGCCCATGTTCGAATTGTTGTTCAGAATCATATCATAAATCTTAATCCCGCCCGAACCATCTCTGAAAAACCCATACCCAGTGTGGGTCTTGTTGAACGTAACATTATGACAGTACAAGGTAAGTCCAGCTTGAAGATTGATCTGTGATGATAAAGTACCACCCGATATAACGTGAACCTCACGGTTACCGGTTCCGATACAGTTGTTAATCGCCGTTGCAAGACTGCTTGTGGTACCCTGATCAACATTGTTGATACGCCAGATGTAGTTGCTTCCAGAAGCCCTCACCTCGTTTGCATAGGCCAAAACTTTTGCAGAATTTTTTCCAGCTCCGGAAATAGGCGAACCATCTTCGTTCTCTAAATTGTTAGACTTACTACAGCTTGCAATTGCAACAATAATAGCAAAAGCTGTTACTTTCAGGAGCGCAGCCCTGAATGGATTGTTTTTTTTCATTTAGTATTAAAATTGGTTTTGAAAATGCCTACTCTTAAGATTTTCGGCTTCCTCTCTTATAGGCTTGACGTAGATAGATGTGGCGAGGTCTTTTTTTGTCCTTATCATGGATGGCTATTCTAATCAGATGCGATCCATATCTTATATTAATTGACCACCATTCGAACTACGATCAAATACTATTCGGTTGTAAACGTCTGTTGCGGTACATGTTTAAAAGCACAGCTAACGTGCTGTAAAGGTGTATTTTATCGAAGCAAGGCAACGAGTACTTTTGTTCGGAAAAACTGAGATTAACGTTCAGAAAATGTTCTATAAAAATGACAACTGGAGCCTTGAGATACGTACAATGCGGAACCCAAAAGAAATTCAAATCCCCGCCAAATTTTGAACCTGCTGATAAAGATATTTTTACGTGAGTGTAGAAGAGGTTTAAACCGTTGTTTAGCGATGCTCCTAAAACCTATGCAGTTGTATCACAAGCGATTTTAGCGAACTCAGATGGGGTAATTCCAAATTCTGCTTTAAAGCACTTTCTAAAATAATATACTTCTGAGAAGCCAACCATGAATGCTACCTCGCTCACGTTAAATTTCCTATCTTTTAATAACTGCTTGGCTCGTTCCAGTCTCATCTCCTTGATTAATTCAGCTATGTTTAGTCCGGTCATAGCCTTTACCTTAGCATAAAGCTGAGTACGGCCAAGTCCTGCTGCATTACAAATATCATCAACAGAGAGATTGCAGTCAGGTAGGTGCTCCTCAACATATTGCTTAACTTTTTTAAGCAGCTTTTCGTCAGGCGAGCTTGGGATTTCGGCAGAAGGCATAAGAGAGGCCGCTTTTCTGTATTTTTCTTTAAGCTGATTTCTTGTGATCAATAGCGCTTTGGCCCTTGCAAGCAGGAAACTTACACTAAATGGCTTAGTTATATAGTCATCCGCTCCCATTTCAATCCCTTCGATCTTATCTTCCAGAGGTGATTTAGCGGTTAACAGTATGACCGGAATATGCGCCGATTTTAAATCTGATTTGATTCGTTTACAGAATTCAAAGCCGTTCATTTCAGCCATCATAACATCGGATATAATCAAGTCGGGAAGCTCCTGTAATGCAACTTTCAGGCCTTCTTTACCGTTTTCTGCTTCAAGCACCGAGTATGCGCTCAAAAACAATTCTTTCAAATACCTCCTGAGTTCAATATTATCTTCTACAAGCAGTATCACCGGCGATTTACCACTTTGGAAAAACTTATCTTCCCCAAATCTCATCTGACGTTTTATTCCCGAAAGTATGCCTGAGAGATCGGGAAGATCTATGTCGTCCAGCAAATGTTCATTGACACTTTTAGCATTTTCAGTAATAATTTGAGTATGGGTATGAAATGGTAATTCAACCGTAAAACAAGTTTCACCAATGTTATGATACAACCGTGTGCTGTGTGCACTAATGCGTCCGCCGTGCAGCTCAACCAGACTTTTACTATAAGCCAAGCCGAGGCCTGTTCCCCCTTGCCTGTTTCCTGAGCCTTGTTGAAATGGCCTGAATATGAGGCCCAATTCATTTTCAGGAATACAAATTCCCTCATTTATCACTTTTATAATCACCCATGCAGGCTCAGTGCCGCCCTGTTCATTTAATCTGAAGCTCAGTTTGATAGTTCCTGAAACCGGGGTAAACCTCAGCGCATTAGACAATAAATTTGATATCACCTTTGCCAGTTTATCCTCATCATAGTTAAAGTTGCATTGCTGAAGGGCGCAATCAAAAAGAAGGTTGACGTTCTTAATATCAGCGAGTGGTTTAAAAGAAGACACAATATTCTTTAGAAAATGTATTACATCGGCATTTTCGAGTTTAAGCTCGTTGTTTCCTGTTTCAAGCTTTCTAAAGTCCAGCAACTCATTAACAAGTTTTAAAAGACGATCGCCATTAGTTTGCATTGTTGTTAGCTGCGCCAGAATTAGTTGATTTCCACCTAACAAATTAAGCAGGCGCTCTATCGGTGCAAGGATCAATGTGAGCGGAGTCTTAATCTCATGCGAAATGTTTGTAAAGAATTCCAGTTTGTTTTGATGGAGCTCATTTTCCTTTTCATGAATAAGTATTTCATAAGCCAGTTTTGATTGTAATCGGGCAAATTTTGTAGAATAATAATGATAAGCATAAACCGCGATAAAAATCAATAAGCCATAGAGTATGTAAGCCCATGTACTTGCCCAGAAAGGGGGAAGCACGGTAATATTCAGCGTGGCAGGTTTAAAGTTCCATACACCGTCACTATTAGAAGAAATAACTTTGAAGATATAATTACCCGGTTCAAGATTTGAGTAAGTTGCAATTCTCCTGTCGGCATCTGTATGCACCCAGTCTTTATCAAAGCCTTCCAGCTTAAAAGCGTACTTATTTCCTTTCGGATTTGAATAATGTAAGCCTGCAAATTCGATTGCAATGCTTTTATCTCCCGAAGTAAGTTCTATCTTATCCGTAAGAGAGGCTTGAACAAAACCACTCTTCCGTTTACCTTTTCATTGATATCAACCCGCTGATGAAGTATTTGAAGTTCTGTTAGTACGGTATTTGGCAGGGTCTTTTCAGGAAGTATACTGTCCGGATTAAAAACATTAAAGCCATTATTCCCTCCAAAGTACAGCTTGTTTAAAGAGCGGCTCTTGTAAACTGCGCCATCCGAAAACTCATTACTTTGCAATCCATCCTGTAAAGTAAAATTTCGCACCGCGAAGTTTTTTTTGTTAAGCTTCGAAATGCCTTTTTTATGACTAATCCACAGGCATCCATTGTTATCCTCTGTAATGCCGGCAATTGCTGATCTTGGAAACTTACCCATTAAGGATAGATTGATAAATTTATTTTTACCCGGATCATAGCGATCCAGGCCGTTACCAGTTCCTATCCAGATAATTCCTTGGCTATCTTCGTAGATGCTGAAAATTCTATTATCGCTTATAGAATTAGCATATCGTTTGTGAAAAAAATGTCTTACAAAGCTATATTTATTCGATCCCTTAACTGGTTTTAAAATAGTTATCCCTCCCCTTGGCCCGCCCGTACCTTCCGCTCCTATCCATATCTGACCTTTACTATCCTGATTAATTACTCTGGAATATTTGTCGAGCGGAGCTTTTGCTATGTCAAAATGAAGCAGCTTATTCTGAGAATAATTAAACTTGTAAACACCGTTCCAGCTTGCAAAAAGCATATTGCCTTCATTATCTTCTGTAATTCCAAACACTGAAATGCCGTTCAGGCCGTCATTTGTGAAGTCGCGAAAGATGTTACTTGATGGATCATAACTGTTCAATCCGCTTTTCGTACCTATCCAAATTATACCCCTGCTATCGCAGTAAATGCTTCTTATCTGGTTATCATTGATGCTTTTATTCCCATCTTTGACAATATGCCGGTAATGCTGCCCCTGTATCACTGTGATACCTTCATCGCGTGTACCGATCCATAAGTTGCCCTGTTTGTCTTCGCAAATGGCCCTAACGTTATTGTCAATTATCGAACGCTTATTTAACGGATTATGATAGTAATGTTCGAAAGGCTTCAAGTTTAAATTAGCCTTATTAATACCATTGCTATAAGTGCCTGCCCAAAAAATATTATGATCGTCCTTATAGATATCAGTCACGTATGAATCGCTTAACGACCATGGCTTTACTGCACTTTTCTGATAAACTTTCCTCCGGTTTGTGGTAATATCTGTTTCAACAAGAGAATTTGCCTTAGTATAAATACTCCACTTAAGTTGCCGGTGGAAGATGTTGACGGTTTCTACATGCCATCTGCGCTCACTAGGCTTTGTGAATGACCTGGGCAGCTTTACTCTGGCAATCCTTTCAAAATCGTCACTTTCATAGTTATATCGACATAATTCATCGTTATCAAAGGTCCGTATCCATATATTCTGGCTTTTGTCTTTAATAATGTTGTGTATCCTGTTATTATTAATACTTTTCGCGTTTTCCGGATCATACATGTAAATCTTAAAAGAATATCCGTCATACCGGCACAGTCCATCCCAGGTACCAAACCACATAAAGCCATACTTATCCTTTATAATTCCATGAATGGTGTTTTGGGCTAAACCATCCTGAGAGGTTATATGCTCAAACTTCAGGCAGGCGGTTTGACACACGCATACCTTAGCAAACAGCACAAAAACTACTTGCAGGAAAGCGATATAATTTCCTTTATTTAAACAAAACATGATGGTTCAACAGGGCCGCTGAAATTATTTGCTATAGACAGATTATTTCAGAATTCGAAATAGTTTATAATGTTGGCTTAGGTAAATTTATAAAATTCCTAAAGTTATTTATGAATATTTATCTTTTAACGAAAAACAGAAACTTGAGCCTACACAGGGCTTAAGCTTCGGGTGAGACCATGCAAAAGCCTGGCTTAACGCCTGTAATAGAAAGAAGCATTCAGCTTCGCTACAATAAATCAGTCTCCAGTAAGCCATTTCTCTTGAATAATCCCTTAACCAGCTTAAAAACTCTGAACTGTTTTTATATCAATTAGTCTCGTCATACGTGCGCCATTCGGATCCTGGAATCCTGCGATAGAGGGACAAAGTTCTTCCTACATAATTGAAATTATTTTAAACAAAGATTGCAGCTGCTTCATTTAAGGTATACCGCATCTACAGACATTAACCAGCATTCCAATTATCAGCATGGACAAGCCAGAATCAACAAGCCAAGCCACCGGAGAGGGTAAGAACGAAAACCGAAGAGATTTTTTAAAGCAGACGGCTTTATTGGCCGGAGCAGCTTTAACACCTTCAATTGCAGTGAAGGCAGCCAGGGACAAATGGGACGACAAGTTTGCAGAAGCTCTGGAAAAAGTTCCTTTAAAGCTGGGGGTGAACGGGGTTCAGAAAAATTTAATGGTAGAACCTAGAGTTACTCTTCTTGACCTTTTAAGGGAGCAATTGAATCTTACTGGTACAAAAAAGGGCTGCGACTACGGCCAATGTGGTGCTTGTACTGTTCATGTAAATGGAAATCGGGTATTATCCTGTTTAATCCTGGCGGTAATGCAGGATGGGCAAAAAGTGACAACGATTGAAGGACTTGCTACGGGCGAAAACCTTCATCCCATGCAGGAGGCTTTCCTGAAACACGATGGGTTTCAATGTGGGTACTGTACACCTGGGCAGATTATGTCTGCGGTAGCCTGCATCAGGGAAGGCCATGCCAGCTCGGAAGATGAAATCAGGGAATATATGAGCGGCAACATTTGCCGTTGTGGAGCCTACCCCAACATCGTGAACGCGATTGTTGAAGTTAAAAACAGAGGGAAAAAGATATGAACCAATTCCAGTATACCCGGGTTGCCGAAGCAAAGGCTGCTGTAAGCGCGATCAGTAAAGACAAGGGTTCGATGTTTATAGCTGGAGGTACGAACCTGATCGACCTGATGAAACGTGGAATTGTGAGTCCGGAACGGATAATAGATATATCGAGGCTTCCACTAAAAGATATCTCCGTTCAGGGCAATACCATTCGAATTGGTGCTTTAGCGCTAAATGCAGCTGTGGCGGAAAACAAGATCATATTACAAAAGCAGCCCCTCCTTGCCCAGGCGCTTAATGCCGGAGCATCTGCACAAATAAGAAACATGGCAACCGTAGGAGGAAATATGCTCCAGCGTACCCGTTGTCATTATTTTTATGATACTTCCCTGCCCTGCAACAAAAGGGAGCCCGGCAGCGGATGCGGAGCTATGGAGGGCTTTAACAGGATGCATGCCATCTTCGGATCCAGTGATAAATGTATTGCTGTTCATCCAAGTGACATGAGCGTTGCTTTACTCGCCTTAGATGCAACGGTGCTGGTAGACGGTCCGAAGGGACAAAGAAAAATCGCATTCGCAGATTTTCACCGCTTACCGGGAGATAAACCGGAAATTGATACCAACCTTTTACCGGGAGAGCTGATCCTCGGAGTAGAGATTCAGGATAATTCTTTTGCTAAAAACGTGCACTACCTCAAAGTACGCGACAGGGCATCCTACGCCTTTGCCCTTGTTTCAGTGGCGGCGGCGCTGCATATAGAGAAAAAGGTAATTCGAAATGCCAGTCTAGCTATGGGAGGTGTGGCGCATAAACCCTGGAGATTAAGCGAGGCCGAGAAGTCATTGATAGGAAAGCCGGTTTCTGAGGCTACTTTTCAGGAAGCTGCCAGAATAGCAATGAAGGGAGCAAAAGCCTTTAAGTACAATGAATACAAGTTGAAGCTCGGCCCAAATTCTATCGTTCAGGCTTTAAAGGTAGCATCGAAATTAGTTTAATTAATCAGACAAGAATGAGCAGTTTTTTTGACAAAGTTATAGGAGATCCGATGAACCGGGTAGACGGAAAGCTGAAAGTTACCGGTGCCGCACGTTATTCGGCAGAGTATCAATTGCCTGGCCTTAGCTATGGCGTGATCGTTTCCAGTACTATTGCTAAGGGAAGAATAAAGTCGGTCGATTCGAAAGCTGCCTTAAGAGCTCCCGGTGTCCTTGCTGTTATCTCTCACGAAAACGCTATTAAAGTTCCGGGATTTGCGGATAACGAACACCCAACAGAACCACCTACTGGAGGAAGGCCTTTAAGGGCTTTTTATAACAACAAGGTATATTCCAACGGGCAACCCATTGCCATAGTAGTAGCCGATACGTATGAACGTGCCCGGTATGCAGCCATGCTGGTAAAAGTGGACTACGACACCGATAAACACGAAACCAATTTCGAGGAGAATAAAACCAAAGCTGTTATTCCAGCGGTAGCGAAGAAGAACCCTCGTACGGGCCTTGCTGATTATAACAGAGGAGAAGGCTCGGTATATAAATCCGCACCCTACAACCTGGAGGCTGAATATGTACACCCCACCGAAGTTCATAATCCGATGGAGCTTCAGGCTATAACTGCACACTGGGAGGCCGAGGATAAGTTAACGGTCTATGATAAAGTTCAGGGAACCAAACCCACACAGCAGGCTTTCGCCAATGAGTGGAAAATACCGGTTCAGAATGTGAGAGTGATTGCGGAGTTTGTGGGAGGTGCTTTCGGAAACGGCTTGCACACCTGGCCGCATGAAACAGCTGCTATAATTGCAGCGAAAATGGTAAAGCGGCCTGTTAAAGTGATGCTGACCCGCGAACAAATGTTTTTCATGGTAGGGTATCGCCCCTACACCTGGCAAAAAATTGGGATCGGAGCCGACAAGGATGGAAAATTAATCGGCATCCACCACGAAGCAATCGGACAGACTTCTTCCTATGAGGAGTTTACTGAATCCACGCTTCAGCAAACCAGGATGATGTATACCAGCCCCAACCTCAGCACCCGGTATCGCCTCTTGCCTCTGGATGTAAGCACCCCGATCTGGATGCGGGGGCCGGGAGAAGCTACCGGAGTTTTTGCGCTCGAATCTGCTATGGACGAACTGGCATATGCCTTAAATATAGACCCGGTACAACTCCGTTTAATCAATCACACAGATTCAGATCCCGACAGCCAATTGCCCTGGTCGACTAAATATTTGAAAGAATGCATCCAGGTTGGTGCTGAAAAAATAGGTTGGAATAAACGATCATTAAAGCCAGGAGGTGTGCGGTCGGGAGAATGGCTGGTGGGTTATGGCATGGGTGTAGGTACTTTTGGAGCCCACCGGGGTGCTGCAGCTGTGCGTGCAAAGTTGCTTGCCAATGGAACAGTCGTTTTTCAAAGTGCTGTGACTGATATCGGCCCTGGAACAGGTACAGCCATGGTGCAGATCGCCTCCGAGCATCTCGGCATCAGTCCCGAAAAAATCACATTCCAGTTAGGTAATTCCGATTTTCCGCAAGCACCCAATCAGGGAGGATCAGCGACGGTGGCGACGGTAGGATCAGCCGTGGTAGCGGTTTGCACAGCCATGAAAGAAAAATTATTAGGCATGGCTTCCACATCAGAAAAGAGGTTTGCCGGAGTAAAAATAGAAAATGTTACTTTTGATAAGGGATTTATTTCTTTGTCTAAAGCTCCGTCCATCAAATTAGCCTACACCGATATTCTAAAAAAACAGAATCTTAACGAGCTAGATGTTCTGCAGGATGCGAAGCCCAGTGAAGAAGCAAAAAAGTACTCCCGATATTCTTTCTCCGTTCATTTTGCCGAGGTCCATGTTCATCCTATGACAGGCCAGGTACGGGTAAAGAAAGTAGTGACTTGTGCAGATGCTGGTACCATTATCAATAAAAAAACGGCAGCCAACCAAATGATTGGCGGTGTAACTGGCGGAATAGGTATGGCTTTGCAGGAAGATGCTGTAATGGATCACCGCTTTGGAAGGTATGTAACGAAAGATTTCGCCGATTACCATATTCCTGTCCATGCCGATGTTCCGCCAATTGAAGTATACTTCGTGGATAAACCAGACTACATTGTTGACCCCATGGGAACCAAGGGCCTAGCGGAGATAGCAATTATAGGCGTGGCTCCCGCAATCACCAATGCCATTTTCAATGCTACCGGTAAACGCATACGGGAACTTCCCGTTACTCCGGATAAGTTAATTTAGTGAAGAATGAAATAGGCGGCATTAGGGGTGTCAAAGACCTATGATTTTGATAACGTGCAGCATTATAAAATCCTTTAAAACAGATACCCCTCTCTACATATCGTAAAGAGGGGTATCAGCAGCCGGACGGAGTAATGGAAACCTAATTCTTATCCACTATTTTATTTCACATGTATTTAAGGAATGAGCATCCAGCATCAAATCCAAGTACTTAGCCCCTAATTTTACAGTTAAACGTTGTTCCTTGTCGCCTAAATTACCCGCAATTATTATTTGTTTACCTTGAGGGGTAAGGAACACCAATACAGGCTTCTTGTCATTTCCGGCTTGTTTAACGGACAATAAGGTTGAGCCAGGAGAAACATAGCGGCTATAATGCTTTACTGCGTAATATTCTGGTGTATAAAGCGCCGTCTTCTTTTGTGAATCTACCCTAATGAGCGCATTCTGTTTCCATCCCCAGGCACTTTTACCCTCGTCTGCCAGGATTGCATTCCAAAAAGTATATTCACTGCAGCCGTTACCTAAATAATGATTTATAAGCCCGAAGGTGTGCTCTGCAGACTTCCAGTCGAATGATCCCCAACCGCATTCACTTTCAGTTTGCACGTATTTATATTGAGGATACTTTTCTCTGATGCGAGGCAAAATTTGTCCTCCCTCCCATTGAAATCCTACCCCTTTCACCGTTTCTGACATCCGTGGGTCGGACAAGATTTTATCAACAACATCATATCTGTTGGTGTTTATAGTACCCAGATACAACGCCACTTCCGGATGCTTTTCTTTCAGGGCCGGCGCCAAATATTCTGTATTGAAACGGATTGTACCTTCAGGCGTCCATGCGCATCCAGGGTAAATAGTATAGCTATATGCCTCATTTTGATACATTACCTTTTTGATCGGGATACCCTGCTCTTTGTAAGCATCTATGAATTTGCAGAAAAAATTTGCATAAGTTTTCAGGTAGCGCTCATCTTGAATAAAGTAATCGTTCACCGTAAACTGTTGTGGAAACACTTTATCATTTTTCTCGGTACTGCCTTCATACAGAATTACATCTGACAGCGGCGACATTCTATTATACTCTTTGCTGCTTTTAACTGAATAATAGTGATTTACTTTCATCCAGGATGGCGGAGACCATGGAGATATCCAGAAGCTAAGCTTTGGATTATAGCGCTGTGCTGCTTTGATATAAGGGATCAGCGTAGTTTTATCGCGGCCTATATTGAAATGGTTTAGTTGAAAATCTCCGTCCACTTCGTCACAACTATACCAATCACGAGAGTAGTCGTTTGCGTTCATAGAAAAACGCCCCATAGTAAATCGTAAATCCCCTTCTGGCGAAAAAAGCTGTTGCAAAATCTTGTCCTTCTCGTTTTGCGGTAGCAAATTAAGGGCATCCCAGCCTAACTCATTAAAACAGGTTCCCCAACCCTGAAAAGTTGCTGAGCTTTTTTTGTCATCAATTATCAAATCAGGAGATGAAGAAACGGACTTCTGCAGTTTTGCTTTATTTTGTTTCCAATAGTTTCCTTCCTTGCTACTTACCCAATTTACATCTTGTGACTTGACTTGTGACGCTAACAAAAGGCTTAAACAAATTAAATAGATCTTATTATACATTTTTTTCTGTGTGTTCATCTGATTTCAAACGTAGCTAAATAACATGGAATAATATTAATCAAGCCTAAAAACAGCCTTTGCTGATTCATTAATCTTAAAAATCTTTCTCAAAGGTATAGCGAAGTCAATTTCATGATTCTACAAAAAGTACCAAAATCTTTACCTATGGTACATTATATGATATTCAGCCGATCGTTACCTAATTCTTTAACTTATGCAATCCTTAAGGCGAAAGCATAGGAAAGTTCAGGTTTTCTTTCAGGGAGATTAACAGTTAAACCTTCAGCAGTTTGTTTAAATGATAGGTTAGAGTCCATTCCTAACATTTTTACATTTGTAATGCTTTTATCAAGATTGTTAGTTCCCTCCTTCATACTTTTAATTAAAACCTGCCCATTTTCCGGCCATCCCATTACAATAGCATAAACCACATTATTTTTTGTGGTGAAACGAATATCCAGAGACGTAAAAGGTTTGCCTTTTCCCTCATTGAAGCCCTGAGCCGAAAGTGGTGCTGCTGACTCCATTGCAGGCCCTTCTCCAAATACAGTCCATGGCCGGGTGTCGTAAATTGCATCGCTGTTTACCGCCATCCATTTGCCTATTTCCTCTACGATGGCGCGTTCTTGTTCATCAATAGTTCCGTTGCCTCTTACAGGTACGCTCAATAATAAATTTCCGTTTTTACTTACAACATCGGCAAGTGTATGAATTACAGTCTTAGCACTTTTATATCTCTTATTGTTATAAATAGTCCGATCATAATGCCAAGCTCCAATACAGGTATCTGTTTGCCATGGAAGGGGTTCGATTGCATTGCTCTGGCCGCGTTCTATATCCCATACCATGCATTTGCGCTGCAAATCATCTAGTACTTTACCAAATATCACGGCTTCCAGGGATCCATTCTTCTTGATACTTCTGTTATACATGTGAGCTGCGATACGCAGGCCAGCGTCACTTATGGGCCATAGCGGAAAAGCCGTATCATCAAAATAAACCATATCTGGATTATATGAATCAATCAGGTCAATAGTGCGGTTATAAAACTTCTCACAATATTCCTTTGAGGGAACGGCAACTCCATTGCCCCAGTTCCATTGTTTATGGATCATCACATTATTTTGACTGTTCGCACTCAAGGGATGATTTTGCTCATAGAGCTCTTGCGGATCTAAACCATCCCACCATTTGCCTTTTCCATCTGCTTTGCTCAACTTTCCATCATAAGCAACTCCGGCAAATGGCCCGCTTTTATCAGAGCGCTGTGCCGTCTCCATCCAGCTCCAGGCATGTGCAGCATGAACGCTTACTCCAAAATATAAACCGTTTTTGCGGGCTGCTTTTTCCCATCCAGCAATGAGGTCTTTCTTCGGCCCTATTTTAGTTGAATTCCAGTTCTTTTGGTACTTGCTTTTATAGAGATCAAAATTATCGTGGTGATTAGCCAGTGCCATAAAATATTTGGCACCGGCTTTTTTATAAAGAGAAAGTAATTCTTCGGGATTCCAGGCTTCGGCTTTCCATTCGTTAATTACATCTTTAAAACCGAATTTTGAGGGATGCCCGTATTTTTCTACATGGTACTTATACTTGTGGCTTCCCTCCATGTACATTTCGCGGGCATACCAATCTCCGTATTCAGGCTCGCACTGTGGGCCCCAATGAGCCCATAATCCAAACTTGGCATTTCGAAACCAGTCGGGGGTTTTATAGGCTGATAGTGAATTCCAGTCAGGTTTAAAAGGGCCGGACGCGATCCCTTCAACTGAGGTGTTAAAAATGTTATCAGCAGCGTTTAGCTGCCTGGCTAGGGTCAATGCCGGGACTGATATAGCCAATTGTTTAAGAAGCTCTCTCCGTTTCATATTAATAAGTGATTGTTATTGTGTGTGTGTTTGTTGTTTTTGTTATATCATTGCTTTTCAACTCTCCAAAGAATAGGCATGCTTAGCACTATAGTTGAAATATTTTATTCATCAGAACCCATTTCTCACCGTCCCTGGCCCAAGGCAAAGGCTTTTGAAATCTCAACATCAATGTTTCCCATTCTTGCACCTTGGGATTTGAAGCATCCATTTTAGATTTGCGTTCAAATGAAAAAGAGTCATCTGTTTCAATTATCATAAACAATCGGTTTCCGGTTCGGTAAATTTCCATATCTGTTATGCCGCTGTCCGTTATGCTTTTTTTAATTTCAGGCCAGCCCCCTATATGCCAATTCTCATATTCTTTAATTAATACAGGATCGTCAACTAAATCTAAAGCCAGGCAATATTTATTCATCAAATCAAATTTTGTTAAAGTTCTTGTGAACCGGACGTGGGTATTACTTCAGTCTTCGGTGCTTGTTTATTTATATTTAATACTAGTAGCCCAAGTTCTCTGTCGGATTTTTATAAATAGTTCCTTTCCGATTGTGGAATATTAAGGCAATACGCTTCCCTATCCGGCTATCAGGACTTTTTTTCTCAATAATGGGAACCTCTAAAAACTTTTTTTCCTCATCCCCATCTGTTCTCTTCCTCCAAAGGAGTCATTCGGACAAAAGAGAACGATTTTATGGAGTTTGTATAGGTTCCCTAATGAATAAGAAGCTTATTAAAATAAACCAGAAAGGAATCAGGAAGAATTGTTTTGAATCATACTTCTGTTATAATTAGTCTTGTTAGTTTTAGGCCAATTCGGTGGAGCATCGTTGGCCTCTGCCGTTAGCGAATGGCCAACTCTACAAAGTTAGCTGGTGCTTGAATGATTCAATTACATGAATCAGACTTTATTTTATACAAAACCGACAATTATCATCAAAGTCGAAAACTTCGTTTGGCTCCCTTGAAAATAAATATGATCTCAATCAGAAATTAGGATATATTTATGTGTAATAAATCTTGCATCAACGAAAACAAAGAGCCAGGGCCCGCCAATAAAGAAGACGCACAAACCCGACTTTTTCTTACATTTCAGACATACATTAGTTTATGGCCAAAAGAATATTGAAGCATTCGTTTTCCCTTCTACATATAGATTATGTAAAGCTTAATCAGAAATGGAATTTCAATAATGTAATCAGCCCGTATTACCGCCTGTATTATATAGACGAAGGAGAAGGGTTTATTTCTAATGAAAAGGAAATCATTAAATTAGAGCCGGGTTATCTTTATATCATTCCCAGTTTTACATTGTGCCACCTTAAATGTCCCGATTACTTAAGCCAATACTTTGTCCAGTTTTTTGAAGAATCCGCTGAGGGGATATCTCTATTTGCAAACAACAGGGCCTCAATGAAAGTCAAAGCACTTGATTTGGATATTGAAAATTTTAAAAGGCTGCTGTTAATTAATCCCCACAGGGGAATTAATCGTTCGAACAATCCAAAGGTTTACGAGAAAAATATATACTACAAAGAATATCAGGAATTAAATAATCTGCAGAGCATGTCAGTGTATATGGAGACACAAGGCATTATTTTACAGTTGGTTTCAAGATTTTTAACGCTGGACACTTTTAAACAATCCAATATACCCTCTATCCCATCAAAAATTCTGGAAGCAATAAGTTATATTCAGTTAAATCTACGTAACAACTTAACTGTAACTGATCTCGCAAAAAGAGCAAATCAACACCCCGATTACTTTTCGAGACTTTTTCATCAATCAACAGGAGAAAGGCCAATTGCCTTTATTCATGAAAAACGGATTGAAAGAGCTCAGTACCTAATTACAACTACTAGCATGTCTTATGAAGAAATAGCTTTAGAAACAGGTTTCGAAAACTCCCCATATTTTTCCAAAATTTTTAAAAAAGTAACCGGTATGACGCCTGGGCAATATAGGGAACAAAACAGGTTAAAGGTAGTTTAGTGGCTTGAAGGTACGCATCCTGTCCCTCTCATCCACGTTTCTGTTTTTGAAACCCCTTCGGGGTGACTACAAATTGCCGGAAAAGACTCGGACAAAGGCTGTTTGAGAGTTAAACCTATTCCTGCTCCGGTTTTCTGTCGAAAGCCTGTTCATCTCATATCCGGATACAACAAAAGCTGATCTGGCTACATCCCTCTTACAACTCTTCTGGAAATTTGCATAATAAATAACATTTAGGCAAATGAAGATAATTTTAACAGGTTCATTAGGGCCAATAAGCAGGCCACTGGCTACGCAATTACTGGCACAGGGCCATGAGGTAACTGTCATCAGCAGCCATGCAGACAGGAAAAAAGAAATAGAAACATTAGGAGCTAAGGCTGCTATCGGAAACATTGATGATGTCGATTTTTTAACATGTACTTTCAGCGGGGCCGATGTAGCTTACCTGATGGAACCTACTATTAATCTGTTTGACCCGGCAGTTGACCTGCTCAAACATTACGAAAAAATCTGCGAAAAATATGTGCAGGCTATACTCGATTCGGAGCTAAAGAGAATCGTTCACTTGAGCAGTATCGGTGGACATTCCAGCACAGGAAACGGCATGTTGGCTTTCCACTATTATGCTGAGCAAACCTTAAAAAGATTACCCGAGGATATAGCGATCACAACCTTGCGTCCGATGTCGTTCTACTCCAATATTATGGCATTCATACCAACCATTAAGGAACAAAACGCTGTCATTACCAGCTATTACGCTTCTGATCCTGAACCCTGGGCTTCTCCGCTCGATATTGCCGATGCCGCAGCCGAAGAATTGACAATGCCTTCAACCGGAAGAAAGGTTCGCTATATCATCAGCGATGAAGTGACGAGCGATAAACTCGTGAAAGTATTGGGTAAGGCCATCGGCAAAGAAATACAATGGATCACGATTCCACACGAAACATTGGAAGAGTCATATAAAGGCTTTGGAATGAGCCCACAGGCAGCTAAGGGTTTTGCAAGATTGAACGAAGCTAAAAACAGCGGTACTTTATATGAAGACATTGATAAATACAAAGCCGAGATAATTTTCGGAAAAGTAAAAATCGAGGACTTTGCTAAAGACTTTGCACAGGTATATCAAAATTCTTAAGCATTAAAAACACATAAATATGAAACATTTGAATATTGCCGGGAGCGGTATTTCACAAACTGGAATTTCCCGATTGGGACTGGGTACTATGCGTATGACGGGTAATAAAGAAGCCGCCATTAAAACTATTCACACAGCATTGGACGCTGGCGTTAATTTCATTAATACGGGCGACTTTTATGATGCCGGGTTAAGCGAAATGATTGTAGGCGAAGCCCTGAAAGGACATGCCAGAGAAAAAGCTTTTGTATCAGTGAAATTCGGCGGCCTTTTGAAGGCAGGTAGCGGCTTGTACGGCATTGATTGCAGGCCGGAAGCCGTTGAAAATTACCTGACATACTCATTAAAACGCCTGGGCTTAGATTATATCGACCTCTACGAGCCATGCAGGATCAATTCGCATATTCCGGTGGAAGAAACCATTGGAGCGGTTTCGAGATTGGTGGAAAAAGGTTATGTACGCACTATTGGTATTTCCGAAGTGGGGGCAGATACACTTCGTCGTGCCCATGCCACACATCCGATCAGCCTGGTAGAGGTAACCTACTCGATGATGAGCCGCAAGATTGAAGACGAACTGATTCCGACGGCGAGAGAATTAGGCATTGGCGTAGTTGGTTTTGGCGTATTATTAGCCGGACTGATTGGCGGTAAAGACCGGCAGGAAAAACTCGCACACATTGGGCACATGCTAACGCCCTCAACAATGGAAAATTTCCACCAGAACATCTTACTTTCGGATGCTTTGGAAGAAATAGCAAGTGAAAAAGGAGCTACTTTATCCCAATTGGCAATTGCATGGGTGTTATCCCGCGGAGAAGATATCATAGCGTTGGTTGGTTCCAGAACGCCGGAACAAATGCAGAACGCACTGAAAGCTTTAGACATTACCTTAACAAAACAAGACTTAGATAGAATTGAAAAAATCCTTCCGAAGGAAAATGCCAAAAGCGACTATATGCCAGTACTACGTCTTGCCGAAAACGGACTGTTCAATTGATGACACATTCTAGTAGAACGTCGATATGAGCCTTTTCTTTCTCTTTAAGCATAGTTGTTAACTTTAACGAATGATTTTGGGATTGTAACTTGTCGAAATAAAGCAACATGCCGGTTGGCGCTAGTGTCCCCCTCGGGAGGGGGTTAGGGGGGAGGAATATGCATTATGTTATAATTAAACGCATTAACCACCTCCGCCTATCAAATTTGTACTAAAAACAAATAATGATTTTCAATGGATAGCGTTCTCAGGTTAACGGCTATGTCCTCTGGCAGACCTTATCGGCGTTTCTATTAGCTTAAGTGCTTTTTAATACAACATATCGAACCACAACAAAAGTAGATTAGGCTAAACCAGCAACTTTACTTATCTCTACATTTGTATATTGAGCTAAGCTTTGTATGGAAAACAAACACCCCATCCGCTTAAAAACGATAACTGAATTCCACAAATTTTGGGCGCTTCCCAAGCCGGAGCATCCGCTGGTGAGTGTAGTAGATTA
>CBIHNR010000081.1:0-23824 GCA_966211215.1 uncultured Pedobacter sp.
GCTAATATAAAGACACTTACACCGTCTTTTTATTTTCAATTGAATAATTCAGGTTGAATGAAAGCCCTTCGCTTACTGTAAGGAAAAGCTTTAGTAAACATCTTAGCAACAGGTTTAACAGGAGCCTTACATTCAGTGTTTCGGCAAAACAGAATTTCATATACCAAAATAACCGCTCGGATAAGGCATTTCAAAACATCAGCCGCAACTACAACAACTTTGTACCTGCAGCATCTATCCAGTATTACAGATATCAATACGGCGAATACAGTAATAACATCTCGCTTAACTTCAATACGCAAATAACTATTCCAACAATTGAGCAACTAGCTCCATTAACGGATAGCACAAGTGTGTATCGCTTACAAAGAGGTAATGTCAATTTAAAAGAAGCCACAAACCGGTCAATAAGTATGTACTTCTATCACAATGACCATCGCGGAAAAAACACCTTAAATTACAGTATAAGTGCATCGCTCGATTTTACTGAAAGCTCCATTGGTGATAGTATTTTCATAGACAGCCAAAACCGCCGAAATATTTATTTGGCAAATCTGGATGGCAATAGGTCAGCAAACCTAAGTGGTCATATCAGAAAAGCATTAAAGTTGAAAACGAGTGCTTTACAGATTAATTTCGGTGGCTCTGTATCGCTGAATAAAAATCCAGGATATGTTAATAATGCATTTAGTTTTTCAAACAACCTCAATACAAGCACATCTACGAGCTTTAATTATACTTATAAGGATAAGGTTGCTTTTGAAACAAAAGAAAACCTAAGCTTTTACCGGAGCAGGCAGAATGCCTTTAACACCAATTATAGCGGAACGAACATTAGTTCGACGTTAAGCGGCAGCTATAATATCAGCAAAAAATTCTCGCTAAATAGCAATATAAGCCTCAATAGCAACAAGCCATCAGGAAGCAAATCCATAAATTACAATATTTGGAATGCAAGTGCAGTGTACCGCCTGTTAAAGGGTAATAATGCGGAGTTTAAGCTTACGGCTTTAGATTTGCTGCGCCAGAATAATAGCATCATCAATACGGCCAATGCAACTAGCTTTACGTTTGCAAGCAGAAACGTTTTACAGCAATATTTTATGACTACCTTTTCATATTATCCGCGCCAATTTGGGAAAAACGGGGGTAAGAAGTAAAACGGGGAGCTTACTGTCTTCATCAAAATAGCTTATAAGAAAACGAAGCCGCTTTATTTTATCTTAAAGCGGCTTCGTTTTTACTATTCTGCGTTTACTTTCTATTCCCAATTTTAAAAATAGAAGGTGAAGCCGGGATATATCTTCTTAAAGTTATTGTCAATATTTAATTCCCACCTAATTATAGAATGTTTAAATGCAGTTCCTGAACTGAATATTTTAAAAGTATTTCTTTGAAAAAAACCGCCTCTCTCTTGTCAGGTAACCGATTCCAAAATCGCCCCGAAAAGCTTTCGATATCTCTCCTTCGTTTGACCTTCGATATTTATATTGGCCAAAACTTAACTCTATAAAGCCATTAGCATATACATTATTTTTTCCTGATGCATCCTCCTTTACATCTGAATGTGCTCTCATTGGCTACCAATATTATGGGGCAAACAGCGGTGGCACCCATTGCAGATGCGAGCTAAAAATAAACTTTGTTGGCTATATCCAACGGGCAATTCCAGAATCACCCCTCCATGAGCCCGTATTTACTAAATCATTCCCATTTCTGGAGCTTTCCTCCGCCCACTCTTAAAATAGAAGTCTCCTCTTTTCGTAAAACCGAACTAGAGAAGTGCCTCGTTACAATTAATTGGTAACAAAAAATTTACAATCAGGATACCTCAGGATGATTGTTCGAAATATTACTTTTTTCTTTATGCTATAAATCGCTTTACCCAAGAAGCAATAATCATAACAACCAATTATGTTCAACACAAAGGCTTTTAATATAAAAGCACACCCTTCTGTTAATCAAACCTTACCCTCGTACCCAAACCTGTACATGCATTGCTTACTCAAATTAATTAATATGAATAAACAATTATTTAAACAAATCAATTACAGGGCCTCCAGAATTTCCAAACTCTTAATTCTAATTTCCGGGACTTTAGTCCTCCAGTCCGGTAAGCTAGCGGCGCAGGTAACCAATTGGGTTGGAGATGTGAGCACAGACTACTTTAATAAGGAAAATTGGAGCGACAACACCATCGACTTTAATAATCTGGATGCCAGAACTTTGGTTATTGGTTCGGGAAGCCCCAATAGTTGCGTCCACACCGGTGGTAATTCCACTTACAGGCCTGCAAAATTAAATACTTCTACCGGAGGCAATTTAACTGTGAATGGTATTCTATACCCCTGGGCCAGCGATAATATCAATGGTACACTCACCGTGAACTCTCCAGCAGACCTAAACATTCGCAGTTTTGCTTATATAGCGAAAGGAGGAAATGCTACAGTTACCATCAACGGTGGGACATTCAGCAGCAAATATTCTATGAACCTGTCAAACGCTTCGGGTAACACTGCCACCGTAACCATTAAAGGAGGCAATATCTATGCGGGTACTGATTTAAATGTGGCTAATGGTACAGGATATTCGGCAACTTTAACAATATCCGGAGGCACTGTAAATATTCCCGGCAACCTGAACATTGGCACTGGAGGAAGTATCGCAATGAGCGGTGCCGGACTTATAAAAATGACCGGTGATAAAAGAACTGCGCTGAATAACTACATCAGCAGTGGTAAAATAACTTATCCTTCTGGCAGAACACTTTCTGTTGCTTACGATGGTACGTACACGACCTGCTGTATTTCTTTAATTACCGAATATAGCACTTACATTATGTTATATAATGAGTACGTCGAAGCTAAAATAGATAAGGCAACCAGCAATATTACATCTTTAAAGGTGAACGGTGTTGAAACATTAAACACCAACACAAGTACCACCAGAAGAGGTACTTATTATGATTTTACTACCTCGTATGGATTTGAAACTATTGGTGGATGCACTTTTTCCATTAAAAGAAACGAAGTTGACCTGATTGATGTTTCATTTAAAAGGCCTTACACTCCTGGTACGAATGTTACTCCTTGTGATGCTGATATTCACTATGTATTAAAAAAGGGAGACACCGGCATCTATACCTATTCAATTTTAGAGCATAAAACAACTTACCCTTCCTTCGATTTAGGTTCATGGAGACAAGTGATGTGGATTGCTCCTGATGCAAACAACACAAATAATTATTTATGCGAACGAATCTATGTAGACTCTTTACGCAATTGGCAAATGCCTTCCATTTACGATTTCAGCCAGGCATCTTCAACGGGCATAGCCGAAATTGTTAAGCTGAACACTGGCGTTCAGGCGGGTGGTTTTGATGGCAAATATGAATATTGCAGCCCTTCATTTTGGGAAGATTTATGCTACGGACACGCAAGCAACGTAAATGGCATTGGGAGCTGGTTTGTATATGGCAGTCCGGAATTTTTTAATGAAGGGCCTACCTACCACGATCTAAACGCGGCGGCTGGTATTATACATTCATGCATGAACACCGTACATTATAACACCCAGGGCTTTACTGTTCCTCAGGGAGAGTACTGGACAAAGATTTACGGGCCTTATTTAATCTATACTTCCACAAAATCTACTGGTGCTGCGAACTGGGCTGATGCGAAAGCACGTGTGGTTAAAGAAAAGGCAGAATGGCCATACGCCTGGCTAACCAATACCACTCAGTATCCATTGGCCAGTGGAAGAGGAACCATTACGGGTAAGTTCATCATTAGCGATCCTTTAAAGCCAGCTGTTACCGGTAAAAATGCCTGGGTAGGCGTTACTATTCTTAGCAATGCTTTAAACCAATGGCAAATGGAAGAGAAAAATTACCAGTATTGGGTTAAAACGGATGTGTCCGGCAACTTTACAATTAAAAACGTAAGGCCAGGAACCTACTCTTTCTTTGGTTTTAGTGATGGGGCAGTTGGCGAATACACTCAGTCGAACGTAACTGTGACTGCCGGAGGAACAACGGCTCTTGGAAATGTAACCTGGAATATAGCCCGAAATAACGGCTCGTTAGTTTGGGAAATTGGAGTACCTAACCGTACCACCGATGAGTACAAATTTGGACATAAAGAATACATGCAGGGCTTTGTATACGAAAACTTCTACCAAAGCTTTGCATCGCCTCTGGAATACAATGTAGCTAATAATAATTGGGGAACAGCATTGCCTTATGCTCATTGCCCTTACAGAATAGCTGATGGCACCATCTCTTCATGGAAATGGAGGCTTAATTTTACGCTGCCCGCAAATACTTCTTTAACCGGAAATGCCGTATTAACTATCGCATACGCCGGTGCAGACCACGCTCAACAATGGATATATGTAAATAACGAAAGTAGCCTTTTCACCAGTTATTACCCTGATAATGGTGGTGGCAACTCGATGGTTCGTCAGGCTAATTATGGAAAATACTCTTATAAAAAGATTACAATTCCGATGAGCAAATTAAAAATCGGTGCTAATACTATTACATTATTAATGCCTTCATCATCTGCTCTTGCAAATCATATCATGTATGATTATATAAGCCTTGAAGCCGTCCTGCCTTCGGGTTCACAAATGAGCTCAGCTCCAGAAACTAATTCCTTTACTAATCTTACTAACGATCAAAGCGACAATCAAAACATAGTAATTTATCCAAACCCAACTAGCGATAAGTTTAAGCTTAGCCTTAATAATAAGGAGGACGGAAAAATCACGATTTCAATTGTAAATGTGGCTGGCGTAACTGTTAAGACAATTACAGATACTAAATCAGGTTTATTTGAAAAAGAAGTTGATGTACAAGGCCTTGCGGCAGGAGTTTATTATGTTAAAACAACTGTAAATTCCTTTACCACAACAAAATCTATTTTAATACAATAATATAAAATATAAGTCTCAAAAAACCGCTTGCCAGGAAGTTCCCGGCAAGCGGTTTTTTACGTTAGGTTCGCTCCCCATAATTGCAAATTCTGCTGATTAAACAACGGCATGAATATATCACTTTGGCAGAAATACTGAAGCTAATCATCTCAACGGCCTTTCCTACCCTTTCATTAACTTTTCAAAGAAAAATTTGCGTAGCTAAATAACTACACTTAAATTTGTAGTCAAATAGCTACACAATGAATTTAAGACGAGATGTATTTCAAGCTATAGCAGATCCAACAAGAAGAGCAATCCTACTATTGGTAGCTTCGCAATCCATGACTGCAGGCGCAATAGCCTCAAACTTTGATACAGCAAGGCCAACCGTTTCAAAACATCTGCAAATACTCACCGAGTGCGAGTTGCTTGAGCAAGAACAAACCGGAAGAGAAATTTACTATCACCTAAATCCAAAAAAAATGAAGGAAATAGCAGACTTTATTGAACCATTTCGGCAAATGTGGGAGGCCAGATTTAATAAGTTGGAATCGATAATGAAAAACTACCAAGCCAAAAAATAGAATCTATGGAACAGAAAACTAAAATCAATGTCGAAGATGGCAAACAAGAATTAGTAATAACAAGGGAATTTGATTTGCCACTGGAATTACTATTCAAAGCATATATAGAGCCAGAAATTCTTGAGCAATGGATGGGAACGAAAGTGCTAAAGCTTGAAAATAAGAAGCACGGCAGCTATCAGTTCGAAACAACCGATCCAAAAGGGAACAAACATGGTTTTAATGGGGTAATACACGAGTATAGCCCTAACCTGAAGATCACCCGGACATTTGAGATGGATAATACAACTTTTCCCGTTCAACTTGAGTTTCTAACATTTGAAAAGCTTAGCGATGCTACAAGCAGACTCAATATGCATATTGTGTACCGCTCTGTTCCGGACAGAGACCAAATGCTGAAGCTTCCCTTTGCCCAAGGCATGAATATGGCACATAATCGCTTACAAGACATCGTAAACAAATTAAAATAAAACACTATGACTAAGAAAAACAAAATCATCTATTGGATTGCTACTATCTGGCTTTCGTTAGGAATGCTTTCTACTGGAATAGTACAATTATTAAAAATGAAGGAGGAAGTAGCTATGTTTACACATTTGGGTTATCCCGGCTACCTTCTGGTAATACTTGGTATTTGGAAAATTTTGGGAGTTGTAGCCGTGCTTATTCCTAGATTTCCTTTGCTAAAGGAATGGGCTTATGCTGGCTTTCTTTTTGCCATGTCGGGAGCTATCCTTTCTCATGTGGCTGCTGGCGACGATGCAAAGGAGTATTTTGGGCCGACATTATTACTTATCCTTACTGTGTTATCCTGGTATTTTAGGCCTGCAGATAGAAAAGCCATTTCAGTGGCTAACCAATAGAATAAAATCCTCAACGATCGCAAAACTAAATGAATATCTTGAGGCATTCATCTAATCATTAAAAAACAAACTACTACCATGAACCCTAAGGTTGATTTTTTCTTCAGTAAAGCCAAAAAATGGCAGGAAGAATTTGAGAAATTGAGAATGATCACCCTGGCCTGTGGCCTGTCCGAGGAATTGAAGTGGGGTGTCCCCTGTTACACGTTTGAAAAAAGAAACATCGTGTTAATACATGGATTTAAGGAATACTGCGCATTTCTGTTTTTCAAAGGAGCCTTGTTAAATGATGCAGAAGGTATTCTAATCCAGCAAACGGAGAATGTGCAGGCTGCACGACAGATCCGATTTACTAATATTAATGAAATACTTGAGCTGGAATCCATACTGAAAGCCTATATTTTTGAAGCCATTGAAGTGGAAAGAGCCGGTTTAAAAGTGCCCTTAAAAACGACTCCGGAATTCGTAGTTACTGAAGAATTTCAAAAGAAACTGGATGAAATCCCTGTTTTAAAAACCGCCTTTAATGCGCTGACACCAGGGCGGCAAAGAGCATACCTCCTTCACTTTTCCACGCCTAAACAACCTAAGACCAGAGAGGCTAGGATTGAAAAATGTATGCAGCAAATTCTTGAAGGAAAAGGATTAAACGATTAGTAGCGTAACCTGTTAAAAGAGCGAGTTTATCAGATAATTATACGCATTAATCTATCCAGAGAAAATATAAAAGTATGAGCAAAATCAACAACAATAAATTGTCTTCAGAACAAAGCGTGGAACTACTCAAGGTATTAAAGGCCCGTTTTGAGAAAAACATGGGTCGCCATAAAGGCATTGAATGGGCAAATGTACAAGCAAAGCTGGACTCCGAAGACTCGGCTCCAAAACTATGGACACTCAATGAAATGGAAAGAACTGGCGGAGAACCTGATGTTATTGGCCATGATGCAGCTAGGGGCGAATACATTTTTTGTGATTGTTCGGCGGAAAGCCCCAAAGGCCGCAGAAGCGTTTGCTACGACCGGGAGGCCCTGGAATCAAGGAAAGAATATAAACCGGAAAACAGCGCTGTTGATATGGCTGCAGAATAGGTATTGAACTTTTAACTGAAGAACAGTATCGGGAATTGCAGAAGCTTGGAGAGTTCGATAAGAAAACGTCAAGCTGGGTGCAAACACCTTCTAATATCAGAAAACTAGGCGGAGCCGTTTTTTGCGACCGCCGCTATGATAGTATCTTCCTGTATCACAACGGTGCGGAATCTTACTATGCGGCCAGGGGTTTCCGTGGTTTGCTAAAGATTTAACCCTGCAGCTAACAAACACAACATCATGCAAAACGAAAGCAATGACCCTTTCGACAGAGATCAAAGGACATCCCTTTTATTAAATACCCCGATCGAAAAGGTTTGGGAAGGATGGACTAAACCCGAACACATTAAACAGTGGTGGGTGCCCAAGGGCTTCACCAACCAGTGGTAAATGGGTTTTCACCATGCACGGGCCGGATGGAACAAACTACCATAATAAGACTACTTCGGGAAAGTCGTTAAACACAAGAAACTTGTGCACGAGCACTTCGCTCCAAACTTTATTGACTGTAGAGAAACTTGAAAATTATCTTTCACAGCTTTGATGTAACCAAGTGTGGTTGTTGCCGATTTTTTTCGCGGTTGGAGTCTCTGTCCCATAGCCGGCGTTGCCACCAATGCAATCTACTAAGTTAAGTGGTTGGTGGAGACACCTATTACGGACGTTAACTTATACTGAGCTGCGATTACAGGGAGTCAAGCCCTTTCAGGCTTGTATCAATTGATATTGCCACAGCCACGGGTTGCGCCCGTGGTTTTCTGGAGTCAAGCCTTTCAGGCTTGTTTGGTAGCAGAACATGCAATGTCTTTACAACGAAAAAATGACCTCGCCCTCGTACTATCCGCTATCTACCTGCTTTGTACCTGCAACGGTTATCTCACGGATATGGCAGGATCAGTCACAACAAATGCTAGAATAAGCCGTGGCTGAAGGCGCATTATTATCCTTCCGTGATCCAGCCTTCCCCGAAGATGCCCAAGAGATTGGCCGCTTGACGGTCGCTAGCTTTTATCGTGTTTAGAACTTCCATCCTTGAGTATATATATTGCCCACCACAAATAAAAAGGAGGCTAAGCCAAAGCCTGCCTCCTTTTCCTCGATCTTTTTAATTACCTATGGATTAGCTAATCCATAGCCATTTGTAACTTTTCCCTTCGATTGCCTGATCGTTTCGGACGGGATAGGCCAGTAATATCTTGGCGGATCACCGGCAGAAGTTATTCCTGAAAGGGTATTCCTTTTATAAGCAGCCTCATAATTAACAAGATCAATTCCCCATTTGGTTTTAACATATCCCTGACTTTGCAGTAACAGGGCCTCTGCACCATTGGGATCGATATAACGGAACAAACCCTGAATGGCTACGTTATGGTTAGTACCAACTACCTTACCCTTTACTGCCTCAATCTTAGTGTAATCGTATTGTCCTCTCCATCCCGGGTAAAGCGCTGGGTTAGTAATATCTCCATTGAAGGTTAATGGATTGGGTAGGTTAACCATCTTAGTCCAGATATAGGCAGGTATTTCGTTACCGTTAGCAAAGCGGTGATAGCCCTGGGTTCTGATGTTGTTGATCATTGTCGTCATTTCCTGTTGAATAGCTATGGCTCTTTCAGAAAAAGTACCTGAGCGGATCAGGTCCCAGCGGCGAGTTCCTTCCCCAAGCAGTTCCAGTTTACGCTCTTGCATAATAGCATCTTTTAATGCCTGGCCAGATAAAGCACCGATATTATTTGTGGAATTACCAAACGCCCGTTCACGAATTTGGTTAACCAACGCTACAGCATCACTCTCACCGAGTTCAGCCTTCGCTTCCGCTAACATTAGCATAACATCTGCCATACGGAGCACTGGCCAATTCATGCCAGAATTTCTCTGCGATGCAACATATGGAGGATTCATACGGTTATCATCCCATTTGTTTGTTGCTATTCCGCCGGTGTTCTTATTCCCCGGAACAAAAGAGAGCATCATCTCATTACCATCTCCTTTACTTCCGGTAACAGCAACACTAACATCTCTTCGTTTATCCGCATTACTATATTCCCCATAGTAAACAATTGGAATGATACGAAGAGCTCCAAACACTTTAGTGGGAGCTGCATTAGCACTACCTCCATCTGATGGACGGCCGAAGGCATAAGGGTACTCTCCATTAGTTAATGTTTGCCCAACTTGATAATTTCCAATTTCAAACACTGATTCCGGACTTACCTGCAAATCATGAGTATATTGAAAATGTCGTTGGAAAGGATTATTCACAGAGCTTCTAGTGTCAGCAGCGATTAAACCAGCCGTCCCTTTATTATCAATAGCTTTTTGCAGATAGGTTTTAGCTATCTGGTAGTAATTTAAATAATCTGCACGGCGAGCATATACACACTTATTGGCTTCATTACCTTTTTTGGTAAAACTTACATTTCCGTATAAGTCCGGCATATCCGTGCGGATAGTTTGATAACCTCCAGCAGAAAGCGCTATTTGGCCTATTAAAGCGTTACAGAACGTTCTTGAAAATCGTTCGGCGTTAATACCACCCTCACCTATTCTGTACATTAAAGGTTCTACTCTTTTAAGGTCCTCAATCAGATTGTCGTAAATAGCGAAACGGGATGACAATGAATATTCCTTCGCCCTTGTATTTTCATAACCAAAGGGAACATCACCAAAATGTTTAACCAGCTCGGCATAGCAAAACGCTTTCATAGTAACTGCCTCTCCATATAACTGAGTCCATTGAGAAATTCTGCCAGCGGCGACATCCTCTTTATATGCAGCTTTTTCTGCAATAAGTGATGCCACTGTATCTGCTCTGGCAAGTGTAGCATACAGCCCGTTAAAGCCTCCAGCTACCACATCAATAGTTAATAGCTCGGGACGTAAGATGGCATTTAAATTATTGCTTGAGTTATCTTCCGGATATGTCTCAGCGTCTGACCCTATCGGATCATTCCATCTGTAAACACCCATAATACTATTTTGACGGTAATTTGCATATCCCCATGAAAGTATTTTGAATGTTTCGGCGGGTGTTGAAGTAACAAAATCGTCGTCCACATTGGACGGAGATTTTGTATTCAAAAAATCATCTTTACACTGACTGAAAGTGATGCAGGCTGCGATCGCTAATATATATTTTAAGCTTTTCATTTTTTTAACCGTTAAAAATTAACATTCACACCAAAAACAAAAGAACGGGCCCTGGGATAAGCTCCATAATCCATTCCGATAGTGGGAAATTTCTGGGAATTAAAATTATTATTGGTACTTACTTCCGGATCCAGCCCACTGTAGCCAGTAATTGTTAGTAAGTTATAAATGCTACTATAAAGATGTACATTACTTAATCTGGCTTTTGAAATCAGTGATTTCGGAAGCCTGTATCCTAAGGTTAGTGTATTTAAGCGTAGAAATGATCCGTCTTCGATCCCCAGAGTTGAAGTAGGGCCGCCTTCGCTATAGGCTAAAGGCAAAGTTGCATTCACATTCGCGGCATTCAGTTCAGCTGGAGTGTTTAGGCGCACGAGCTGGCCATTTACAACATCGTATATTTTATAAGCGTTGTTCATAATCGCTAGTTTATTTTCATAAACACCAGCTTCTTTCGGGCCAAACAATGTGGCTAGTTTAGTTACATTATATACATCATTGCCATAACTCCAGTTGAAATTCAAACCTAAATCAAAGTTCCTGTATCCCATATCAAAACTAAAACCACCTGTATGTACAGGAGTCATTTTACCAATAACAGAAAGGTCCTTATCATCGATCTTGCCACTATTATCCAGATCCCTAAACTTAGGAAGTCCCGGATATGCAATTTGTCCGGCAGGGCGATTGGTCGCATTAAGGCCGTGTATAACCTGTAGCACCGGGTTGGTTAGGTCTACTACGCCTGATTTCAACGTGTACATACCATTGTTGTAAGTGAAATCATCCGGAGTGTAAAAACCATCATAAGTTAATCCCCGAACCAGCCCCACTGATTCTCCTTCCTTCAGGAAATAATCAGAAGTAGGATATGTTCCTGCGCTATTCCAATTTGATCCATACAGGCCGGTTATGCCAGGAGCTAGCTCATCTATATTGCTTTTATTAAAGTTTACATTCCCGCCAACACTTAACTTCCAGTCTTTATTTCTTAAAATTGTTCCTGAGAGAGAGAGCTCTATACCCTTGTTACTTGTTTGGCCGACATTTTCAATTGTTGAGGTAAAGCCGGTGATGCCGGGAATAGGAATTTCTGTCAACAAATCTTTGGTAGAATTCCAGTATAGATCAATAGTACCTGACAATCTGCTTCTAAACAAGCCAAAATCGGCTCCTATATTACGGGTAATGGTTGTTTCCCATTTCAAATTCTCGTTAGCCAGAGTTCCGGTCACCTGATAAGCTGCCTGGCTTTGATGCCCAACAGCGTATTGGTTTCGTTGATCAGTTACTGAATTCCATAGTTGCATAAACATGCCAGGCTCGATTGCGTCATTCCCGGCCTCGCCGTACGAGGCCCTGAATTTTAAGTTATCTAACCATTCAATATTCTTCAAAAAAGGCTCATCTGATACTCTCCATGCGAAAGCCGCAGCAGGGAAGTATCCCCATTTATTTTTAGGCCCGAATGTTGAGGATCCATCAGCGCGGAATGTGAATGTTAACAAATATCTGTCTAAGAGCGAGTAGTTAGCTCGTCCAAAAAAGGACCGCATCCGTTTTGGAAAGTCCACGTTGGAAGAAAACAGGGCAGATCCGTTTGTTCGATCATATTGGTTGATTTGGGCGAATGCAGTCTCTTTATCAAAATTCGCTGGAAAACGGGTCGCTTGCACTGCCAGGCTGGTTCCTCCAGAATTTGCCACTTCCTGGCCTGCTAGTACATTTAATTTATGTGCTCTATTAATCTTGAAGTCGTAAGCTAAGGTATTCGTCCACCGCGTATTCCAACTATCTGTTTTACGAAAATCAGCGTCTCCGGCATATAACTTTGCGCTTGTCGCGTCTTCTATATAAGCCCTGTAAACAGCTCCAGACCAGTATTTCCTCTGGTTCCATGCCGTATTTAAGCTAAAATCAGTATGGTATGTCAAACCTTTGATGATGTTCCAATTTAGGGAGGTTATTGCAACTGCATTCTGATTTTTGTTATATGGCTCGTAGTCGCCGATACGTGCAGCCGGGCTGTAAGTATCCCACATTGAGTTTTTTCCGTACTGCTCAATATTACCTGTCCTAACTGCATTAAGATCGCCTAAAACATGAGTTGTGGCAATAGGGCGAAAACGATAGGAAGTAGAGAGTAAAGACCCGCCGCCACTGGATGTTCCTTCATCTCCAAGTGTTGGCGTACGTGTATATCGGGTATTCAAATCGAACGTCAAATTTTCACTGATTTTCTGAGTAAGCTTGAATGCCGCATTTGCTCTTTTGTAATATGAATTTATCTTCATTCCCCGATCATCGGTATAGTTAGCCGAAAACAGTATTTTGGTTTTGTCTGTTCCACCTGTTAAGGTTAAAGCGTGATTCCAGGAATCTGACTCATTATATACTTGCCTTTGGATGTCATCTGAGGCCAGATTTCGATAGCTTTCAATGCCTCCGGTATTTGTACCAGCATTAGCACCTAAACCGTAGTATTTCTCGAACGGTGTTTGGTAAGCAACCCCATTTGCAGCCGCATTTGCCCATACATATCTCAAATAATCATAAGGACTTAGAGCTTCGAGATATTTCGTTGGTTTGTTTTTCTTCCAATAACCACTGTAACTTACAGTCGTTTTTCCTGCTTTTGCTGCTTTTGTAGAGACAAGCACTACACCATTAGCTCCCCTGGCACCATAAATTGCAGTAGATGAGGCGTCCTTAAGGACATCAATGCTTTCAATCTGATCGCCTGAAATATCATTGAGGCTGCCCGGAATCCCGTCCACAAGAATTAAAGGTTGGTTGCTTTGGGATATAGAACCTCCACCGCGGACGCGGATAGCTATATCTGCTCCTGGGCGGCCGTCTTGCGCAGTGATTTTTACGCCTGGCATTTTTCCTTGCATGGCCTGCGCCACGTTTGGAACCGGTGTAGCCGCAATATCTTGTCCAGTAACAGAGGCAACTGCACCTGTCAAATCCCGCCTTTTTACAGTTCCGTACCCGATAACAACAACCTCGTTAAGGCTGGCAATGTCTTCTTCGAGGGTAACATTTACCCGATCGGAGTTACCTGCACTCACCTCTTTGGATTTGAACCCCAAATAGTTAAAGACGAGTACTGATGAGTTGTTAGGCACCTCAATACGATAGGTGCCAGAAAGGTCGGTACTGGTTCCTTTCGTAGTCCCTTTCACAACTACGGAAACTCCAATTAGGGCTTCCCCCTTCTTGTCGGAAACCTTTCCCGAAACCTGATGAGTTTGAGCGGACGCTTTTTGTACCAAAGCAAAAAGCAACCCGCCGAATAGCAGAAGATGTTTCATAAATTAATAAAATGGTTATGTATGGTTAAGTTAATCAGCCCCCAATCTTTAGAACTCACATAAAAATGCAAACGTTGGCATTACATACGTCAATCATGCGTATATGTGATATTTAAATGCTGGAAAACTAAATTATTCTTGGTTAATGCCCCAAAACTAGTATTAAAATTAGAATGCAAAAGTTTGCAACAAATTTGTGACAAACAAAGCAGCCTACTGGATCCTGCATAGCATAAATTTTTCGGGGGCGGACAATTTATTTTAGCCGTCATATCGAGTAAAGAACATTGGGAAAGAAAAATATAGCGATGACATCTGACGAAACGCAGGCCCGCTTTGTCATCTCGACTTTGGAGAGATCTTAAAGCGTGTTATTATGCGTATTACGTAGGATCTCACCTATCGTTATAATGACATCATTTATATGTTGTTTATCTTCAGCGAGTTGCATGTTTGGCATTTTGTCATCTCGACCTAAGGAGAGATCTTAAGCAATATAACAAAGCGCTTTAGGATTCCTCCTATCGTCGGAATGACAAAGCGGGCTAGCCGGTATTGTACCAGATGTCATGTCTATATTTTGCTTTTTGTAAAAAAGCTCTTTACTTGAGATGACAAAGCCTCATATTCTAAAGTACCTAAAAATGAATTAGTTACAGACAATATCATTATAGCGATAGAAGGACATCGAAAAAGCACTTGAACAAGCAATGCAAGCCCTTTACAGAATTGTAGAGGGCTTGCATTGCTCAAACTTTAAGCTGTAAATCTAACTTAAGGCAAACTCTAATGCCGCTTCAGAATGAAGAAAAGTAGTATCAAATGTGGGAATAGAACAATCCTCCACTTGAATCAGAATGGGAATTTCGGTACAGCCTAAAATCACGCCTTCGGCGCCCATGGCTTCCAGCCTTTTAATTATTTCTATTACTTCCCGCTTGGTTTCAGGATAAAAAAGCCCCTTACAGAATTCGCTTTTAATAGCGTTATTTAAATATTTCCGGTCTTTATCTTCTGGTATAACCGTTTCGATTCCATACTTCTCTTCCAGGCGCCTCTTAAAAAAATCCCGCTCCATTGTGTAATGCGTACCGATGAGCCCTATTTTTTTCAGCCCATTCTTTTTAATCGCCTCTCCGCATGGATCAACAATGTGAAGAAGAGGAATAGATAGCTTCTGCTCAACCATGTGAGCGATGAGGTGAACCGTATTGCAGCAAATTAGAATGCAATCAGCACCCGCGGCAGCAAGGTTTTCGGCAATGGCACTTGTTCGTTCGCCAATAGTGTCCCATTTATTTTCAGATGACAATTGCAGAAATGGCTCATAATCCACGCTGTGCATTATAATTTCTGCAGAATGTAATCCACCCATTTTCTGGTTGGCTAATCTATTAATGTGCCGATAATAAACAGCCGAGCTTTCCCATGACATGCCCGCAATAAGTCCGATTTTCTTCATTGTATTTTGATTGAAATGTTAATGCCTGTGTTGAAGCCTGTATCCGGTGTTTACCAGGTATACTCCGCAGATAATAATCAGCCCTGCCGCAACCGTATAGATATTAATGTGCTCGTTTAACAACACCGCGCCAAGAATTACAGCCACCAGCGGATTTATGTAGGCGTATACAGTCACCAGTGCAACAGGCAGTTGTGATAATGCATACATATAAGCGGCAAAGGCGGCAACGGATCCTATCAAAACCAGATATATCCAGGCCAATAAAGTGTTTCCTGATAAAGGAGGAATTCCGCTGCTTTTTTCAAAAAATGAACTCATCAACAATAAGCCAGCCCCACCGATAAAAAGCTGCATAGAAGCATTTAGAATTGGGCTGGACGACGTTTTGTTTTTTTGGGAATAGATTGTTCCGCCGGCCCAGGAGATGCAAGAAGCAATTGTAATAAGTATTCCGGCAAGATATTCTTTATTCCGCAACTCTGCCAAGTGGCTCCTGAAGATCAGCAGGATTCCAGCCAAGCCAAGAATTGTTCCCATGATGATCCGCCAGTTCAGGTTTTCCTTCCTGTTAAGTATAAGATTGATTAAAATAACATAGAGAGGAATCATTGAGCATATCAGGGCGGCTATGCCGCTGGGAATATATTGAACCGCCCAAGCTATAATTCCATTTCCGAACGTTATCATGCAGATGCCAGGAACCACTTGCTGCCTGAACAAACTCCAGCGTAAATCTGGCTTCTTACCCGAAAGCATCACAAACAGTATGAGTAAAATGCCAGCGGATGTTTGGCGGAGTCCCATAAATAAAAATGGAGGAAAATCTCTAACCCCCACACGTGCAGCCAGATAGGTGGTTCCCCATACAATGCAAATAAATGCAAGAGCCAAATATGCTTTCAGTTTTACTCCCATAATCCTTTTAATTAACTGTTCAAAGTTGAAGGAAATAAACTATAGAAAACAGATTCAGTTTTCATAAATTTGAGCATAACAGATTTTACATGAGGCTAGAAAATATTATACCTGAGGAAGAGTTCTTATACAATCAGTTGGCAGACAAACTGGAGAAAAACATACTTGATGGCGTACTAAAAACCGGAGATAAGCTATTGTCGGTTAGGGCTCTAAGCAAGGAACAAGGCGTAAGCCTTTCCACTGCATTTAAAGCGTATACTCAGTTAGAAATTAAGGGTATGGTTGAAGCTCGGCCTAAATCGGGCTACTACGTGTCCAACCGAAAAAAACGGCCGAGCCCTTCGGATGAAGCAATCGAAAGTAAAGCTCCCGAAGAAACCAGTGTCGATGATATAGTTTCTATGGTCTATAGAAATTTGAACGCAGAAGGACTGATTCGGCTCTCAATAGCTGTACCATCCGCCGAGCTTCTTCCGGTAAAAAAATTAAGTAAAACTTTGGTGGAAGCCATTAGGGAAAGTGCAGACAGTTGTACGGGCTATGAAAGTACTCAGGGAAATAGCCGGCTTAGAAAACAGATTGCACGGTATGCATTTAACTGGGGCGGAAATATTAGCGATAAAGATGTGGTAACAACCCAGGGCTGTATGGAGGCTTTGGTGTTTTGTTTGAAAGCTGTAGCTGAGCCGGGTGATACAATTGCCATTGAAACCCCTACTTATTTTGGAATTTTTAATGTGATGAAGAGCCTTGGCTTAAAGGTTCTGGAAATTCCCACCCATCCGGCAGAGGGCATCAGCCTTGAATACCTCCGAAATGCAATTGAAAAAGTTCAGATAAAGGCATGTCTGTTTGTTACCAATTTCACTAATCCGCTCGGCTGTATCCTGCCTGAGGAAAAGAAAAAACAGCTGGTAGAACTGCTTGCAGCAAAAGAAATTCCATTGATTGAGGATGATATTTATGGCGAGCTGTACTTTGGTAACACCAGGCCACGCACCTGCAAAAGTTTCGATAAAAAGGGATTGGTTCTACTTTGTTCATCTATATCAAAATCACTTGCCCCGGGTTACCGTGTGGGTTGGTGTATTCCGGGCAAGTTTAAAGACAAGGTATTGCACATAAAACTAATGCATACCGTTTCTGCAGCAACCCCGAATCAAGCAGCTGTGGGTTTGTTTTTTGAAACAGGCCGCTTCGACTTGCATATGCGGAACCTACGAAAAGCATTATACACGCAAAGCCTTTTATATACACGGGCTATTGCGGAGTACTTTCCGGAATCGACTAAGGTTAGTCAGCCTAAGGGCGGTTATGTACTTTGGATTGAGCTGGACAAAGGAATTGATGCCTTTGAGCTGTTTAAATTGGGTTTAAAATATAATATTAGCATTTCACCCGGACATATTTTCAGTACTGATGCCCGCTTTACTAACTGTATCCGTATTTGCTTTGGTACCCCGCTTAATAGGGAAATTGAATTTGCCTTGAAGACTTTAGGTACATTGGCTAAGTCCATGATCAGGGAGCAGGTTTAGGCTGATTGGATTTAAGCGTCATGCTTACTCCGGTTATTTTTTGGGTGTCTCCTCCCCTGCATTGCCGTTTTTTACCCTTTTCTCTTGAATTCAAATGTGAATTGTGTCGCTTTTTTGCTGGTTGGGCTTAGTTAGCTGTTACAAAATAAAGTTCTGGAAGGATAACTTTCACTTCTTGTTCCGTCCCTTCTTTTAGCCACCAAACGATAAAGTTTATTTTCGCTTTTTTCAGCTCATAATTCCTTTGCCGCATCAGTTCAATGTGAGCGATAAACTTTGAAGAGAATTTTAGAACCGACTGGCCTTTAGATGTCGAACATCCATCTCTGGCCAATATCAATTCATCCCCGCAGGTTAATCCGGCAATGATATACTGTTTGTTAATGAAATAATCCAGCCATACGTCTTTGTAAGTTAAATGCATGGTGATTTCTTTTGGAGGCTGATAGATTTCGGGATCTTCGAACCGTTCCAGATTTTCTACAGTGATACCATCCAGGAAATTTGTATTCAAGTGAATCGTTAAGTTTTGCTTTGCCCTTGTCATGGCAACATACAATAACCTCTTAACTTCATCGGTTGAAGCATTTACATTTTCGAGCAGCAGGAAAACGTTATCAAACTCTTTTCCCTTGGCTTTATGGATCGTAGAGACTAATATAGTTTCCCCGTTGTCGCTAAAGAAGTCCTCTAATTTCGACTCGCGAACAAAAACAGCAAGATCCGATTTATATTTCCGCTTGGGGTTAATGGTTTCAAAATCGTTGATCAGGTTAAGGCAAACTTCCAATTTAGAACTATTACCAAGCTTTCTTACCAATTCTTTTTTTGTTTCAACCCAGGTATCATCGCTAATAATAAAACCATCATCAACCAGGTTCAGCTTGTCTAAAAAGTATCTTACCTCGACTAGATTGTATAAATTGAATCCGTCATTTGTCTGGATCAGTTTAGCAGGCATCCCATGCTTCAGCAAAAGTCCGGTGGCCTGCAAAGCTTCATCGTTGGTTTTGGTAAGTACGCAAGTAGTTCCGGCAAGATCAGTTTTCAGTAATTGATTCACCAAAGGCGTCACCAAATTTCCGCTCTGATATCTAAACAATTTTATTTTACCGTTATCTACTTGCCGGGCAATGACTGAAGTATCCTTAAGTCGGTGAGAAATAGTTTTTACCAGCTGATTAGTAAACTCAACAAGGTTATTTTTGCTTCGGTAATTTTCTATCAGTTCGTACTTAAGCGCCAGGTTCACCTCAATGAATTGCTCCAAGTACCTGGAGCTTGCCCCTCTGAATTCATAAATATTCTGATCATCATCCCCTACAGCAATCACCCTTAAATCCTCGTTGTAATCCATTAAGGCGCTAATAAGGCTGAATTCGTCTGCATCCATATCCTGTGCTTCATCTATCACCAGAACAGTTTTGGTAATAGCACTTGCTTCTACTTCCCTCCGCCTGATCTTCTCGACTGCAGTCTTCAAAATCACACCCGACTTTTCCAAACTTCCAACTTTTCCCAAAAGGTCAAAACAGAAAGAGTGAAAGGTTTTGATCTCGATATAATTAGCCACATTTCCAATCAGCTTCAGCAAACGCTTCTTAAACTCGGTTGCTGCGGCTCTCGAAAATGTCACCATCAGCAATTGCTCGTGTTTAACATCTTCCATTAAAAGCAAGGAAGCAAGCTTATGAACTAAAAGCCTCGTTTTTCCGCTACCGGGCCCAGCCGCAACCGCAATATTTTTCGCATCATTGTTCTTTATTATGTTCAATTGCGTAGGCGAAAGCTCACCGAACAACTGATTAAACTTAGCAGGCGTAACGTTTCGTTTGATCTCGTTTTGACGGCTCCCCTTGAAATATTTATTCAGAAAAGAGCTGTAATTCAGCTGAAAATAATCTTCTACAAACTGCAAAGCATCTTTGTAATCACTAATCATCTTCTTTGCATACTCCCCCACTATATGGATTTGCTGGACCTTATTTTCGTAGAACTGATTTAGCTTTTGATAATCTTCAACCTTATACCTTCGTTTATTGTCCTGTTCAACCCGCTCAATACTCAAAGAATTATAAATTACCAGAAAACCTCCTTCTATCTTGATGGAATCTATTCTCGACAAGTAAAAAAGTGCATCTTCAATATCTTCAAGACTTACCTGTGTGTCAAACAATTGCAATCTATTCTCAAATGCATCTTTCAACTCATGAACAGAGAATTCCACCAATAATTCTTCCTTATTTTTATCGTCTTCAGTAGTGGTACGATTGCTTTTTTCATAGAGATATTCAACAATAAACTTAGCCAGCTCCTGTCGCTTCTCTAACTTAGTCATCAGAATTTCTTTGGGATGAAGACAAACAATTGTGAGGTGTTTTTTCGAATAATCCTTGCTGCTTCGCTTAATCCAGCTTTTAATAGCCCAGAAATTGATTAAGGTCTTAATTCGGTTTAAGCTTACACCTTCGCAACCTTTCTCCTCCGCCCTCTCATTCAATTCTTTAAGTAGAAATGTGCTTTCCTGTTCCTCAAAAACTGATAACAGAAAATTCTCAATCCGGCTAAATAACTCAACGGTAGCCAGCGAACGGTTTTTACTTTCTCCTCGTTTAATAAAAGCCGACAAATCTTTGGTATCAGCCAGTATCTTTTCTTCGCGAAGAAGCTTGATTATATCTATCACTTCTTCCTTTACAATACCTAAATGATCACTGATATAATCAATCCTTGATTCCGCGGCTTCGTCACTTAAGGCTTTCCTGCTTTTACTGGAAAAAAGCTTTTTGATAATCCTGACTGCTTTCTCTTTTTGCTTCTGGTTAAACTTCTCCGAAGCGTTAATTTTATCAATAGCTTCTTGAGCGGATTTAGAAAGAATACTGTTTGCAAAAACCCGTGGTGTATTTTGTCCCCGTTTCAGGTAGCCTGCTTCTTCCAGGGCAGCAATCGCCGTTGTAACCCTTGTTTCTATTTCGGCTACGTTATCGTCCCACCCAGCCTTCCGTGCAATTTCCAAAGCCGAATTGGAAACCTTCAACCGAAACTTCGTAATCTCTTTAATGGCTTTCCAAACCTGCTGAATTTCTTTGATGGAGAGTTTGGTTTGATTTAGCAGGATGAAATGCTTGCTGAGATCTTCTTCGTTAAAAAGTACAAAACAGTCGGCAACTATATTTTCATCACGACCCGCTCTGCCAGCTTCCTGGATATAATTTTCGAGCGAATCGGAAATCTCATAATGAATTACTATACCGACATCCTTCTTATCAACGCCCATTCCGAAAGCCGAAGTGGCAACCATGATCTGGACTTCTCCGGCTATAAATGAATTTTGATTGGCTGTTTTCTCCTTTGCATCCATTTTGCCATGATAGGCTTTGGCATTAAATCCGTCAGCCGTTAATTTTTCTGCAAGGGAATTCGCTTTTCGGGTTCTCGAAACATAAATAATAGCAGGACAATCTCGTTCTTCTAGCAGATCCCTTACTTCCTGATACTTAGCTTCCTCATCACCTTTCTCGAAAACCTTGTAGTGAAGATTTGTCCTGGATGCTTTAGAAGAGAATATCTCTAATTCGAGAGAAAGCTTTTGTCTGAAATAATCCCTGATATCTTCAATTACTTTTTGTTTAGCTGTGGCTGTAAAACAGGAAACCGGAATTGCATCTTCGAGATTTTTCTTAGCCTGAAGAGACTTGATAAAATCACCAATGTATAAATAATCCACCCTGAAATCCTGCCCCCAGGAAGAAAAACAATGTGCTTCGTCAATCACAAAGCGAACTATTTTTCGTCCTAAAAGCAAGCGTTCAATTGTTTTTGAACGAAGCGATTCTGGTGAGATATACAGAATGGATGCCGATCCATCTTCTACCCTTTCAAATGATTTTGCCCGTTCAATAGGATCAAGCAAGCCATTGATGGTAACAGCATCGGTAATTCCAATTTTTTCAAGATTGTCTACCTGATCTTTCATCAACGATTGCAAGGGAGAAATTATCACTGTTAAACCCTTCGCGCTTTCGCCGCTCATTAGCGCAGGTACCTGAAAAGTGATAGACTTTCCCCCACCGGTTGGAAATACAGCTAAGATCGATTTGTTGTTAACCGCAGCCTTTACCGCTTTCTCCTGCAAGGGTTCACCGGCATAGGTTCGGTAAGCAGGAAAGCCGAAAAAACGTTTCAGTCCGCTATGAATATCCAATACCCTGCTGCAATAGTTACAACCACTCACACAAGGCTTGTTCCTCAATTGAAAAATGACATTCTCAATAGCGGGATAGTTTTTCAGCACCCAGGGTGGAGTTATAGAATACCTGTCGTTTGCATTTATGAGCGACAGTGCATAAGCAAGTTCGATAGGATGCCCTGAAATTAATTTTGAAAGATTAGCCTGTGTACAGACTTTCGATGAGAATTTTTCGGCAATTAATCTTTCGGGATCAATATCTGTACTGCTATACTCAATCAATTGAAAAAAAGCACAGAAGCCTTTGATCTCCTTCAGTAACAGATAAAAAATTTGCTTAAGCAGTTCGTCTGTTCGTTTAAAGGCTGCTATTTCCTCATAAAGTAATTCTTTGGTTATGATGGCATCATTTAAAGGAGAATTGGATTCGTCGAATTGAAGTTTATAGTCCTTATTTAAGGGATGATAAGGCTTTTCGGGAAATAAAAGGGGTGAAAGAAAAAGTGTGTCGATAACGTTAGCCTCATCTATTCCCGCATCGGCAACAGCGCTTCTAATATATTTCAGGTCGTGATTAAGAATATTATGTCCCGATATAAACTGAGCGCCTTTCAGAAAGTGCGTAAACTCCGTAAGCGAAGGTTTATGAAAAATGCTTCCATCAGACCTGACGCTTCCAATGTCGAGAATCCTGCGACTCTCCGGCTCAATTTCCGTATCAATAAAAGCAATCGACTTCATTTTTTGATTGCTGAATATATTCATTAATCGGATTAATTCATACTGAAGAAAATTTATGTTTACTGGGTGACTGTGAAGCTTCTCTACGGATTATTCAATGGAAAAGAATCTTCAGACTCCCCAGGATATCAATATCAAAACGCCTAGGAGTAAGAGACTCTTTTTTATTAAGGCCTGAAGTTTATAAGCAGCTCTCTCAAGGCGCGCTCGCTTGGTGGATTGGCGAAAATCTGCCTTACTGTCTGTCCTTTTTTGTTAAGAAGCAAAGAAATTTCAAGATGAAAGCCTCGGTATAATCCGCTTTTTTGAAAATCCATCAGTGGGTTACCAGTTCTGAATAAATGATAATTTTCAT
The DNA here is from genome assembly GCA_966211215.1 of uncultured Pedobacter sp. Lineage (GTDB taxonomy): Bacteria > Bacteroidota > Bacteroidia > Sphingobacteriales > Sphingobacteriaceae > Desertivirga. Next base: position 23,132 of record CBIHNR010000081.1, read on the forward strand.
CAAAATCAAAATCGCCTCCCTTGCCTATGTAATCGGCATAGCCTTCCACTAACCACTGCGGATATGAAACGCTAACCAAGCGCCCAAACTGGCGTGATTCTATTATATGCGTCGCTTCATGGGCGATGAAATACGACAGTGGCCGCTGGTTGGCATCTGCAATCGGACCGCCTCCCGGCGCGTAAATTTGGTTGGATGCTATGTCAGAGGCCCGGATATATATATTACGCGTAAGCCATGTGTCGGCGTCGGCCCCAATTTGATCGCTAAAATGCTGGCCATACAGCCACAATCTCCATGATGCATTACAGAAAAAAATTCTGATCGTGCTGTTTTTATCATACAAATCAGATGTATTCAGTCGTCGAGTTGCATCATCGAGCACCTGAGTAATTTGCGGTGGAATTGGCCTATCTGACCAGATCTCATAATTCTGGTATTTTCTGTGATTAGCAAACATTGGCTGAGGAAATGCACTTACGCCGACGTATATAAATAAAATTAGGGCGCTCGCAGTCAACAGGTATTTCATATCTGCAATTTGATATCCGAATCGCTAAGTTAGAATAGAGTGCCCTTTGCTGACATAGCGAAACGTTAGCCAATGCTGGTTGTCAGTTGTAACGGACATTTAATTAACTGATTTATCTATATAGTTACCATCAGCGAAGAGTATTCTCAACTTTGAATACT
>CBIHNR010000082.1:0-23740 GCA_966211215.1 uncultured Pedobacter sp.
TTTCAGATTTGTTCTTTACGATATTAGCCACAACGGTTTTCTTAGGCTTTACTTCAGACTCTCTGTTGTGATTTGCTTTCAGATTTGTTCTTTACGATATTAGCCACAACGTCCATACAGCCATACATCTTCGGAAACTCGTTGTGATTTGCTTTCAGATTTGTTCTTTACGATATTAGCCACAACACAAGCCCAATAAGCCAATGCCGGACATTAGTTGTGATTTGCTTTCAGATTTGTTCTTTACGATATTAGCCACAACGCCGGTTGGGATATATTTCAGATATCCCTTGTTGTGATTTGCTTTCAGATTTGTTCTTTACGATATTAGCCACAACATACCCGGGTTTATCGTGTTGAATTACAGTTCGTTAAATGCGAAATTAGAAAATAAAAAATCCGATTTTTCATTAAAGAAACTTCGGATTTTTTATAAAATTACCGCCTTAATTTAATGGCGTTTAACCTGCTGTTTCAAATATTACTTTAATAAAATCTTTCAAATTAGCCACCAGAATATTTTTTTTAATTAAATAGCTTTCAGCTACGGGGGCTATAATAAAGCCTTGTTCTGCTTCAATATCTTCCATAGATTGTAAAAAACCTTTGCTGGCTACCGGGGAAGAAGAAAGCTTTACTTCAATTGCGAATTTTATTTTTCCACCCTTTTCCAATACAAGGTCACATTCCGCACCCTGGTGGGTACGATAAAAATAAGGAGTGTAGGCATCATTTAAATTGTTTATAATCTGTTCGATAACATAGCCTTCCCAGGAACCTCCAGAATAAATACTTTCCATTAAATCAGCACTCGAAGTAATATCCAGCGTAGTATGTAGTATGCCGCTGTCACGGATATATATTTTAGGCGATTTTACTAATCGCTTAGGAATATTTATTGAATATGGAGCAAGCTGGCGTATCATAAATGTTCCTGTCATGAAATCTAAATATCTGTTTACGGTAGGCCGGCTTATACCCAGGGACCGTGCTATAGTTTCGGCATTCCATAGATTCGCGTGATGCGCAGAAACCATCTTCCAAAAACGTTCGATAAGTCTGGGATCAGCATTTAACCCCAGTAAACCGAGATCTCGTTCAATAAAAGTTTTTATAAAGTTTTTTCTCCAAATAGTGCTTGCTCTGTCGCTTGATGCCAAATAAGCCAAAGGAAATCCTCCTCTTAGCCAATGTGCTAAAGGGACTGGATTAGTCTCTGAAATCTCGTTTAATAAGAACGGAGTAAGTTCCAGATAGCCGATGCGGCCTGCTAAGGTTTCTGAGCTATGCTTGATTAATTCGGGAGATGCTGACCCCAGTAAAATAAATCGGTCAGCCCTTCTATCTTCATCTATAATACCTCTTAATTCGGAGAATAAAGATGGCATAAATTGTACTTCATCTAAAATGATCTGTTTATCCTTGTTAGATGAAAAAAAGAGATAGGGGTCAGTTAATTTTGCCCGGTCTTTGCTTAGTTCCAGATCCAGATATATAGTATTTGGATTGGCCCACAATGTTTTTGCCAAAGTTGTCTTTCCAGATTGCCGCGGCCCCAATAAGGCGATAGCCGGAAAAATGCCAGTAAGTTCTTTGATTTTTTCTAATATGGTATGTCTGATTATATCCATGAAAAACGAAAATCAAATTTACGATTTTCATGGATAATGTCTAAAATAATTCCAATTGCTGGGGTGTGTTTGGCAATGATTTTTCTTCCTTCCCATAAAATAATTCCATCATTCCAAACTGCTTGTCTGTTATAGTCATAATGCCAATATGCCCTTTTTCTGGAAGAAATCGTTTGACGCGTTTAATGTGCACATCTGCATTTTCGCGGCTGCTGCAATGCCGCAGATAGATAGAAAATTGAAACATCGAAAATCCATCCCGGAGGATATCTTTTCTGAACCTTGCATAAATCTGCCGGTCTTTTTTAGTCTCGGTTGGAAGGTCGAAGAAAACTAATACCCACAAAATTCTATATTCATTTAAACGCATGATTAAAAAGGAAGATTTGGTTCTGCATCCGGATTATTTCCGTAAGGATATTCTTTTTCAGCAGCCATACTTAATTTGCCTTCGTCATCCGGATAGGTATAGTTACGTTTCAGTTCCAGGTTTTTTATCAAAGGGTAATTAATCTTTCTTAAGCTGCCCTCATAGCATTTGGCAAGCGAAGAGGTAGTAGTTTGCAAACCAACCATCAGCGGGCTTCGTGTTTTCTCAAAATGTACATCAACACTCGCTATTCCTAACAGTTGCGATTTAATAGAGGTACCTAATTCCAGAAAATTTTCTCCCCGGTCAATAATTCCCAGTACGATTTTGTCTACATAGGGGCGGTAAGGTTCCATTATATCATCGGCAAGGCAATAGGCATTATATTTATTCCGGTGATGTATACCAAGGGTAGGAAGCAAACCGGAGGAAACCAATTGCCGGGCTACAATAGCCCTTAAAATTGCATAACCATAATTTAAAAGGTTGTTTGGAGGATCACCTTCCCGTCCTCTGAAAAATTCTACTTTTTTAGGAAATACGTTTTTCCAGTAATAGGCAGCAGCTCGGCCTTCGTAATTGTCAGGGTCGCCAGAGCGAACCGATTTTGCCCAATACAACATGTTATCATACGAAATACCGCGTTCAGCCAATACTGCAGCCTGGTTCAATATTTTAGCCTGAATAGTTTGCTGCCACAATTGTTTCTTTAAGGGTTGCGAAGCTTCAATCTGGTAACGGAATCGTTCACTTTGAGTGTCGTGCCCATCTAATGGAAGCAATAAACCTACAGGATGGTGTGTATGATCACAGGTAATTAATGCTATGTTGTTTTGCAACAGAGCAGCTATACAGGAATGGGTAATGGTAATTTGTTGATGGTCGAGTATAATAACTCCAATATCCTCTATAGGGACTACCTTTTTCGATTCTTTTTCTCCTAGAACTTTAAGATGGGGTAGGTCAATAACCAACTGTTCTTCTTTTCTACTAAGGTAAGCGGGGTTACTAAAGTATAAGGTTCTTTTAATCATATCCTATTGGGTTGAATATGTATAGGTTGTATGATTACAATATAAGATTTTACCGTGAAAACCTAAAAATGACTTTTAGATTTTCACGATTTGAAGGAAGTTCTAGGTATACAATTCTATAGGGATAGTCTGTGCATCAGGGCTTATTGAATGAATCCTTCTTCCATTTACTTCTTTTAATTTTCCAATACGGTCAACAATGATTTTAATGGCATTTTCTTTAAATGATTGTTTCTCAAGGGAGAATTCCATCTTGTTTAATTGTGTGAACTCAACTTTATCTACAATTGAAGTGGCGATTGGATATGGAATGGCATATAATCTATTCCCGGTAAAGCTCACAATCTTGTAGATTCTTTTTAAATCCTCATCTTCAAAAGAATTATCTATTAATGCTGGAAGTGCAGGTGTGTCCTTATCTTGAACATATACCAAGTCATTGGGCGAAAGATAAAATAATAATTTACTTTCCTCTTTGACTTCTGGAACTGGCGGCAGTTTCTGTTTTTGTCGTTCTATTATAATGTTTAACGGAACTGTTTCGTAGCTGCGTTTGCCTGCCTCATTTTCATAAACGGCAAAAAATAGGTTGGTACCTTTTGCCGCTTCCACATATTTATTTCTTTTGTTACCTGATTGTCCAACATTAAATTTATTGCCTTTGGGTTCAAATATGCGGACTTTGTAGATAGGCTGATGAGGTTTTCCGTTATTTAATTCTAAGATGTTTTTGTTTAATTCATCCAATCCATCTGGCGAGAATGCTAATTCCGGATGTTCGGTAAGCTTTCCATTTTTGTATTCATCAAATTTTTCTAAGTGTGTCCGCATTATTTTTTGTATCCCGGTATCGGTAATACTTTCTATTTTTTTGCGATTAAAGCTTTCATCAATTTTTACTCTTGATGCTACGTTATCGTTGTCGAAGTAGTAGACTTCTACTTTTGATATATCTCTAGCATCCCACGTGTTTTCCTTTTCTTTGAAAAATTTTTGAATCATTCTTTTATCGTAGCCATTTGTAATTAGTTCTTTGACTTTACTACGAAGGGATTTGTCGGTAATGTATTTCCAGGTGTCTAATGCTTGGGAAAAACTAACCGTCTTTTTAAATTTAAGGTTAACCAGGCCAGAAATAGTGTCTTTATGAAGCGATTTCCGAATCGCCCAGTTTTCACCTTTGGTTTGTTTAATGAGCTTCTTAATATGGTTGCCATTCTCATCTTTAACCCAGGATTGATACTGATTAATCGTTTTATTAATAACTCTAAGGTTTTGTTTGAAGCTTACAATTATACTACCAATACTTTCTCTGGTATCCTGCGTAAAAGTGTCCCATGGTTTGTGAAATACCCATTTGTAATTGGTTTTCGCATCGTCATTGTATTTCTTGAAACATAATTTATGCTTCAAGTCGTACCGTTTTTTCTCCTTAACCTCTTTTTTTTCACTACCTAGAGCGCTTTCGTTATTCAAATAATTAATATGATTTCTGGACGCACAGGCAATAACTATAGCGTCTAACGCATGGTGGCGATGGTCGATCCTTTTTTTGCTAAAGCCTTTTTGTAGTTCTATTGGAACTTGAGTTTGGAAAACTTTTTTGCCTTCTTTATTAACCCATTCCCCAAAATTCTGGCTGCTTGTTAATTTATTTAGACGCTCAAAACGAGGGGTAATGACTTCGTTCCAAATGTCGTTTAATCCCCAATCTTGTTTTAATGTAGACGTGATTATGCCATTGCTTGTTAATACGTTTTTAGATATAGCATCTTGCTCATCATCTTCTCTGACAATATTGCTCATTAGGGATTTAACAACCTTGCTAATGTATCTGCTGTCATTAAGCTGGCGCTGAATAAATGTTTCCGGAATATCGTCCATTAGCAGTTTTTTCATTTTTCCCCGGCTTTTATTATAATGAGTTTTAACGAACTCTTCAAATTCTTCTACGGTGAATATGGTAGCTACCTTCCCATGGCTGAGTTCTATTTTTTTTCCTCTGTTGTTTTTAATGTACTCGTATGCGGTGGCATTGTCTTTATCTTTATTTACCTCAACCTCGCATATTACTTTATTGCTGAGTGAATCATCAAAATAGCGAGATTGTGGTATAATATGCTCGATGTCATATTCTCTTGTAAATAGCTTATTTAATGGTATGATGTTGCCTGTGTATGGAGACCTATATTTTTGTTGTAACCAAAGTTTATAGCGAATTAATTCTGAAGGGGTAGGCTGAGCCATTTTGGCAATTTTAAGTATCTCATCTGGAATATTACCATCTTCAGCACTTAATACGCCTTCTTCGTAAATTTTGAGAATTTCTTGTTGCATAGGAGAGAAGGGCCTTACATTCTCAATGTCTTTATCGTTAAGTAATTCAATAAGTAAAGCCTTGATTCGCAGATTGGTGTTTTCATTTTCAGTGATTTGCTTAGTCATACGTTCTCTGTCGCTTTTTGGCGCTTTCATCTCCCTGCCAAGCTCTATATGTATTTCATCAAAGAGCCTCTCATCTGCATTACCGTATGTTTTCCAGATATCCCGCACCACCTGAAGCGTTTCATTGATAACTTGTTCAACAATTGGATTTCGTAAACTATGCTGTTCTAGTAAGGTTATTTCATTTGCCGTTTTCCATTGCCTGTTATCTCCATCTTCCGAATGTCTGTCGTAAACAATATAGGAAACTAGCCAATGAGGTAATCCTTTGAAATCCTGTAAATTGTTAAGGTGAATTGCTTTTTCTCTTACCCGATCTTTAATGGTTTCGTCAAATTCACCATTAATGAGGTTAGAAATCCTGCCTTGGGTTTGTTGGCTAATATTTGGGGCCGACCAGTATTTTCCCTTTCGCATTAAGGGCAAAAGTTTTTTTATTGCTTTGGTAGAGTAAGAACCATATTCTTTTTTGAATGGAGGGAATTTGCTGAATTGAGTTGCAAATTGTTCATCTAATTGATGTTTAGTTGTAAATGACTTCAGCGCTTTTTGGATATCCTCTTTATCTTCAACTGAATACAAAATATGCCATAGTGCTTCCTCGTTCTCCCTGCTTAAAAAACTAGGAGGGATATTAGGTACTTTTGATAAGCGGTTCGCTATTTGCGCCCTGGTTTCATTGCAGGGATATAATTTGTCTTCAACATAATTCCATCGGTAGTCGTGTACGTTTTTAATTTTAAAATACTTTAATAATGCCTTTTGGTCGACTTCCTTCCTGTCATTAAGCCAGTCGTATAAATCAGTTATTGCTTCTTCATTAGTTAAATAATCGTTTGTGACGTTTACATCGGTAAGAAGTACTCCATTTACATGCTTTTCACGTTGATATATTTTTAGGTTTTGTATGAACTGCCATAATCTAAACTCCTGAAATAAAGGATGAGATTTAGCTATACATTTTAACGGCTCAATTTCTTTTTTGCCATTTTTAATGTAAGTTCTGGTTTCGAATTTACAATTGCTAACTAGAGACTTTTTGCTTTTTAAAGGCCTTTGATAAAAAATAATATCATTGAGAAAAAGATGTACAAAATCTCTTTCTGATATATTATTTCTGTGGCTCTCATTATTCTCATAGAGTTCTTCAATGCAAGCATTATATAGCTTGATATCCTTTAATTCGTTGTGGAAGGCCTGCTGAGTTTCGAGTATTTGCTTAAGTTCTTGTTTGTAGAATTTGCGTTCGATTACGCGTACTAACTTGCCTTTTATTTTTTGATTGGGGTTTTGCAATAAGGTGTCGTAAATGTAGGCTCCAACCGCTTTATTGCTTGTATTTATATCATATTCTGTTTTCTTTTTAACTAATGTCCAGTCATTTTCGGCAGGAGCTCTAAACGAGCGTTTTTCCTCACCTTCTTTGTTCTTCTTAACTGTGCCATCTTCATTTAAATCCGTCGTAACAATAAATTCTTTAATTTTTCCAACCCAGTCTAATGGTGTTTTACTCGTTCTTCTATAAATCCAGCCATTTTCCAGATGAATGTTGTACCAAATTTCATCTTTATTTTTCCGGTCGCCACTGTCTTCAACGCCCGTTACTAATAAAGTGTAAAACTCAACCAGTTTATTGTCGTTTTCTTCTTCTTCTTCGCCTCGTAAATGGTAATACCCTCTTTTTTGATTGAAATTTAAAAGTAGCCATGCTAATTCTTCTTTCTCAATTTTATGGGTAAGGGCTTTTTTGCGTAAGTAATAAATTGTCCAGTCGTAAGGCACTAAAGCAGGTTCACCTTTCTTGTTTATTAATAGTTGAGGTTGATGTTTTTTGAAGTCGTTCAGCATCTCTTCAAAGGAAGTTTTGAAGAAGAAATCAAACTTTTGAGTTTGGGAATTATATGAATACGCTATTTTGGGCTCTGTTTCAGAAATAAATTGGCCAAGCCTTTTTTCAAAGTCTATTTTACGTGAATAATGTTCGGGTAAAAAACCAAGGATATTAAGCACCCGATGTAAGCGCTCTCGTCTTAATAAATGCCGCTCTCTTAATCTCCTTATTCCTCTAAAATTCGTTCTTTCAGCAGTTTGCGATATAGATACTCCACTATCAAATTTTCCTAGAATATCCTGGCTCATTGGAAGGATTCTGCTTCCGGCTCCTAATATTTCCCCCTGTTGATTATTTATGTCCTGATTTATTAATGCCCAACCAATAGAGTTTGTGCCAAGATCGAGCCCTAAGATTTTTTTCATAATGTGATAAGTAAATTTGTATTTCCAATCTAAAAAGTTTTTCTTTGAAATTCAAATCTGAAAACAAATCACAATAAGGATTATTCCGTTGTGAAAACATTTAAAGCGGCGCAAGTCGCTTTTTTTATGTCTAAGTCTGTTGTGTGACGACAAAAAAACGCTTTTCTTTACCTCTTCTTAACCTCTTGTTAACCCCTTCTTTACCTATTCTTCTCCTCGGAGGTAAAGAACAGGTAAAGAAGAGGAGAAGAAGGAGTTAACTTGAAGTAATGAATGCCAATAGCATTACTACAATTTACCGATGAGAAGCCTTACATTCAATCATCACACCAAAGCCTTTTCTGGCAAAAAATCCCTTGGTGAAAGTCCAAAATGATCAGCTAAAAGATTAATATGTTTAAGGTTATATTTTGCCGGATGAGACAAACTTTCAACATTGCCAATAAACGACGTCTTGGTCCCCAGTAGATAAGCAATATCTTCCTGGCGTAGCTTTTTATCTACACGTAGTTTGCGCACAAAATCAATAACATGCTGTTCAATTGGGTCAAGTTTTCCCTTGTCTTCCATACAAGGCTCAAATAATCTATTCTTATAATTTTTATTTACACATATATGTGTAATATTCAAACTTGTTTTTATCTTTGAATATTGTTGTAAAACATACCTTTAACCCTTTATCTCATCAAAATGACACCTACCTCTTTTCAGTCACAATCACCCTCAGAACTGCTCGAATCCTTTTTCAAAACCTATCCAGCCGAAAAAGCCCAGGCTATTTTATGGAGCTGGTTTGTGCTAAGCATTAAAGGTCAGTTTAGTAAGCTGCCTCCAAAGGAATTGCAGGAGTTTGGCGATTTTTTTGAAAGTCTTGACCTGCTTATCCAGACTGTTAACCTGTTACGGAAACAGAACCCCGCTACAGAATAGCTTTTCTCAGTTAAAGAGCCCTTAAAAGGCATAATTGCCAATAGCTGCTGCGGTTTTAGAGTATACCTACAGTATGGATGGTGTATGGATAGTGTATGGATAAAGCATGGATAGTGTATGAGGAGTGTATGAAAAGCGCTTTATTGCATTAAGGATAACGATTTTAAGTGTATGAAAAGTGCTTTATAGCAGTTTCAATGCCTCCATCTGGATAACGATTTTTATAAGTACGGCGAACGCGAATAGATTCAAAAACTAAAACAATCGCCTTCCTGGAAACATTAAATTACTTAAGGCAGCAGCCTAACTAAACATGCTGGCCTCACCCTATTCTTACGAGGGCTGTTTCTTAAAAATGTTGATTTGCAGGGCTTTAATTAAATGGATTAGTGATGGATGAGATTGAAATTGAAACGATAGAAGATTATTTGAAATTAATTAAGCAGCATAAGGAACAAAAACTCAGCGAAGGGAACTTTATGGATTTCCTGTTTAGAGGGCAGGTCGCAGATTACCCACTTATTCCCAAGATCTGCAGATTGAAGGCAAAAGGCAATTTGCTCGATGTGGAAAAGCTTCTTTTATTTGAATTTAAGCGAACAAACCCTCTGCTAATAAAGGAGCACATGCCTTTGGATGATTGGGATTACCTTACCCTGGGGCAACATTTTGGCCTGCCAACCCGCCTGCTAGACTGGTCCAATAATGCCTTAACAGCCCTATGGTTTGCTACGGGTGGAACCAGTACTTCATACGATTCCGAACAAAAGCAAGCCGTTGTCTGGATATTAATGGCGAGCACTGAGGATTTTGATTTAAAAATTGAAACTATGCATCCCTTCAATGTTGCAGAAACTAAAGTTTTCAGGCCCCGCATCATAAAACAGCGTATAAACAACCAGTCAGGAGTGTTTAGTGTAGTTTCATCTAAAGACATCATAGAAATGAATTACATGAACGAGGTCGATACATTTAAAGATAAACTAGTTAAAGTAAAAATATCGGCAAGTAGATTTAAAAATATCCGTACCGACCTCAATACACTTGGAGTAAATGCCTTCTCTATTTTTCCCGAACTCGAAGGATTATGCACTTACCTCCAGTGGCGCTATTTTGAGTAAGAGTAAGGTGTCAGCTGTGAGGTATGAGGTATTAGCTATTAGCTAGCAGCTAAAAAGCTAACAGCTATCTGGCTAACAGCTAACAGCTATCCGGCTAACAGCTCCAAAGAAATTCTAAAAATCTATTTTTATTTGTTCCAAAATAATCTATATTTGCACCTCTCAAAAAGGAGATTGAACAATGAAGGCTGATTTGCACCCAAAAAACTATAGATTGGTTGTATTTAAAGATATGTCAAACGACTATGCTTTTTTAACCAAATCTTGCATAGACACTAAAGAAACTGTTAAATGGGAAGACGGAAACGAATACCCATTAGTAAAATTAGAGATTTCTCACACTTCTCACCCGTTCTATACTGGTAAGATGAAGTTGGTAGATACTGCCGGACGTATTGATAAATTCCGCAGCCGTTACGCTAAAAAGTAATATTATTACAAAATATATGAAAGTCCCGCCTTTTAACAGCCGGGACTTTTTTTATTTTTGCCCGATATGACGATCGTTCTCTTTGATGATTCAACGAGGGAAAGCCTTTTACCCTTAACTTTTACTCGCCCTGTTGCTTCGCTTCGCGTAGGTATACTTACAATTGCAGAAAAATGGGAGAAATATCTCAAGGCAGAAGCCGCATATCTGACAGCACCATATCTCGAAGAAAAGTTTCGGTATAAAGATTCTGAAGAAGGTTTTTTTATAAACGGCTCGCTTTGCCCTGATGGGCGCTTGCTAGAGGCGGTAACCAATTTGAAAGACGGTGAAGCATTGGTGCAGAAAGACGTTCTCATTGCCTTAAAGGCAAAAGGGGCAACTCGCGAATCGTTCAAACGTAACGAGCACATTAAAGAAATTGAATATGCCGGTTCAATTACCCGCATAGTTTTTCCTGAGGATATTTTTACTTATAACGACACTGAAATCAATGCCGACTTTCAGCTGATCACTCAGGGGCGTACCTCTGCGAATTTGAGTTCAACCAATACCATTTTAGGGGATAATATTTTTGCAGAAGAGGGTGCAAGTGCCGAATGTGCCATCCTGAATTCAACCACAGGCCCTATTTACTTAGGGAAGAATTCTCAAATCCTCGAAGGTTCAATCATTCGCGGTTCTTTTGCCCTGGGCGATTATGGCCTTGTTAAGCTTGGCGCTAAAATTTACGGTAAAACAACTGTAGGGCCTCATTGTAAGGTGGGAGGCGAGATTAATAATGCAGTGCTTTATGCCAATTCGTCTAAAGGCCATGATGGCTTTTTAGGAAACTCGGTTCTTGGAGAGTGGTGTAACATTGGTGCCGATAGTAATAACTCCAATCTTAAAAATAACTACGCCGAAGTAAAGCTTTGGGATTATAATAAAGCCCGTTTCAGAAAAACCGGACTGCAATTTTGCGGCCTCGTAATGGGCGACCACTCTAAATGCGGAATAAATACAATGTTTAATACCGGAACAGTGGTGGGCGTAAGTGCCAATGTATTTGGGGCCGGGTATCCGCGCAATTTCGTTCCTGACTTTGCCTGGGGAGGAGCTCAGGGTTATGAAGTCTACGCCCTTAATAAAGTATTCGAAACTGCAGAGAAAGTATTCGAGCGCCGTAATGCAAGCTTTGACGGCGTTGAGAGAAATATTCTTTCAAGCATATTCGAGCTAACCAAACAATACAGAAATTTTTAAAACCCCTAATATAAGTTATGAGAAAAAAAATTGTAGCAGGTAACTGGAAAATGAATATGGATTATACTTCAGGATTGAGCCTGTTTTCAGAAGTTCTGAATATGGTAAATGATGAAGTAAGGGGCGATCAGGAAGTTGTTGTTTGTCCTCCATCTTTATTTGTTTATAGCCTTGCTCAACTGGCTAAGCAAAACTCACGTGTTAGTGTAGGTGCTCAAAATAGCCATCAGGCAGATTCTGGTGCTTACACTGGTGAAATTTCTGCTTCTCAAATTAAATCTGCAGGTGCAGAGTATGTAATTCTTGGCCACTCCGAACGTCGCCAGTACTTTGGCGAAACTAACGAGCTTTTGGCTAAAAAAACTGATGCGGTTTTGAAAAATGGTTTAAAGCCAATTTTTTGCATTGGAGAAACTTTGGAAGAACGTAATCAAAATATTCATTTTTCTTTAATTAAAGAGCAATTAGAGCAAGGTGTTTTTCATTTATCGGCTGATGAATTTGCTAAAGTAGTATTAGCTTATGAACCAGTTTGGGCAATTGGAACTGGATTAACTGCGACTCCAGAGCAGGCGCAGGAGATCCATGCATTTATCCGTAAAGAAATTGCTGCAAAATATGGCCAGGAAGCAGCTGATGCTACCACCATACTTTACGGTGGAAGTTGCAATGCGAAAAATGCACCTGAGTTGTTTTCGCAAGCTGATATCGATGGCGGTTTAATTGGAGGTGCTTCACTTAAGTCAAGAGATTTTACCGACATTATTAAAGCCTTTAATAAATAGTGAATTACTTCGAATTCGTTTTTACGATAACATCCGAAGAAGATTTTCATCGAGACCTGCTTATTAACGCTTTGGCGGAAGTAGGTTTCGATACTTTCGAGGAAACCTCAGTGGGTTTCAACGCTTATGTGCCCGAAACAGAGTTTAACCAGACGGTATTGGATGGCGCTTTGGACGGCCTCGATGATATGATTTCCTTTTCTTACGAAAAGCATTTTATTCCTAAAAAGAACTGGAATGAAGAATGGGAGAGTAATTTTGAGCCTCTTATTGTAAAAGAAGAATGTTATGTTAGGGCAACTTTTCATAAGCCCCAGCCGAAATATTCTTACGAAATTATTATCGACCCCAAAATGTCTTTCGGTACAGGCCATCATCAAACTACAACAATGATGATGGAATATATTCTGGAAGAAGATTTTAAGGATAAATCAGTATTGGATATGGGCTGCGGAACTGGAATTCTTGCCATTCTTGCAGAAAAATTAGGTGCTAAAAACCTGGTCGCTATCGATTACGACCCTATATGTTTTGATAGTACTATAGAAAATATCCAGCTTAATCAGTCTAACGATATTAAGGCGCTTTGCGGATCTAAAGAAGTGATTCCCAATAGGCAATTTGATATTATCCTCGCAAATATAAATCGCAATATTCTGATTGATCAGATCGGCCGCTATTCAGAGGCATTGCGTCCAGGTGCGTTTTTATTCATGAGTGGATTCTATGTGGAGGATGTTCCACAGATTGAGGAAAAAGCTAACCAATTTAACCTTACCTTTGTAAATAACAAAACCTTAGACAACTGGGTTGCTGTGAAATTTATGAAACAAATTTAACGCTGTATTTCTTTACAGTTTTGTTTCGATTTATTTACAATTAAACTCTGTGTTTTTTAAATGCGTATACATTTAATCGCCGTGGGGGGCGCTGCTATGCATAATATGGCCATCGCCTTGTCCCAAAAAGGCCATAACGTTACTGGCTCAGACGATGCAATTTATGAGCCTTCACGCTCGAGACTGGAAAAAAACGGGCTTTTGCCCGCCAAAATGGGCTGGTTTGAAGAAAATATCACTAAGGATTTAGACGCGGTAATATTGGGTATGCACGCCCATCCCGATAATCCGGAGCTCTTAAAAGCGCAAGAATTAGGCCTTAAAGTATATTCATATCCCGAATATGTATATGAGCAGTCTAAAGACAAGTTAAGGCTTGTAGTTGGTGGAAGTCATGGGAAAACTACCATAACGTCTATGATTTTGCATGTTTTAAAGGCCTGTGGTAAAGAATTCGACTATCTGGTGGGCGCTCAACTCGAGGGTTTTGAAACAATGGTTCAATTAAGCGATGCACCTTTAATTGTCATTGAAGGTGACGAGTATTTGTCTTCACCCATAGACAGGCGCCCCAAATTCCATCTTTATAAAGCGAATATTGGAATTATTAGCGGCATTGCCTGGGACCATATTAATGTGTTTCCAACCTTCGAAAATTACCTCGAACAGTTCGAGATTTTTGTGGAAACGATACAGCCGGGTGGTTCTGTTATTTATAATGCGGAAGATGAAGTTGTTTTGCAACTAATTGGAAATGTTGGTGTTAATATAAAAAAGGTGCCATATGTTTCTGTGGAAAATTATACTAAAAACGGGATTACTTACCTGCAAGTTAATGGAAAAAATGTCCCGCTAAAGGTTTTCGGGAAACATAACCTGCAAAACATTGAAGCTGCGCATGAGGCTTGTAAAGTTGTGGGAATTACGGATGAACAATTTTACACAGCCATAAGCTCATTTAAAGGTGCTGCAAAAAGGCTCGAATTATTAGGTGCTAATGAAAATACAGCCGTGTATAAAGACTTTGCACATTCGCCTTCTAAGCTAAAAGCTACAATAGAAGCTGTAAAAGGGCAGTTTCCTGATAGAGAGCTGGTTGCGATAATGGAACTGCATACTTTCAGTAGTTTGAATAGAGATTTTTTAAATGAGTATCGGGGAAGTATTAATAAAGCGGATATACCAATAGTATTTATAGATATTCACACTTTCGCACAAAAAAAAGTGGAACCTTATGGCGAGAATGCAGTAAAACAAGCATTTGGTAACAATGAGTTAAATTTTTTCAATCAAACTGAAATATTGGTAGAGTTTTTGAGTTCTATTAATTATAAGGGGAAAAATTTGCTTGTTATGAGTTCCGGAGATTTCTGTGGATTGAATTTGAAGGACTTATCTGATATGGTATTAAGGTCTTGAGGTAATAAAAACAATTAAAGGAAAATGAAAACATTAGGAAAAAAGATAAGGCTCCTAAGGCACCAGAAGGGGTGGAGCCAGGAAGATGTAGCAAAGAGGTTGGATATTTCTATTCCTGCATTCTCAAAAATTGAAACTGGCATTACAGATATCAATCTTTCTCGTTTAGAACAAATCTCTAAACTGTTTGATATGACAGTAGTGCAACTGCTTACATATAACGATAATGAGCAACAGGAGAAGTATGTTTCTGAACTTGAAAATATTTCGAAACGGTTACAGGAAAGGGAAGCTGAGGTAATTGAATTGCAAAAGAAAATTATCGACCTGTTCGAAGAAATCAGAAGGACTAAAGTCCTTGCTTAATTAGATAGAAGAAGCTTAATTAAAAAGCATATTTTATCACTTTAAGTTTGTCATTCAGACGATAGGAGAATTCTTCATGCAATAATGCATGTAAATAACTCCTGTCGTCGATAGACAAATTTGCGTAATCCCTTAAAATATTTTTCTCATTGTAACGTGTCGTTTGCCAAAGGTTGCTCCGGTTGCCTCATGAATAGCAAGCATTTTATCGTTGAAATCGCCCACCCAGGAAAGTTCCAGTTCTTCGTACTGGTTTAACGGAAGCACATATTCTTTAAGTTTAATAAACATGGCTGATTCAAGCCCATGTTTCTGATAAGCTTTTTTTGTCCCCATTACCACAGCACGCATTCGCGAAACACCTTTCCAGCGGTAGTATAAAAATTTTAACTTTTCAATAAGCCCCAATTTGCCGTTTAAAGGCTTTATAATTTGGTTGGCATCGGGTAAGATAATTACGAACGAAGCGGGCTCTCCATTAACGTAAGAAAACCAGATCAACCGCTCGTCCATAATGGCTTTCATTTTATTAAAGCTTTCGATAAGAGTTTCCTTAGTGATAGGAGCGAAATTTTCAAAATCCTGCCAGGCGTCGTTGTAGATTTCCATAAAGTCGTTGGCAAACCTGTCGATCTCTTTAACCTTGAAATGCTCGAAATTATATCCTGGCTTTTTAGCCACCCATTCGGCTATTTTGGTAAATCTTTCCGGGAAGGGTTTATTAACTTCCAGATGATTAGTGATTTGCTCATATAATGGAGTGAAGCCGTACGCTTCAAATAACGGCTTGTAATATGGCCGGTGGTAATTCATCCCGTAAGAGGGGTGAGTGAAACCTTCTACCAACAATCCCCAAAAAGTATCGTTTTCGCCAAAATTGATAGGCCCGTCCATTGCTTCCATGCCTTTTTCTTGCAGCCATTGCCTGGCTGTGTCAAAAAGTTGATTAGCGGCCTCTTGATCATCAATGCATTCAAAAAAACCTATGCCTCCTGTAGGCTGGGGAAAAGAATTCGATTTTTTGTAATTGATAAAAGCAGCAATACGCCCGATGAGCCTTCCACTGCCATTTTTAGCCACCCATCTTGTAATAACTCCGTGCGCATGAAAGTTATT
This sequence comes from uncultured Pedobacter sp., assembly GCA_966211215.1. Taxonomy (GTDB): domain Bacteria; phylum Bacteroidota; class Bacteroidia; order Sphingobacteriales; family Sphingobacteriaceae; genus Desertivirga. The sequence continues at coordinate 15,988 of CBIHNR010000082.1, forward strand.
CTGGGCTGGATCAAATACCTTTTCAATGTCGGCATCCAAAGGACATACCCAGGCGCTGTCATTTGTATAAATTATTCGGGCTACGTTTAAAAAATCCTTTTTTGTTTTACTATCCTTTACTTCAGTAATTGTCATAGGTTGTTAAAAATAACAAAAGCATCCAGCGTGCTGGATGCTTTATTTCATTGACATATTTTAAAATTTTTAATAATCGTCGTCGTCGTCTAAGCCGCCTAGTTCATCAAAACCGAGGTCTTCCATTTGGCTGTCAAAATCATCATCATCGTCGTCATCAAAGCTTCTTTTAGGCTTCGTTTCCATTGGCTTTACTTCTGGTTTCTTTGCGCTACTAATAGTGCTTTTTGTAGTGCTTGGATTCTTCGGCGTTTTCATAATATCAAGTAATTGTATAAGCTATATCAAACTGGATTTAAGAACTAATTTACTTTAAAAATCTGATTTCTGTTAGGGCAAAAATAAAATAAAATCGTTTTTGCAGAAATCAGTGTTGAAATTATTCGTTCTTTTCGCCGATTGAATTTTCGCCGCCTGCAAAGTCTTTTAAATGAGGTAATTCAGCACTGCTTTTTATTCCAAAATAGTCCATAAACAGCGTGCTGGTACAATAGAGGAGGGGTTTTCCTATAGTTTCGGCTTTGCCGGCAATAGAAATGAGCTCTTTTTCGAGGAGCCTTTGAATAGAATAATCGCAGTTTACACCCCTTATTTGTTCAATTTCCAGCTTGGTTATAGGCTGTTTGTAAGCAATGATCGATAGGGTTTCAAGTGCTGCCTGGCTTAGCTTCTTTTTTGACTTTTGAAGCTGTAGAAGGTTGATTAATGAATGATATTCTTTCTTGGTGAGGAATTGAAAGCCACCGTTGAGCTCCACCAGTGCAAATGCATAATCTACCGAACTGTACTTTTCTTTAATGGCTTCCAGGTGCACCGATATTTCATCATTAGTAATGCTTTCATATCCTGCCGCCTGTAAGGTAAGCCGTATATCCGAAACAGAGATGCTTTGGTCTGACACAAAAACTAAAGCTTCAATATTTAATTGTACTGGGTTCAAACTCTTATTTTTTATTTGGCAAACTTAAGGATTTTGCGCAAAAAAGCGCCAGAATGCCCTTAAAACAAAAAAGCGGTGAAACTTTGGGGAGTTCCAGCCGCTAAACACACACTTAGATAAAATTATAATAATAACTCTTGCGAGCTTTTAAAATCAAATTGTTAATACAATAATAAAAGTTTAATTAAATGGTTTACCTGTTTATTGAGTAAGCGGTAGCTTCTAATGAGTAAACGGTTGAAAAGGTATTTTTATAGAGACTTTTGTGCCTTCTGGCTCAAGCTGTATAACTTCGATCTCAATGGGCTGCTCTTTAAACTTATTTAAAAGTTTGATCCTTTCGGTAGTTAACTGCATGCCCCTGCTTATATGGCCTTCAGTTTTCTGCTGCATCGAATTTTGAATACCTATCCCGTCGTCTTTTATCTCAATCTCTAAAACAGCTTCTTTTATTAACGTGATATTGATCCAAATATTTCCGTTGTCTTCCTTGGGCATAAGCCCGTGCCATATAGCATTTTCAACAAATGGCTGCAGCAGCATGGATGGTATATAGGTGTCGCTTTGGTTTATTTGGGTATCTACATTGATCTTATAACTCATGCGCTCTCCAAAGCGCATCTTTTCCAGCGAGAGGTATAAATTGAGGTAAGATATTTCTTCTTCAATTGTTATATAACTTTTATTACAGTTTTCGAGGTTTTTTCTCAGCAGCCTGGCAAAGCCCGTTAATGCCTGGTTTGCCATTGTATTTTCCTTGGTATTGATGAAATATTGAATGGAGTTCATCACGTTGAACACAAAGTGCGGGTTCATCATTGCCTGCAGGGCTTGCTGCTCTAATGAAATGATTTTTGATTGGATTAATAAACGCTCGTTTTCCTTTGCTCTTTTCGACTTATAGTACCGGCTTATTAAATAGGCAAAGCTTAAACCCGTTGCAAGCAGGCTAAGGATTATAAACCACCAGGTTTTCCAGAATGGAGGGTTAATGGTAAATTGAACTTCTATAGGCTTGCTCCAATTACTATTGAGGCTTTTTGCCCGTATTTGAAGGTGATAGACTCCTGCCTGTAATGAAGCGAATTCAATAGTATTGTTGGCTGTTTCGTTCCATCTGAACTCCGGATTGAGCCGGTAACTGTACCTTACGCCGGCCGGATGCTCAAAATCCAGGGCTATAAAATTAACAGTGATATTGTTTTTTAAATAAGGCAGGCTCACCAGCGTATCGGTTCTCACGGCTTTTTTATTTGCCAAAAGCTGATTTATATACAGTTTGGGAGCTGGTATCTTTTGCTGAGACTGCTTTGTGCAGAAAATTGAAAGTCCGTTGTTGGTTGCAGCGTATACCGTATCGTTCTCAACGATGAGGCTATTTACTTCTGATGATATTAAGCCATTTTCGGTGCCGAAATTAGTTACCTGCTCATGGTTAGCAAAATTGATTTTGCTAATTCCCTTGCCTGTAACAACCCAGGCAGTGTTTCCTTGGGTAAAAATGCGCTTGCAAATATTGCTGGGCAGCCCGTTTTGTGTACTGATAGTTTTAACACGCTTAAGTCCTTTTAGGACCAGAAGTCCGTGGCCATAGGTAGAACATAATATCGAACCGTCAGGAAGCTCTGCAATATCTGTAATCCTCTGGCTGCTTTGGCTATTGTCCTGAAACAGCTGAACTTGGTTGTATTGGCAGTACAGCCCGTTAATGTTGGCGAGCCAAAGCCTTCCGTCAGAATCATAAAATACCGCAAAGGCCCGGTTCTGTATATGCTGCTTATTTAGTTGAGCTTGCTTTGAGTCGAAAACTAAAGCGTTATTTTTATTTTCTATAAGATAAACTCCCGAGGCCATCGCCAGGGCAATTTTACCAGCTTTGCTTACGCTGAAATCTTTAATAGCGTAAATGCCCTGATGTTGTTCCTTTAAAAAGCTAATGCTATTAGTGGCTGGCTTGAATTCACCAAATTGATGATTGGAGGCAAACCAGACCGAATTTCGTCCGGAATCAAAAACCAATTCCCTAACCGGGTTATAGCCTCCGGATTTTAACGTGGTATGAACTACCTGGCCATTTTTTACCAGGTCAATGCTGCCATCTTGCAAGCCTAAAACTAACTGATTTTTGATTTTTAACACACTGTGTACCGCGCTGGAATTCAAGCCATCTTTTGATGTGTAGTTAATGGTTGATTGCGCATAGGCCGGCAGCATGTACAAACCATTGCCTATTGTGGAAATCCAGATGTTACCCTGTTGGTCTTGTAAAATGTCGGAAATAATATTTTCTTTTAAATGGCTTTCTACCTGGCTCTTTTCGGTATTTAGCAGATATAAGCCATCGCCCATGGTGCTAAACCATAAATTTCCTTTCTTGTCCGCTATAAATTTTCCTGCGGCATTTGAAATAATTTCTTCGGGCAGATAACTTACAATGTGCACCCAATGGTCATTGTAATGAATAAGCCCTGTTTTAGAAAGAAATAAAATTGACCGGTCATTCGGGTTTTGCAAGATCGCTTTAGAAGATATCGGAAGTTCTGAGATTATTTTTTTTTCAAACTTGTTATTTCGGTATTCCTGAAAGTGATCCTGGCTTAATGCGAACAATTTCTTTTCTGCATTCTCAAACAGAAAAGCGCCATTTAAAGGTGTGGCAGAACTGTGGAAACGTGATTGGTTATCAAAAATTTCAAGCAGTTTGTTTTGATTAGTAGAAAACCATAAGTGATGGTTAGAATCCTCAAAGAAGGATACAAAGCTGCCTTTGCAGATGGATTGCCGGAGTAATTTGTTGTTTTCTGTATTGTAAAATTTCTTTTGAAAGTAATAGCTCAGCTTCCCATTCAAAGTTAAAAACCAGATTCTGCCTTTCGAGTCCTCTTTAATTTGAAGTACTTCATTGTCGGATAGCCCATTGTCTATCGTAAATAACTCAAAGTTTTTTCCATCGAACCGGTTAACGCCGCTTTCGGTTGCTAGCCATATAAAGCCTTTTGAATCTTGATGGATCGAATAAATGGTAGAAGACGCTAGTCCCTGGTTTACCGAGTAATTTTTAAACGGAAGTGTTTGCCCCTGGCCTTTTGTAATGAACAATAAGCAGATTAGAATACAAAGCCAGATATAGGGTTTTATTTTGCGCAATTTATTATTTGTTGAAATACTGCCGGGCCTTTTCCTGGAATTCGGTCGCCCGCCTGCGCGATACAGGAAGCAGCGTATTATTACTTAGTAAAACCTGAAGCCCGTTTTTGTTGGAATAACTTCTTACATACTTAAGGTTTACAATGGCTGATTTATGTATCCTGATAAAATCGAAATTTTCAAGTGTTTCCTCAAATTCCTTTAACGGCTTTGAAATAACTGACTTTTCGCCGGTTTTAAGATGGAAAATGGAATAATTGCTATCAGCTTCTACATAAATAATATCGGCGGTGTCAATCACATTAAAGCCATAGGTGCCAGGCAGGCTTATTTTATCGCTCTTTTTAGGCTCTTTACTTTCCTGGCTTTCCGGCTGAGTTGTTTTTTGTGCAGCTACTAAGCTTGCCCATTCCTGGGCTTTGGAAACGGCCATTTTCAACTCATTAATGTCTATAGGTTTTAACAAATAATCAACGGCATTTGCCTTAAGAGCTTTTAACGCATATTGGTCATAAGCAGTAGTAAAAATAACCCTGATGTTTTTGTCGCGGAGGCTTGGCAATAATTCAAAGCCGTTTTCCTTTGGCATAGCGATGTCCAAAAAAACAATGTCAATAGCTTGTTCTTCAATAAGCCCCCTCGCCTCGGCAACAGATTTGGCAATGCCGGCCACATGCACTTCGGGGCAGTTTTCCTGTATCAAAAAGTATAGCGATTTCCGGCTATATTCTTCGTCATCAACAATAAGGGCGTTTAAAATCATTTTATTTCCGGCTGAATTTACCGAAAACAAGGCTAAACCATCAATACTTAATAGTAATTCCCCAATGCGTATTAGATAAGCGTTAAGAATTAGCCCTGCTTAGTGACAAATATAATTGATTATCAAAACTTTAATCAAAATGAAGTGATCATTGTTTTTTTAGAAGGCCTGAATTAATCATCCGTATTACCAGAAATATTTTTGATCATGGCAGAAATTAACGCAACCATTCTGATCCCCGATATAAGCGGGTTTACAGAATTTATGACTAAAACTGAACTTAGCCATAGCTCGCACGCAATCAGTATGCTTATAGATGCTATCGTAAATGCCGTTGGTGAAGATTACGAAGTGTCGGAAATTGAAGGAGACGCCGTTTTGCTTGTAAAAAAGGGGGCACCTCCCACAAAGAAAGACATACTTGATATTTGCATTAAAATTTTTAACGCATTCCATTATCAGCGCAAATGGATGATGCAACATACACTTTGCCCCTGCAAGGCTTGCATGGACCTTGTAAATCTAACCCTGAAATTTGTAGTGCATTATGGGCCTCTGGCAGAAATTAAAGTTGGCCGTTTTGTAAAATATTCAGGTTTGGAAATGATAGTTGCCCACCGATTATTAAAAAATAGAATAGAGAATCATGAGTATCTTCTTGTAACTGAAAAAATGATGCAAAGGGTAGGGGATGAGCCCGATACGTTCGGCATAGAATGGGAAATCTCATCCGAAAATTTTGATTCAATAGGAAGTGTGGCGTATTATTTCGCTTTGCTAAACGAAGCCAGAAAACATACACCAGAGCCTCCCGAACCGCCCCGTTACAAAACAGACGATACGCCTTATCTCGAAGAAACTATTGCAGGCAACTTCAAAGATGTGTATACCGAAATAATGAATATTCCTGATAGGGACAAATGGGTGCCCGGATTGCTGAAAGTAGAGCAAGAAATCCCCGATGTTTTTGTAGGCAACATGCACCATTGCACGTTCGAAACTTATAGAACAAAAGTTACTCCTCTGCACATGGAGGTGTCTGCAGATAGTATAGTTTATGCTGAGAAATGGGAGATAGAAGGAACAGATTATGAGTTGGTTTATGAATTTGTGTTTAAAGATATGGACGATCAGAGATGCCAGGTGTTTGGCCGTTTTATGAATGCTGGACATACTCCCTTAACCCAGCCAATGAGCTTTGCCCTTTTTGAAAATCTTCAATCAATGTTTGACAGCTTAAAGAAGCGTTTTGGAGAAATTACAGATGTGGATAAGGAATCTTTCTCTCATCCATACAAATCGAAGTATCTTCACAATTGAACTATGATTTTTGTTTTTGAAGCCAGGAGGATCGGCGCTCGTAAAGCTTCGTAATGAGTAGCAAACAATTGATTAATAATCAATTGTTTGCTGCTCCATTTGGGCCGGAATTTCTCTGAATTCGTATTTCTGATTACGTAGCTGTGGCTCGAAACCAGCCTCTTTTATCGCTGTCTGAATCGCTGCGGAAGTAAACCTATGAGGAGCTCCGGCAGCACTAACTACATTTTCCTCCAGCATAATTGAACCAAAATCATTAGCCCCCCCATGAAGGCAGATCTGCGCAACTTGTTTGCCTACTGTTAGCCAGGAGGCCTGGATATTTTTGATATTGGGTAGCATAATGCGGCTTAACGCAATCATTCTAATATATTCATCAGCAGTTACCTGGTTGCTAATGCCCCTGACTTTCTTCAGTAAAGTGCCATCATCCTGAAATGGCCAAGGAATAAATGCGGTAAAACCATACGCATCCTGCGGTTTTTCTGATTGAACCTGCCTGATCCAAACCAAATGCTCAAAGCGTTCTTCGAGAGTTTCTACATGTCCAAACATCATGGTAGCAGAGGTTGGAAGATTGAGCTGATGAGCTGCCCGCATTACGTCTAACCATTCTTGCCCGCCACATTTTCCTTTCGAGATTAGCCTTCTAACGCGGTCGTTAAGAATTTCCGCACCCGCCCCAGGCAAAGAATCAAGCCCGGCTTCTTTTAATGTTTTTAATACTTCGTAGTGGGAAAGCCCATCGAGTTTAGAAATATGTGCGATTTCCGGTGGCCCTAAGGAGTGTAACTTAAGGGTGGGATAAAGCTCTTTTAATTGTCTGAAAAGATTTGCGTAAAACTCGAGCCCTAGATCCGGATGGTGTCCGCCCTGCAAAAGAAGCTGATCGCCGCCAAATCGAAACGTTTCTTCGATCTTCTTTTTGTAGGTTTCAATATCAGTGATATAACTGTCTGCATGGCCCGGGCGCCTAAAGAAATTACAGAATTTGCAATTGGCGATGCATACATTGGTAGTATTTACATTGCGGTCTATCTGCCAGGTTACTTTTCCATGCGGAACTTGCTTTTTTCTTAACTCGTTAGCAACATACATCAGCTCTGGCGTGGCGGCATTTTTAAATAAGTAAACACCTTCTTCGAGCGAAAGAAATTCAAAAGCAGAAGCTTTTTGCAGCAAATCCTGGATATTCATCGTTGCAAAGATAAGTAGTGTTAACCAGCCTTGCCAGGTAAATAATTTCAAGGCAGTCAGATTTCAGTAAAACTGTGTGCTCAAGCCTGCCAATTGCGCTGAATGTCTTCTCATTATCGCCGCATCTGGCTTTATTTGCGGCCTTTTTTGCCCTTAATGTCCTCGATTATATTAATTGCATGCCCTCTGGAGTTTTCAATAAAGAGCGTATGGGTATTCATCCCGCCACACACAACGCCCGCTAAATAAAG
>CBIHNR010000083.1:0-23604 GCA_966211215.1 uncultured Pedobacter sp.
AACGGTATACATCAGGAAATCATCTGGTAGAAACTGTAAAAGAGTTCAGGAAAAGAAATCTGCCCATGGATGTAATTGTACAAGATTGGCAGTACTGGGGAAAACATGGCTGGGGAGTTCCGAAGTTTGACGAAACGAAATACCCTGAACCCGCTAAGTTCATTAAACAATTACACGATTTGAATGCGCATTTTACTGTCTCTGTATGGGAAAATCTTGACAAGAAATCCGATGTAGCAAAAGAATACGTTAGCAGGAACCTCTATATTTCAAATAGTCCCTGGATTGATATTTACAATCCCGAAACACAAAGAACACATTGGAACGCCATAAATAAAAACCTGTTTAGCAATGGCGTTGACTCCTGGTGGATGGATGCTACCGAACCTGAAAATGACGCCCTGGCTGGAAAACAAACTTATTTCGGGCCCGGGAACTTTTATCGGCTTACTTATCCGCTTTTTGTAAGTAAAGCAATTTATGAGGGGCAGCGCAATACCACTTCTGAAAAAAGGGTGGCTATCCTTACCCGATCGGCCTTCGCCGGGCAACAGAGATATGGAACTATCAATTGGTCTGGAGATATAGGCTGGAGCTGGGATACGTTCAAAACTCAGATCGTAGCAGGTTTAAACTACAACCTTACCGGAATGCCTTATTGGACAACCGATATCGGAGGCTTTTTTCGCCCGGGCCCATCTCAATATACAGATGAGAAATACCACGATATACTTACCCGTTGGTTTCAATGGGGTACATTTAATCCAATATTTCGAATTCATGGCTATCAAACAGAAACCGAGCCCTGGAAATACGGTGAAAAGGTGGAAAATAACATGAGAACAATGATGAACCTTCGTTACCGCCTGATGCCATATATCTATTCACAAGCATGGCAAATTTCAAAAAATGGGTCAACCCTGATGCGTCCATTGGTTATGGATTTTCAAAATGATGCTGCGGCAGTGCAACAGAAATATGAGTACATGTTTGGAAAAGAGATGCTGATTGCCCCGGTTACAGAAGCGGGAGTAACAGACTGGAATGTATACCTGCCGAAAACATCCACATGGTATGACTTGTGGACAGGAAAATCATTTGCTGGTGGGCAAACCGTAAAAGCCGATGCTGGCCAGGGTAAGATCCCTGTGTTTGTTAAAGGCGGATCTATTATCCCTTTTGGAAAAGAAATGCAATACACCAGGCAAGTGCCTGCCGATGAGCTGGAAATTCGAATTTATCAAGGTGCCAACTGCAGATTTGAGCTCTATGAAGATGAAGGCGATAATTACAATTATGAAAAAGGCAGGTACACCTTAGTTCCTTTCATCTGGAACGAAGCTGCTAAAACCCTGACTATTGGAAAAAGAGAGGGAGCTTATGCCGGTAATTTAACGGCAAGGAAATTCAATATTGTGCTTGTAAAAGATGGGCTTGGAATCGGAAAAGAAGATACAGGAAGAAAGACAATTACCTATACCGGAAAAAGTACTGTAATTAAGGTAGAATAGAATAAAGCAATTTCATTTTGGGACAAATACATCGAAATTTATTTATGGTTGTTTGTAGATTGGTATATAGTGTTGATAATCAGTCTTCTAGGCTGTGGGTTAGAAAACCGGATAATTCGATATCAAAAGCCCATTTCTCTAAATTTTTTTCTAAATCAATACTTAGAGTATGGACAAGCTCGATTATTCGTCCTTACTAAATAACACATGCACATTAGATAATGATTCGTTTCTTTTTTTGTTTATTTCTTTGCAGCAGCTTAATAAACCAATCCATTGCACAAAACAACAACCTGCTATGGTATAGCAGGCCAGCATCTAAATGGACGGAAGCATTGCCTGTAGGTAATGGTATGCTCGGGGCCATGATCTTCGGAAGTCCTGCTGACGAACTACTTCAGCTAAATGAAGCTACTCTGTGGAGTGGAGGCCCTGTAAAGTCAAATATTAATCCTAAAGCACCTGAGTATCTTTCTCTTATCAGAGAGGCCCTTTTTAAGAATGAAAATTACAGGGAGGCCAATGCACAGGTAAGAAAAATGCAGGGTGTGTATTCTGAATATTATCTCCCCCTGGCGGATCTTCGTTTGAAACAAGATTTCGGCTCTGGCCAATACGATAAGTATACTCGTGATCTTTCTATTGACAGAAGTTTAGCAACAGTGAATTTTCGCGCAAATGGAGTAAATTATAAACGTGAAATTATAGCAACAGCTCCCGGTAAAGCAGTAGTTATTCGCCTTACGGCAGATAAACCCGGAACGATTAGTTTAAAAGCTAGCGTAATGAGCAAGCTGAAATATGCAATAGCCACTGATGGAGCAAACGGAATTATCCTGAAGGGAAAAGCACCATCACAAGTAGATCCTGTTGTTGTAACTCCCGGTACAAAGCCTTTAATTTATGATGACAGTACCTGCAATGGTATGCGTGTGGCAATGCAGGTTAGAGCTGTATTAAAGGGGGGAGTTGCTAGTTCGGATACCTCTGGTATAAAGATCAATAATGCAGATGAAGTATTATTATTTATTTGCGCAGCTACAAGCTTTAATGGTTTTGACAAATGCCCGGTAAGCGAAGGCCGAAACGAGGTGAAAATCTGCAACGATAACCTTATGGCTGTGGTTAAACGTCCCTGGGAGAACTTATATGCTGAACACCTTGCCGATTATTCCCAGTACTTTAATCGTGTTAAATTCACCTTAGGTTCAGGCGAGCAGGTAGCAAGTGCAAAATTTCCAACCAATGAAAGGCTTATGGCTTTTAGCAATGGAGCAACCGACCCGGCTTTCGAGACTTTATTATATCAGTACGGGAGGTATCTGCTTATCAGTTCTTCAAGGCCAGGTGGACCTCCGGCAAATCTTCAGGGAATCTGGAATGACCTTATGAGGGCGCCCTGGAGATCAAATTATACAATCAATATTAATACCCAAATGAACTATTGGCCTGCCGCAATCAGTAATCTGGAAGAAATGGAATATCCATTGTTCGATTTTATAAAAGATTTAGCGGTAACAGGTAAAGTAACCGCCCGCGAATTTTACAATATGAAAGGTTGGGTAGCTCACCATAACAGTGACATCTGGGCATTAAGTAACCCTGTAGGTAATTGGGGCAAAGGCGATCCAAAATGGGCGAACTGGTATATGGCAGCTCCATGGTTAAGCCGTCATCTTTATGAACATTATCGTTTTACAAAAGATAAAAATTTCCTGAAAGACGTTTATCCAGTGTTGAAAGGAGCCGCAGAATTCTTGGTTGATTTTTTAGTTGAAGATAAAAACGGTTATCTGGTTACTGCGCCATCTTTTTCACCTGAGAATGAGTATTTGGATGATAACGGAAAAAGAGCAAATACTTCGATTGCCACCACGATGGACATGTCGATTGTCCGTGATCATTTTAGAAATTGTATTGAAGCTTCTGAGGCACTAAATACAGATGTTAAATTCAGAAACCTGCTAAAAGCGAAAATGGAGAAACTTTACCCGCTTCATATCGGGAAAAAAGGCAATCTGCAGGAGTGGTACAAAGATTGGGAAGATGTGGAACCGCATCACCGCCACGTAAGCCATTTGTATGGATTGCATCCAGGCCGCGAAATCTCCCCTTTAGTAAATCCGGATATTGCAGCGGCAAGCAGGAAAACGCTCGAATTACGTGGAGATGCAGGAACCGGCTGGAGCCTGGCATGGAAAATCAATTTCTGGGCCCGCTTACTGGATGGAGATCACGCTTATAAACTAGTTCGCGATTTAATGCGTGACTTAAGTGTTTCAAGAGGGGGCGGACTGTATCCTAACCTTTTTGATGCTCATCCTCCTTTTCAAATAGACGGAAATTTTGGAGCTACTTCCGGTATCACAGAAATGCTACTGCAAAGTCACTTAGATGAGCTTCATCTTTTACCAGCGCTTCCTAAAGCCTGGCAGGAGGGAAGTGTTTCCGGACTAAAGGCCAGAGGTGCTTTTACTGTTGATATGGAATGGAGAGAAGGCAAATTAAAATCGGCAGTTATAAAATCCGCGAATGGCGGTACCTGTGCAATCAGAACGGAAAGCCCGATTTCGATTGATGGAATTCAGGTAAAAGCAATCAAATCAGGAAACGGATACCTGACTACATTTACAACCCGTAAGGGGATTGATTATAAAATAAGGGGCTAATAACGAAAATGCCGTTTCAAGCAAACTTTGGTTTAAGAAAGCGTCAGCAAATTTTAGTTAAACGGTTAAGTCAACAATTTCAAATACTATACACTTAGATTAATAAGCTTACATGTTAAAGGAAAAGCTATTTCGAACAGCATTTATCTGCACCTTCTTATTAATGGCCATCTCACTCTGTTCATATAAAAATCCAGAACCAAAAGCAACGTTTGAAATTGGTAAGGAAAGTTTCCTGTTAAATGGAAAGCCATTTCAGATCAGATGTGGAGAACTTCATTTCGCACGTGTACCCAGGCCTTATTGGCGGCACCGGATAAAGATGATGAAGTCTCTAGGGATGAATGCTGTATGTGCCTATCTTTTTTGGAATTTCCATGAACGTACGCCTGGCGTATTTAAATGGGATGGGGAAGCCGACATTGCCGAATTTTGTAAAATAGCTAAAGAAGAAGGTATGTGGATCATCCTGCGACCGGGCCCTTATACCTGCGCGGAATGGGAGATGGGGGGATTGCCTTGGTGGCTGCTAAAAAATGATAACATTAAACTTCGCACGAAGGACCCTTTGTATATTGAGGCGTCCCGTAAATATTTAAAAGAGGTAGGAAAAGTCCTGTCACCTCTTCAAGTAACTAACGGAGGGCCTATTCTGATGGTCCAGGTTGAAAATGAATATGGTTTTTATGCTGATGATGCGGAGTATATGGGCCTGATGAGGCAGTTAATTGTTGATGCTGGATTTAATGTTCCTCTTTTTGCATGTAATCCGACAGCACATTTAAAAAAAGGTTTTCGCAGTGATCTCTTCCAGGTAGTTAATTTCGGAGCTAATCCTCAGACATCATTTAAATCATTAAGGGCAGTACAGCCGGAAGGACCTTTAATGTGTGGCGAGTTTTATTCCGGATGGTTTGATACCTGGGGAAAACCTCATAGCTATGGCAAAATAGGCCAGTATTTAAAGGATATGGAATACATGCTGCAAACAGGAGCGTCCTTTAGCATTTATATGGCGCATGGTGGAACTACTTTCGGCTTTTGGGCCGGGGCAGACCGCCCTTTCAAGCCTGACGCATCCAGTTACGACTATGGTGCACCTGTTAGTGAGTCCGGACAAGTGACTGAAAAGTTTACTGCCACCCGTAATTTAATATCGAAATATTTGATGCCCGGAGAGCCTCCTTTGCCCGAGCCTCCGGCAGCTAACCCTACAACTACTTTCGCTGCTGTTCGATTAACAAAATTTGCATCCTTGTTTAGCAATCTGCCAACGCCAGTCTCTACTGATAATCCTAAAACAATGGAGTATTACAACCAGGCGAAGGGAAGCATTTTGTACCGAACTGTTTTGCCAGCCGGCCCGCAATGCACATTTAAAGCACACGGTGTACACGATTTTGCCTGGGTATTTATAAACGGCAAAAAACTTACAGTGATGGACCGTCGTAAGCGCAACTTTCAGGCCACTATTCCAGCCCGGGATAAAGAAAGTACCATTGATATTTTAGTACACGCCATGGGACGAATTAACTTTGGGCCTGAGATACATGATAGAAAAGGCCTTATAGGGCCGATTCAATTCGTTGATAGCAGTGCCGGGGCAATTGCCATCAAAGGATGGAAGGTGTTCAATCTGTCGTACGACGACACTATGTTGGATAAGTTGAAGTTTGAGAAGGCGCCGCCGCAATCTGCAGTACCTGGAATTTGGCGGGGAGAATTTAGGGTTGAAAAAGTTGGCGACGTATATTTAGACGTACGTAAATGGGGGAAAGGTGTAGTTTGGGTTAACGGGCATTGTTTAGGACGGTACTGGAATATCGGGCCTACTCAAACCATGTATATTCCCGGCCCTTGGTTAAAGAAGGGTGTTAATAACGTTCTGGTATTAGATATAGTAGGCCCGGAAGCTCCTGTTTTACAGGGATTGGCGGAGCCGATACTGAATGAGCTTAATCCGGAGAAAGATTTCGCCATGTCGAAACGGCCTAATGTTACTTTCGAAATCAACAATCTAAAGCCCAATCATCAAAGTGAGTTTGCAGATGGTAACGCCATGCAAACGGTTACTCTTTCTAGAGCAGGAAGAGGCCGTTATTTCTGTATCGCTGCTTTGAATTCTTTCGATAATAAAAATAATGCCTCTATCGCCGAACTGGATTTGCTTGACGAAAGTGGCAAAGTAATAAGTCACCAGAACTGGACAATTGCCTATGTAAGCAGTGAGGAACTGGCAAAGGAAAATGGAAGTGCAGAGAATGCTATCGACGGCCAGACATTTAATTACTGGAGCTCAGATTATAGTTTAAAGAAAGCGTCATATCCTCATTATTTAGTAATTGATCTGGGTAAAGAGGAAAATATAAGCTCATTCAGGTATGTTCCAGCAGATAGTAATGGTGCAGGAAGAATAAAAGATTATCAGATATTTATTGGAAATGATATAGTTAAGCGGGCTTATTAAACATATTTCTATGTCATTGATACTTATGCTTATATGTCTGTGCAATCGTATACCCTAGCATATTCAGACTTAGATATTCCTCTTTAGGCTCAAGGCCAATGTCATTTAGTTAAAGATGGATTCTGTTAAAATAGAACAACTCATGTTTGTGAATTGAGTTGCTGCCGGGGCCGTCAGTATTGGCCGTCCGGCAGCACATCTTTGCAACCCGGAATTAAACGAGCGGGTGTTTACCCTGATCAGGTGTTTCCGTTCTAACAGTAATTACGCAATGGAAGCAAAAGAGTAATTTGTCAGTCTACCCTATAATGAAAGATTGTTCTATTTCCAACTTACAACCCCGCTTTAAACCACCACACATCCGACCACGACACATTCCCTTTACTATCTTTGGTAAGCACTTTCCAATAGTAGGTAGTTCCGGCGTTTACCGGGATATCGTTTGTTGCGCTCTCAGTTAATGCGGTTTTAACCACAGTCATATTTGCTGTAGTGGTCCCGCAATAAACATCATATGAAGCAATGTCGTTATCCACGTCGGAGGCAGACCAATCCAAGGTTACTTTACCTGCGGAAGCTGTTAGTGATTGCCCATTCTGGGGACTAACCACATCGGCAGGAAATGGAGCATAAGAAAACGCAGCTTCCCCCGCTGCATAAAACTTCCATGTATCGCTTGTAGCAGTTGATGAATTGTTCCCTGATTTAGAGATCACCCACCAGGAATAAGGTGTATTCTGCAACAAGTTGACATCTACTTGATTGGACGATGTATTATGTGAGCTTATACTTTGCGTGAGAAGGTTTTTTACCTTTATTTCGTATGAATTTGCATTGGCAGCTGCATTCCAGGTAAGGGTAATTTTGGTTTGGCCGCCGGATATATTCGAACCCGTTGTGCAGGTTGAATTAGCAAGAGGAGAAACTAGAGTTGCTTTTGCAGGTGCCGGGCTTTGGGAAGCCCCCTTTTTTTTGCAAGCAAGTGATGCAACTAATAGTATGGTAAATAAAACACCTCCAAAGCGATTTATCAAAACAGCACTTTTAAAAGGTAACTTCTTATTTAGATATGTAAATTTCATTGATGTATTTTTATTTCTTTACAATTCGAAATGCTGATTCACCCTGATCTGTTTTCAGGCGGAGAACGTAAACTCCGCTTTGCAGGTTGGATAATTGCAATGGAATACGTCCTTCTGTTATCTGGGTGTCTTTTGTATAGGATAGCTCCCCGCTGATGGAATAAATATTAACTACGGCCTTGGCAGATGTGTCGCTTCCTAAACCAATTGTCAAATAGGTATCGAAGGGATTTGGAAAGAGCGTTTTGTCATCACTCAGCAGAAAGCTTTTTTGGAATTCGCCCTGACAATCCTTTTCGGCACTTACTTTCAAATCGTTTACGCCGTTGTTCAAAGCTAAGTTCAAACTGCTTTCTTTAGTTGTAAATTCCTTTCCGTTCAAACTAACATAGTAAATTTCTGAACCTGAAAGTTGTAACTGCACGGTTCTGTTTTTCTCATCGTAAAAAGAATAAACTGATAAAGCAGCAGGCTCCGTAACCTGTAGATCGAAGCACCGGCTGTAATTGGCTACCTCATCACTGGTAACACACAAATTATACGTTCCTGCCACCAAAGAAGGGATCTCCAGATTTTGAGTAAAACTGAAATCTTTTGGCGCAGCTGCTCCAATTAGTATCGCTTTGTAGTTATAATTGGAGGCCGCCGTAACAGTTATTTTTCCATCATTATTCGATGCACAAATTTCATTCGCCACCTTTACCTGCAAATTATTGATGGCTAAGCCTGCCGATTTCTTCACCTGCAAATTGAAGGATTTTTCGAATGAGAGTCCACCGTTATCCAAAGCTTTCAAACGCAGGTTATAAGACTTTTTTGTATCGTAATTAAAAATAACATTTGCTTTAAGCTGATTACCAACGATACTAAAAGATGCGTTATCGTCACTTCCGGTACCCGTAACTAAGCTATAAGTAATGGCCGAGCTTACATCAGGATCAGTGGCTGTAAGGTCTGCAAGCACCGCTCCCACCGTATTTTGATGTACGATAACCATTTTGCTCAGAGAAATATCTGATGGCGCTTCGTTTACATCAACGAGGTTTATTGTCACCTTTCCCTCTGAAGGAATTTCATTTTTATCTCGAAAACCAAGCGTTAATGTATATGAAGCCTTGGTTTCAAAATCAGGATTTGCGGCTACACTCAACTTTCCGCTTGCAACATCAATTGTAAAGACGTTATTGGTATTGCCCGAAATTATGGACCAGCTATGCAGATTTGTCTCCGTTACATCAACAGGTGTTGGGGTGCCAACAACGGTTCCCACTGTGGCATTTTCGTCAATGCTGAAAGGTGCAGTATTCAGGTTGATCTGTTGGCCAGCCGCAGGTTCTCCATAAACAACACCTCTTCCGGCTGTGCTCATATACACCCTGCCGTAAACATTCATATCTCCCAATACAAACTGGCCGTTACCGGGACCACCGTATTCGTGGCCATCGTCATTCACCCTTGTCCAGCTTGTACCCTCATCTATTGACCGATAGATACCAAGCACACCACCGACTGTTCCATAAATATAAATAGTTTCGTAAGCGCTTCCAGGGGCGGCTTTACCTATCCCAACAGCTCCGCAATAGCTCACCGCTGCAAGTTTACTGAATGACGTTCCAGAGTTAACAGATCTGGATAAGCCGTTGGCGTAGCAAGCAACCCAGATATGCCCTTCTCTGCCCGGAACGGTACGAATAATCCTCGACCCTCCATTACCGGGATTACCACCGGATGTAAATGTTGCGCCACCATCATTGCTTACCATCATTAGCGCCGAAGAATTATTATACGCATAAAACTTATTGGCATTTTCCCCATCGGCTACCGGGACAACATTACTGAAATTCAGTCCCGACACGGCAGTCCAGTTAAGTCCATTGTCGGTACTCCGGTAAGTAGTGCTGGATCCGTCGGGGCTGTGCAGTAATACATTTCCGTTTGCAGAAAGTGCTACCTGGCCTTTTGATCCATTAATGGTATTGATCTTTGTCCAGGAAACTCCCATATCAGTGGAATAAAACATGGAGTTTCCCACTCGAACCAGCTTACTTGTGTTTTTTGTAGCATACGCTAAGCCGGTGGTTGTTCCCATTGAAGGCGTATGAATGGGTGCATAAGCAGTAACATCGGTATGGCGGAAGCCATCATAGTCGCCAATTACAGAAATAAAGGGGCCGCCAGTAATACTGACTGCGTTTAAAGGCACCGTTTCTTCCAAACCTTTCACATTAAACTTCCAGATTTTAGAGCTGTTGATGTCTTCATTTACAAAAATCCCGTTCCCTGAGGTTACCCATACCCGGTTGGTATTTGCAGGATCAAACTCAATGCATCCAGCCCAATGAATTGTAGATGAAGCCACCCAGGTAACGCCGTTAGAGTCCATTGTAAAACCACGACTATCAACAATATCGGTCCAGGAGTTGCCACCATTAGTACTTAGAAAAAAACGATCTCCCCAGCCAGAAGAACCCTGTTGCATGTAGGTATTAATAGTTGAAGCTACCAAACGTTGCGGATTTGCCGGATCAACACTAATACCTCCGAAGGCCCGGCTATATCCCGAGGGAGTTACGTTTGTCCAGGTATTGCTGGCAATAGTATATTTCCAGATCTGTCCGGAAGTAAGATCCTCGTTAGTTAAAGACCAATGTCCATGAGGCCCGGCTCCGTTACCATAAGTAATGAACAAGTTACCATCTCCTGATAAAACTGCTCTTTGTGGCATTAGGTTAGCACCAAGGTTAGCATTTACCAAAGCTGTAAAAGTGGTTCCACCGTCCGAACTCATGTATAAGTTCTGGTTATTGCCAGTACGGGAAACACCGGCAAAAATCCGTTGGGAGGCACCATTTGCGGTGATGGACTTATCTACAACGACAAAGCTTACACCGTTTTCATTTGGAGTAGTAGTTACATTTAAACCCGTAAGCCGACTCCAGGAGCTCCCACCGTTATTACTTCTAAACAAACCGTTCCAGCGTGTACCACAGTAAATAATGGAACTATTATTCGGGTCCACATGTAGTTTTTCGCCATTTTGCCGGCCCAGTCCGTTTCCGTGAACTTTAAACTGGTTAGTCACGTCCGTGACAGAAAAGTTCGCGCCATAGTCGGTTGACTTAAGTAGAAATGATTTTCCACTATTGAAATAAGATATGCCAGTAAGCATGTAAACCGTAGCCGGATTTTTAGGATCGATAGCGATTGACTCAACACCCAATATACCCTGTTGTTGATCGGATGCCCAATCCATCAAAGGAATCCATTTGCTGTTTGCCCTGTCGTAACGGTAGGCTCCGCCAACGTCGGTCCTGGCATACATCAAATCAGGTTGTTCCTTGCTGGTGATGATCGCTGACACAAATCCGCCACCACCAATGGCTACGTTGCCCCAGTTATAAGAAGTTGCCGTTTGAGCTTTCGTGGAAACGGGAAGCCAATTCAACAACGCCAAACAAACCGGTAGGATACCTTTAAAAAACAGCCTGAAGCGTCCTGTTATTAATTTATGCTTTTGTGTACTAGGGGAAGTTTCGAAAGTAGAAACGTTCATAAAATGGCTTATAAATTGATTAATTGGTCTATTACAATTTTGTAAAGATGCAGCGATTTGTTCGTTGCTAATCGTTGAGATGTTAATAATCAGAGTTATTTTGTTAACCTAGAAAGGATTTATTGGCTACTACAACAAATTTGTTGTTCGACATTTCAACCATCACCCTGAGCACTAATTTTGTATTGGTAGCTCTACAATAAGCTATAATCATTGTTTATTCTTTCTTGACTAAAATAAGAGAGGCTTTGATGCTTATGTCGAAGTTGAATGTCAATACTTTATGCTTATCTAAGATTCCGATCTTAAAAAGGTGTTAGATTTTTTTTCTGAATTAATATTTAGAGTATGGATAAGCTCGATTATGCGTCCTTTAATAACACACCACACATATATATTAGACAATGATTCGTTTCTTTTTTTGCTTATTTATTTGTACTGGTTTAATAAACCCATCTTTTTCACCTGAGAATGAGTGTTTCGATGATAATTGAAAAAGAGCAAATACTTCTATTGCCACCACGATGGACATGTCGATTGTTCGTGATCACCTTAGAAATTGCATAGAAGCTTCTGAAGTATTAAATACTGATGTTGGATTCAGAAACTTGCTAAGCGAAAATGGCAAGGTTTTACCCGCTTCATATCGGGAACCATAAAGGGATTAATTATAAAATAAGGGGGCTGATATTAGGAGTTTGTAACAAGAGAAGTATATTAGTCGAGTTTAAACACACGCTAAATTTTTTTAAAAAAACATGAAATTTTCAACTCTATTTTTAATTCTCCAAAGTCTTTTGGGTGCAGTATATGCGCAAACTTCCCAGAAGGCATACGCTTTGTATTCTCCGGATAAAAATCTGGAAATCAAGGTAGAGAAGCAGCCTAATGGTACTTATTGGTATAGTTTTTCCGCTAACAAAAAACTATTAATAGCGAGATCACCAATCGGGTTTGAGACAGTAAAAAGTGGTAAAATTCCTTCGGCAGGATGGACAGTTACAGCCCAGGATCGAAAAACAATAAATGCTGTATGGAAGCCTGTTTGGGGTAAGCGGCAAATAGTTCCTGATCGTTATAATGAATTAACACTCAGGCTTTCCTCCCCAAATAATTCAGAGAAAATGAACCTGGTATTGCGGGCTTACAATGATGGGGTAGCGTTCCGGTATCTTATCCCGCAGGAAAGTAAATTGGAACAGGAAGTCCAATCTGAACTTACCGGCTTTAACTTTTCCGGTGATTTTACGGCTTGGTATTATAATGGGGAAAAGCATAATATCGGCCCGGAATTGCTCTCGGAGGCTGATGGCGACAGAATGCCGGTGATGACTATTAAAGCTAGAAATGATCGATATATGGCCATTCACGAAGCCTGTTTGGATGAGGGCGAACCTCTTAAATTGCGATCTAAAAAAGGAGAACTTTCGTTTTCTGTCAGTTCCAAACCACGGAAGCTTCATCCGGGATACCACTCTGCCTGGAGAGTTATTTTTTCAGGCAACAGCCCAGGTGAACTGGTTGATTCGCACTTACTGGAATTGCTAAACCCCGCCCCTGAAATGGATTTTTCCTGGGTAAAGCCAGGTGTTGCCCTTTGGGACTGGAGGATAGATGGCGCCGTTTGGGAAGGCTTCCATTATGAAATGAACTATCCTTCCTGGGTTAAGATGATTGATTTTGCTGCTAAACAGGGCTTTCCGCACCTGGTACTTGATGCCAACTGGTATGGGCCAGAATTTTCAAAGGACTCAGATCCATTAAAAGGGGATAAAGCAAAGGATGTGCAGAATATCATCCGGTATGGGAAAGAAAAAGGTGTGGGTGTATGGCTCTACCTGAATGACGTGGGTGGAAAGAGATTTCCTATAGAACAAACACTGCAGCAATATGGCCAATGGGGGGCTGCCGGCCTGAAGTACGGTTTTATGGCAGGTAAGCCTGAAGAAAAAAATATCCGCACAAAAATGCTCACTGAATTATGTGCAAAGAACAAACTGCTGGTTGATTTTCATGACGGGCCTGTCCATCCTTACGGCCAGATGCGTACCTGGCCAAATGCTGTCACACGTGAATACTGCAAAGCACAACTCGATGGTAAAGATATATTCTATCCCAAAACGTTTGTCACCTCAGCCTTTGTCAATATGATAGCAGGGCCTGTCGATATGAACAATGGGATGTTCGACCTGCGTCAGGGAAAAACCACACGAAAAGACAACAATATGGAAGTTCCATCCACTGTTGTTTCAGAGGCTGCCCGTACGCTCATCACGTTTTCCGGGGCAACCATTATTCCTGATATTCCCGAGTATTATCAGAAATATCCGGAACTGCTCAGTTTTCTTTCGGCTCAAAAAATGCCCTGGAAGGAAAGTAAAACTTTAGCAGGCGAAATTGGGGAATATATAGTAACCATGCGGCAAGCTTCAGATGGAGTGTACCTAATAGGCGCTGCTACAAATGAAAAGGAACGGGTACTTCAGATTCCGATGTCATTTTTACCACAGGGTACTTTTGTGGCAGAGGTTATAGAAGATGGGGACACTGCTCATTATTTAACAAACCGGGAAACTTACAAGGTAACGAAGAAAAATATTACAAGAAAAGATATTCTAAATGTGAAGTTGGCTGCAGGTGGAGGTGCTTGCATTAAGCTCGTGCTGAAGAAGTAAATAATGTCAGTACGGTTTACTCAAATGTGAAGAATTCAGGCGCAGGTGTTTTGGATGTGTAAAAAGCGCATTTTTCTTAAA
Source organism: uncultured Pedobacter sp. (assembly GCA_966211215.1). Taxonomy (GTDB): domain Bacteria; phylum Bacteroidota; class Bacteroidia; order Sphingobacteriales; family Sphingobacteriaceae; genus Desertivirga. The sequence goes on from CBIHNR010000083.1 coordinate 14,039, forward strand.
AAGGTTAACAATCGTGCTGGCAAAAGAAACATTTCAGCACGTCCAAAATACAAGCGGCAGCTACATTAGTATTATCAGAAGCCAATAGATAAAACCGATTTTTTTAACCGACTGTCGCCATTTCTTGATTGTTTGTGATGAGTATAAAAATGTATTCAATAGTTTCTTTCTAAGCTTTTCAGTTTCAGCTTTAGCGGACAAACGAAGATTGCAATATAATACCAGGGGATGAAGAATGATGGGTAAAGTAAGCCCAATGCTATTAAGTTAAGCGATTTATCCGGCGTGGGTTGACCTTTCTCTCCCCCTCCGAAGGAGTCCTTTGGACTGGGAGAGATGCCGAAGGCAGAGAGGGTAGCACGCTTTACGGGATTTTTCGCTTGCTATTTCCTTAACTTAATAGCATTGAGGGTAAGCCGGAATACTAACCAATTGAACTAAATGAACACTATAAACAAACGAAAGCTCGTCTTTTCATTGACAATCTTTTCACTAATCCTAAGCCATGTAAATTATGCACAGGAGAGAAAGGTAATCTGGTAAGATTACAGGTGCCGATGATAATCTATTGCCGGCGTAAGCGTTAGCCTAAAAGGCAATCAAATACCAGTTTATTCACCAATTTATTTTTTTAAAAACTCCGAAAACTTGTCTGTTAGATAAAACCAATGACAACCAATATGCCATTTAATGTTTTTGCCATATTAACGTTTGTTTTCTCAACGTTTATTGCAACTGTTTTTTCCCAAAACGTTCATTATCTAGGCATTGAAAATGGGCTTTCCAATAATACGGTAACTGCAATCCATAAAGATAAATTCGGTTTAATGTGGTTTGGCACTCTAGACGGAATCAACAGATACGACGGTTATTCTTTCAAGGTGTTCCGGAATAAATACAATGACCCCGCCTCTCTTCCAGACGATATTATCACTGCCATAAGTTCGGATGGCCTGGGTAATATTTGGGTCGGAACCCAAAAAGGGGTTGGCGTTTACGAAAATAAGACACTTCAGTTTGCCAAAGTAAACTATCGCGTTTCAAATGGCACCCAATTGCCCGTTACCAACTGGGTTAACGCTATTCAGAAGGACACTAAGGGGAATATTTACATCGGCGCAAACGATATAGGACTGTTGTTTTGCCAAAGCGGCAGCAAAGAGGCCAATAGGATACCGATTTCGGGGATTGCCGAAAAGCTCTCTAAACATTATTCGGTTGAAGCCATGTCCTCGCCATACGAAGGCCGGATGTGGGTTGCTATCGCGGGCCTGGGATTGGCACTTTATGACCTGGGATCCCGACAACTGATCCTAACAAATAATGATGTTTCCGCAGCTACCTGTATTACGCCTGACATACTCGGGAATTTGTGGATCGGAACCAAACATGGCATGTTGCACTATGATGTCAAAACTAAAATAGTAGATAAATTTGACCTGGGAGGGCCACTTGTTAACATGGCCCGTATTTCCAGCGTTATATCCGATAAAAGCGCACGTTTGTGGATAGCCACTGACGGGCAGGGATTGTTGCAGATCGATGGGATAGCAAACGGTATGCCCCGGGTATCAAGCCCGTTCAGAGATGCATTGTCCAGTGACGCGCTGTTCACCATTATCGAGGACGACCGATCCTGCAAATGGATCGGTACGCTACGGGGTGGGATCCAGGTAATTGATGAGAGGAAAAATCAGTTTAAAACTTATACGCATAGTGCCAGTAATCCAAACAGCCTTGTTAATAATTTTACATTCTCTTTCTGTGAAGATCGCAATGATAATGTCTGGATTGGTACGGACGGTGGTGGCTTAAGTATATGGGATAGGAAACAGAATAGTTTCAAAAATTACGTCTATTCTGTTGGGAAAAATAATGTACTGTCAAATAATCGGATTTCCAGTATCGTTAGGGACGCAAAGGATAATATGTGGATAGGGTCGTATGGTGTTGGGGTCATTAAATACAATTTAGACTCGAAAGCCTTTAAGAAAGTCAATTTCCAAAACCCCGCTATGGATCATTCGATATGGCGGCTCTATATAGATAAGAACGAAGATGTTTGGGTGCTGTGCCTTCGGGGTGAGTGGAAGCGAAAAAACACCAGGCTATTTAAGTTCAACAGGCAAACCAATTCGTTCACTTCAGCACCTTTTGATGTCGGGACAGATATTTTAGCCATTACCGACGATGATAAAAATAACTTTTGGATGGGCGGGCTGGCAGGGATTATGCACGCAAATAAAGTGCGGGGGATAGATAAGGCCATCAACCTGAAAACTATTGTCAGAGCATTGCATAAAAGCAGGAAGGGAATATTATGGATCGGTACATATGGGCGCGGTTTAATCGCCTTCGACACTAAATCAAATCATTTCACCAGCTATACAGAAGAAAACGGCCTGTGTAACAACAAAGTTCTTAACATTGAAGAAGATAATAAAGGGAATATCTGGGTAAGTACCAATAATGGCATTTCGAAAGTAACACCATCTACCGGAAAAATCTCTAACTTTTATGCGGCAGATGGCTTGCAATCTAACCAGTTCTATTTCAATGCTTCAGCCCATCTTCGCTCTGGTGAGTTAATATTCGGTGGGATAAAGGGGTTTAATATCTTCAATCCCGATAGTATCAGGCAGTTCCATGATTTTCCGTCTTTGATCGTATCGGGTATCCGCATCGCAAATTCTGTAGTCAATGCCGGAAGTGAATTTTTACCTGATGCAAAAAATGTGTATACTGTAAATAAGATCACTTTACCTTACGACAAAGCTATTCTCTCTTTAGATTATGTGGCGCTGGAATACTCAGTGCCGGAAAAAATTCAATATGCTTATTATCTTAAAGGGTGGGATAAATCCTGGAACTATGTAAACAAGCTGCGAACTATCAATTATTCGCGGCTTAATGAGGGGGAATATGTTCTTAAAATTAAATCAACCAATGCATCAGGAATTTGGAACACCAAAGAAAAAATAATATACGTTACCGTGCTACCTCCCTGGTACCGCACCTGGTGGGCTTATAGCTTTTACCTGCTGGTAATAGGTTCGGCAGTGTATATCTATGTGTACTACCAAAAAGAAAAATCACGCTTGAAGTATGAGGTAAAATTATCGGGTTTAAAAGCTGCCCAGGAAACAGAATTAAATGAAAAAAAGATTTCCTTTTTTACCAATATAGCCCACGAGCTGCGCACTCCCTTAACGCTTATCGTAAACCCGATAACTGACCTTTTAACCAATAAGGAAAATATCAATTTTGTAGATGTTAGCGCCGTTCACAGAAATACAAAAAGGTTGCTAAGCCTTGTAGACCAGCTGCTATTATTTAAAAGCACGAACAACGAAATATCAGCGCTTAAGCCTGAAGTACTGAATTTAGTTGAGGTATGCAATGAGGTATTTCTGTGTTTCAACATCCAGGTAAAAGCAAAGAAAATTAATTACAGTTTCCAGAATGTCTCCGATAAATTGCTGGCCTTTGCCGATCGGGAAAAAATTGAAATTGTATTATTCAACCTTATTTCCAATGCCATAAAATATAGTGAGGGGCAGGGCTCCGTATCTTTTGTGTTAAAAGAAGAGGATGGCAATGCGGTTATGTCTGTAAAAAACACCGGAGCAGTTATTCCTGCACACATAGGGGACAAACTTTTTGAAAAGTTCTTCCGGCTTGAGCAGGTGGATACTCCATCCAAAACAAGTGGCTTTGGTATCGGTCTGTTTGTTTCCAAGAAAATAGCTGAAATTCAAGGCGGGTCTTTAACTTATTCTAGTACGGCAGAAGAGGGGACCGTTTTTGTTTATAAAATACCAACTCATGCAGAAAGCATCACTGAAGAAGCCATAAATTGGGAAAAATCAGCGGATACACCCCTGCCCACTGAACCATCTACCGAAACAGCAGGCCGCGGGCCAGAGGCTAAGCAAACTGTTTCGGAAAACATGAACCAGGTTTACGAAGGGGTAATTGAGCAGAGGCCTAAAGTACTTATAGTGGACGATGATGCTGAAATGCGGAACTACATCGGCCAGTTGCTGGAAAGTTCATACACCGTTTTTGAAGCGGAAAGTGCAGAAAATGCTTTAAAAATATTGAAGAAAACAGAACCGGATATCATCATTTCAGATATTGTTATGCCAGGAATCAGTGGCGTAGAGTTTTGTTCAAAGGTTAAAGAAACTTTAGAATATAGCCATATACCTGTAATTCTTTTAACCGGCACTTCATCACCCGAAGTAAAACTAAAAGGGATTGAATGCGGAGCGGACGATTATGTTACCAAGCCTTTTGAAAAGGATTTATTAGTTGCACGCATTAAAAGTATATTAAAAAGCCGCGATGCCCTGAAAAAATTCTTCTTTAACGAAGTAACGCTGCAGGGCAATAATGAAAAAGTGCCTGAAGAATACAGTACATTCCTTAAAACAGGAATAGAAATTGTGGAACGCCACATCGAAGACAGAGACTTTAATGTGCAGGTTTTTATTAAGGAAATGAAAATGAGCCGAACCACGATCTATAGGAGAGTAAAAGCAATTTCCGGACTTTCTATAACCGAATTTATTCGCTATATCCGCCTAAAGAAAGCTGCCGAACTAATGATAAAAACGGATATTCAGGTTAAGGAGGTTAGCTATGCTGTTGGCATTAATGATCCAAAATATTTCAGGGAACAATTCAATAAAATATTCGGTATAAACCCCTCAGAATATATAAAAAAATACCGCCGCACATTTCTAAGGGCCCCCGGCAACTAAATGAAACACTAAACGAGGAGCATCTGCCGATAGGATTGATCCGGAGGATGTTTCAGACGTCTTACGTAGAAGCCCTTTCCGCCTCATCATTAGGCAGCAATTTGGTTCGGGTGTGCCTAACAATGAGTTTAGCGTTTAAACAGAAAACTTCAGTAACTTTATTAGTGGCAGATTTTTATGCTATGTTAAAAAAGCTTTTAATAGTACTTCTGTATTTGCCGGTTTTGGGGTTTAGCCAAAGCTACAATTACAAATATAATCAGATCTCGGTGCTTGAGGGTTTATCAAACAGCCACGTTAAAACCATCTTTCAAGATTATCTGGGCTTTATCTGGATCGGCACAGACAATGGTTTAAACAGGTACGATGGTTATTCCTGTAAAGTATTTAAACATGGTTTAAATGATTCCGGCAGTTTACCTGACAATGAAATTTTCCTAATTTTCGAAGACTCTGATAAAAATCTTTGGATTGGCACTGCTTTAGGCCTGTGCAGGTACGACAGAAATACCAACTCCTTCATTATCCATACCGAACTTAAAAAAAGAGCAATTAATTTGGTTGAGGATAAAGATAAAACGCTTTATACTTCTGCGGGCACACAAGTTTACGCAAAACGCAGGGATGATAAGGAATTCCGGTACCTTTTCAAATTTTCAGGGGATGATGAAATAAGGGCAATGTATATTGATAGCCAGGGAATTTGCTGGATGGTTACCAGACAAAACTTTATTTACAATTATAACACCAGGCTAAAAAAACTAACCGAGCGAAAAGATATCCCTGTAAAAGACATCACTCAAGTCTTAGAAGATCGTCATCATAATATCTTGTTCTCCACCATTAACAGCATTTACTGCTATTCCACAAAGGAAAATAAAATGGTTCCTTTTCTCAAGAAGGGTGAATTGAATGCTCTGATTACCGGTTTTGTAGAGGATGAATATGGAAGAATATGGGCAGGAACAGTGAACAAGGGCTTTTATATTATAGATCCGGGCAGGACTAACATTTACCATTACACGCATAATACCGGAGATCCGGAGAGCTTAAGCTCAAATTCTGTAAATGACATTTATATAGACAGGAACCAGAATTTTTGGCTAGGTACTTATGCTGGCGGTGTAAATTTCTTAACCGAACGCAATTTTGACACCTACAGGACTAATCTGGCATCGGAAAATAGCTTAAGCAATAACAATATTTCCTCCCTGGCCGAAGATAATCAAGGAAATATCTGGATTGGTACAGATGGCGGAGGATTAAACAAATTCAATCCAAAAACTAAAAAATTTACCCGATATCAGGCTTCACCGGCTCTTGCCAATGCCATAAGTACTAATGTGGTTACTTCAATCTTAGTAGATAAGAAAGGAATAATATGGCTCGGATATTGGGATGGTGGTTTCGATCAGTACAATCCTGCCACTAATAAATTTACCCATTATAAGAAAAGCGACAAAAGCGGCCCAGGCAAGGACTTAATAGACCCCAATGTAATGTACCTTTTTGAAGACAAGCAGGGGAATATTTGGATCGAAACACTTAATGGCCTGATGCTTTTTGACCAGAAAGCCAACCGCTTGATTAATTATCCGACCGAGGGACATGGCCGGCAAAATAATATTTGCGATATGCTCGACGCCCGCGATGGAAATCTTTATTTAGCTTCCTGGCTCGGATTACAAATACTGGATCGGAAAACTAATAAAAGGATAAGATTTACTCATAATGACAAAGACCCACACTCTATTTGTAATAATAGACTTCTTACAATAACTGAAGATCATAAAGGCAGAATATGGATAGGCACAAATGAGGGATTAAGCTTGTTTGATAAGAAAAGCAATAAGTTTTCTAATCTCTATGCCAAAGACGGTTTACCCAGCGATATTATTTATGGAATTTATGAAGACAGAAAAGGAAATTTATGGTTAAGCACCAATAATGGAATTTGCAGCTATAACCCTGAAACAAAGAAAATAAGGACATACAATGTGAGTGACGGAATTCAGGGAAATGAATTCAAAATGAATGCTCATTTAAGGCTGAAGAACGGGGACTTTGTATTTGGAGGAATAAACGGCTTTACCATTTTTAACCCAGATAGAATCAAAGAAAATAAGAATCCTCCTGCGGTGGTATTTACAGATTTTCAAATTTTCAATACTTCGGTCAGCCCATCAGATCCTGATTCTCCTTTAAAAACGGACATCAGCTTAACCAAAGAAATTACCCTAAACTACGACCAATCGGTATTTACTATAGAGTTTTCGGCATTAAATTATATATCACAGCAAAAGAATCAGTACGCATATATTCTTGAAGGCTTTGAGAAAAATTGGAATAAGGCCAGTAAAAATCGCAGGGCCATATACACCAATTTGGATCCGGGGGAGTATACTTTTAAAGTTCGGGCTTCCAATAATGATGGCATCTGGAACCCTGAACCTATAGAAATTAGGATAACAATTTTACCACCCTGGTACCGCACCTGGTGGGCTTATTGTATATATATGTTGATAACCGGTTCGGCAGTCTATGTCTATGTGTATTATCAGAAGGAAAAGTCACGATTGAAGTATGAGGTAAAATTATCGGGTTTAAAAGCTGCCCAGGAAACAGAATTAAATGAAAAAAAGATTTCCTTTTTTACCAATATAGCCCACGAGCTGCGCACTCCCTTAACGCTTATCGTAAACCCGATAACTGACCTTTTAACCAATAAGGAAAATATCAATTTTGTAGATGTTAGCGCCGTTCACAGAAATACAAAAAGGTTGCTAAGCCTTGTAGACCAGCTGCTATTATTTAAAAGCACGAACAACGAAATATCAGCGCTTAAGCCTGAAGTACTGAATTTAGTTGAGGTATGCAATGAGGTATTTCTGTGTTTCAACATCCAGGTAAAAGCAAAGAAAATTAATTACAGTTTCCAGAATGTCTCCGATAAATTGCTGGCCTTTGCCGATCGGGAAAAAATTGAAATTGTATTATTCAACCTTATTTCCAATGCCATAAAATATAGTGAGGGGCAGGGCTCCGTATCTTTTGTGTTAAAAGAAGAGGATGGCAATGCGGTTATGTCTGTAAAAAACACCGGAGCAGTTATTCCTGCACACATAGGGGACAAACTTTTTGAAAAGTTCTTCCGGCTTGAGCAGGTGGATACTCCATCCAAAACAAGTGGCTTTGGTATCGGTCTGTTTGTTTCCAAGAAAATAGCTGAAATTCAAGGCGGGTCTTTAACTTATTCTAGTACGGCAGAAGAGGGGACCGTTTTTGTTTATAAAATACCAACTCATGCAGAAAGCATCACTGAAGAAGCCATAAATTGGGAAAAATCAGCGGATACACCCCTGCCCACTGAACCATCTACCGAAACAGCAGGCCGCGGGCCAGAGGCTAAGCAAACTGTTTCGGAAAACATGAACCAGGTTTACGAAGGGGTAATTGAGCAGAGGCCTAAAGTACTTATAGTGGACGATGATGCTGAAATGCGGAACTACATCGGCCAGTTGCTGGAAAGTTCATACACCGTTTTTGAAGCGGAAAGTGCAGAAAATGCTTTAAAAATATTGAAGAAAACAGAACCGGATATCATCATTTCAGATATTGTTATGCCAGGAATCAGTGGCGTAGAGTTTTGTTCAAAGGTTAAAGAAACTTTAGAATATAGCCATATACCTGTAATTCTTTTAACCGGCACTTCATCACCCGAAGTAAAACTAAAAGGGATTGAATGCGGAGCGGACGATTATGTTACCAAGCCTTTTGAAAAGGATTTATTAGTTGCACGCATTAAAAGTATATTAAAAAGCCGCGATGCCCTGAAAAAATTCTTCTTTAACGAAGTAACGCTGCAGGGCAATAATGAAAAAGTGCCTGAAGAATACAGTACATTCCTTAAAACAGGAATAGAAATTGTGGAACGCCACATCGAAGACAGAGACTTTAATGTGCAGGTTTTTATTAAGGAAATGAAAATGAGCCGAACCACGATCTATAGGAGAGTAAAAGCAATTTCCGGACTTTCTATAACCGAATTTATTCGCTATATCCGCCTAAAGAAAGCTGCCGAACTAATGATAAAAACGGATATTCAGGTTAAGGAGGTTAGCTATGCTGTTGGCATTAATGATCCAAAATATTTCAGGGAACAATTCAATAAAATATTCGGTATAAACCCCTCAGAATATATAAAAAAATACCGCCGCACATTTCTAAGGGCCCCCGGCAACTAAATGAAACCTGCATGAGCAAGAGCTCATTAAATGGCGATGAAAACAACAAGCTCTTTGTGTCCTTTTAAAAACAAAACTTTCACAACAAATGAAAGCATTAAGTTTGGGGCTATTCGCAATTTACAGAATCGCAGTTTGAATAAATCTGCGGTTTTGTTTAACAGGAATGAGTATAAAGGTTTTTGTTCTCGCGTCATTATAAATGTAATGCATACGCTAGAAAAAGACTATAAAGACGAGCATCTGCCGATACGATTGATGCCGCAAGAAGTTTCAGAAGAGCAAACCAAAAAAAGTTGGGATGCCATTTCCAAGGCAATAACAGAAGGCCAAGCTTCGTGTAAGTGGGCCGGAACGATGCGATGGGGAGTTGATGTTATTGATGGCCAAAAGGAAATTTTCAAAACCGATCGCCACATACCCCACAATACAAACGTTTAGTTCATGATAATACGTTCTCTATGACGTTTCGGAGGTAGACAATTCCTTTTAACCGTCATTTCCTTTGGTTTCAATAAAAGAAATAATGGCAGTTTATTATTGTTTGTAACCGGGG
>CBIHNR010000084.1:0-23344 GCA_966211215.1 uncultured Pedobacter sp.
AGATAGAGGATTTAAGAGTGCGTATTTTAAACACACTCTTATTTCTTTTAATTTACCGTATAGGCTCATTTATTGTTTTGCCTGGTGTTAATCCTGTTGCGCTGGAAAATCAGCAAAAAGAAGGGTTACTTGGTTTATTAAATATGTTTGCCGGGGGATCATTCTCTCGTGCATCAATTTTTGCGTTAGGTGTTATGCCATATATTTCTGCATCCATTGTGGTGCAGCTGTTGGGTATAGCTATTCCGTATTTCCAGAAGATGCAGAAAGAAGGTGAAAGTGGAAGGAAAAAACTTAACCAGTTAACTCGTTATTTAACGGTTATTATTACGCTTGTTCAAGCTACAGCTTATGCTCGTACGCAAATTGCGGTGGATGCTAAGTTTATGCCGGAGCCCTGGTTTACTATTTCTTCGATGGTAATTCTTACAGCAGGAACTCTGTTTGTTATGTGGTTGGGTGAAAAGATTACTGATAAAGGTATTGGTAATGGTATTTCGTTGATCATTATGACAGGTATTATTGCTCAATTGCCTTCAGGGATATTATCCGAGTTTCAATCCAGAATAGGCGGAAACGGAGGTGTGATAGCCTTCACCGTAGAGCTAATTGCGCTTTTCTTTATTGTAATATTTACAATTCTGATTGTACAGGGTGTTCGTAAGATCCCTGTGCAGTATGCTAAGAAGATCGTTGGTAATAAACAATATGGTGGTGTGCGCCAGTATATTCCTTTAAAGGTTAATGCCGCTGGTGTAATGCCGATCATTTTTGCACAGGCTATTATGTTTATTCCAGCTACGGTAGGTCAGTTTTTCCCAAATGCACAAGGTTCTTTCTTAACCTCTTTAAGTAACTACACGTCACTGGCATATAATGTAACCTTTGCGGTATTAATCATTGCATTTACATTCTTCTACACCGCTATTACAGTTAACCCTGTTCAAATGTCGGATGATATGAAGAAAAATGGAGGGTTCATACCAGGTGTGAAGCCGGGTGCAACAACTAGCGAGTACATGGATGCCGTTATTTCTAAAATTACGCTTCCAGGTTCTGTGTTTTTAGCGATCATAGCGATCTTACCTTCTCTAGCAAGCAAGTTTGATATAAATAGCCAGTTCGCACATTTTTATGGTGGAACCTCTTTGTTGATCTTGGTAGGTGTTGTATTGGATACTTTGCAACAAATAGAGAGTCACCTGTTGATGCGTCATTATGACGGATTAATGAAGACAGGAAGGCTAAGAGGCCGTACTCCAATGGCGGCGGGAACAGCTGGTTCTGCTATCTAAGAATATGCCTAAGGTTTATTATAAAACTGCTGAAGAAATTGAACTAATAAGGAAAAGTTCCTTATTAGTTTCTAAAACTTTAGCAGAGGTCGCAAAAATTATTGAGCCTGGTGTAAAAACCATCCAGCTTGATAAGCTAGCCGAAACCTTTATCAGGGACAACGGAGGCATACCAGCCTTTTTGAACTATAACGGATTTCCCTACTCTTTGTGTATTTCACCTAATGATCAGGTCGTTCACGGCTTTCCGGGAGACTATGAACTTAAAGACGGTGACGTTATATCTGTAGATTGTGGTGTTATTCTAAATAGGTTCTTTGGTGATTCGGCATATACTTTTGCTGTTGGCGAAATTGATCCGCAAATTGAGAGTCTGTTGCAGATAACAAAAGAGTCTTTAGATAAAGCCATCGAGAAATCTGTTTCTGGCCTAAGAATTGGCGACATTAGTTATGCGGTGCAGGAGCATGCTGAAAAGCATGGTTACGGTGTTGTAAAGGAACTGGTTGGGCATGGAGTGGGCTTTAAGCTCCACGAAAAACCCGAGGTTCCAAACTATGGAAAGCGTGGTTCTGGAATTAAGCTGGAAGAGGGGATGGTACTTGCGATTGAACCTATGATTAATATGGGGAAGGCTGGTGTGAAATTCTGGAAAGATGGCTGGACAGTGAGTACTGTGGATGGTAAGCCGTCAGCTCATTTTGAGCATACGGTTGCAATAAAGAAGGGTAAGGCAGACGTGCTATCAACGTTTGAGCTTATTGAAGAAGTTTTGAAACAAAAAAATTAAATATTAAATTTTTTTATTTAATTTTGCAACCCCGAATTATTGGGTGTAATTAAATAGAAATCAATAAAATATGGCTAAACAAGCCTCTATTGAACAAGACGGTATCATTAAGGAAGCATTGTCGAATGCTATGTTTCGTGTTGAACTTGAAAATGGGCATGAGATAATTGCTCATATATCTGGGAAGATGCGTATGCATTACATTAAGATTTTACCTGGCGACAAAGTGAAATTGGAAATGTCTCCTTATGACCTGACAAAAGGCAGAATAACTTATAGATATAAATAAGATGAAAGTTAGAGCATCCATTAAGAAGCGTAGCGCTGATTGCAAAATAATTCGTCGTAAGGGCAAGCTTTACGTGATTAACAAAAAGAACCCTAAATACAAACAACGCCAGGGCTAAGCGAAATTTTGAAGACAGAAATGATAGAATGGTAGAATAAATCATTCGCTCATTCTATTCTTCATTCATTCAAATCATTTAATTAAAATATGGCAAGGATATCAGGTATTGATTTACCAAGAAACAAAAGAGGAGAGATCGGGCTTACTTACATTTTCGGTATCGGCAGGGCTACAGCGCAACGCATATTAGACCAAGCTGGTATTGACCGTAGTGTGAAAGTACAAGAATGGACCGATGATCAATTGGCGGCTATCCGTACAATCATTAATGACGAAATTAAGGTTGAAGGTGCTTTACGTTCAGAGATTCAATTAAACATTAAACGTTTGATGGATATTGGATGCTATCGTGGACTTCGTCACCGTAAAGGCTTACCTGTACGTGGACAAAGGACTAAAAATAACACTCGTACACGTAAAGGAAAACGTAAAACAGTTGCTAACAAGAAAAAAGCAACTAAATAATACCAAATAAGCAATGGCTAAGACTAAAAAAGTAACGAAAAAGCGTATTGTTGTAATTGAGCCAGTTGGGCAAGCACACATTAATGCAACGTTCAACAACATCATTATTACATTAACTAATGGACAGGGACAAGCTATTTCCTGGTCATCAGCTGGTAAAATGGGTTTCAAAGGTTCTAAAAAGAACACACCATACGCTGCTTCTCAAGCTGCTTCTGATTGCGGTAAAGTAGCTTTCGACTTAGGATTACGTAAAGTAGAAGTGTTTGTTAAAGGCCCGGGTGCTGGACGTGAGTCTGCTATCCGTACATTACAAACTGCAGGAATTGAGGTTACAACTATCAAAGATATTACTCCTCTTCCTCACAACGGCTGCCGCCCTCCTAAAAGAAGAAGAGTATAATTGGCGTTTGGCTCTTAGCTGATAGCTATTAGCTGAAACCTGATTAACAAAAGAAATTATTATTAAAGATAAGATTCGGTAACTAAAGGTTACCAGATACTTTAAACGAACAAAAATGGCAAGATATACTGGCCCTAAATCAAAGATCGCCCGTAAATTCAGAGAACCAATTTTCGGTCCTGATAAGGCATTAGAAAGAAAAAATTACCCTCCAGGGATGCATGGTGCGTCTAAACGCCGTGGAAAGCAGTCAGAGTACGCTATCCAGTTGATGGAGAAACAAAAGGTTAAATATACTTATGGAGTATTGGAGCGTCAGTTCGAGAATTTATTCCATACTGCTTCTTCTAAAGAAGGTATCACAGGTGAGAACCTTTTGAAATTATTGGAAGCTCGTTTAGATAACACAGTATACCGTTTAGGTATTGCACCTAGCCGTTCTGCTGCCCGCCAATTGGTAAGTCACAAGCACATTACTGTAAATGGCAACGTTGTAAATATTCCTTCTTACTCTTTACGTGCTGGTGATGTAGTAGCTGTAAGGGAGCGTTCTCAGTCTCTCGAAGCAATTACGAACTCTGTAGCCGGAAGAAGAGTAAATAAACATACATGGTTAGAGTGGGATGCAAATAATTTCACTGGTAAATTTGTAAGCTACCCTAACCGCGATGAGATTCCTGAAAATATTAAGGAAAATCTTATCGTCGAGTTATACTCTAAGTAACATATTAAAGCTGCTCCTTTTCGGGGGCAGCTATTACAGTTTAAAAATATTAACTGAATATAAATGGCAATATTAGCATTCCAGAAACCTGATAAAGTTATCATGCAGAAATCTACGGATTTCGACGGTACGTTTGAATTTCGTCCGTTGGAGCCTGGTTTCGGAGTTACCATAGGTAATGCTTTACGTCGTATTCTATTGTCTTCGTTAGAAGGCTATGCAATCACGTCAGTACGTCTTTCAGGTGTTTCTCACGAATTTTCTACTATAAAAGGTGTAGTAGAGGATGTTACTGAGATTATTCTGAATTTAAAGCAGGTTCGTTTCAAAAAGACTGGCGAATCAGGCGATTCTGAGAAGATTTTTGTAATTATTAACGGCCAGGAGCAATTCAAAGCTGGTGATATTACTAAGTTCTCTAATAATTTTACTGTACTTAATCCGGATTTGGTTCTATGCAATATGGAATCTTCAGTTACTTTGGAAGTAGAGCTAACTGTTAATAAAGGCCGTGGTTATATTGCAGCAGAGGAAAATAAGAATGCTGACGCTCCAGTGGGTGTAATTGCGATTGATTCCATCTACACACCTATTAAGAACGTTAAATATACAATTGAGAACTACCGTGTTGAGCAGAAAACCGACTATGAGAAGTTGGTTCTAGATATTAGCACAGACGGTTCAATTCATCCTGAAGATGCATTAAAGGAAGCTGCAAAGATCCTTATCCACCACTTCTTATTGTTCTCTGATGAGAATATTATGTTAGAGGCGCAAGCTAAGGAAGAGACTAAGGAAGTTGACGAGGAAATTTTGCATATGCGTAAAATCCTTAAAACTGAACTAGTTGATTTAGACCTTTCTGTTCGTGCATTAAACTGCTTAAAAGCAGCTGATATTCGTACGTTAGCTGATTTAGTTTCCTACGATGTTGCTGATATGTTGAAATTCAGAAACTTCGGTAAAAAATCACTAACTGAGATTCAGGACCTGGTTAAATCAAAAGGATTGTCTTTTGGTATGAACCTTTCTAAATACAAATTAGAAGAAGAATAATAACAAGCCGCGAGGCTTTATAATTTAATAAGCGACATGTTTATAATTCCCTCCACATTTGGAGACGGTATAAGCATGTAAAACAAAAAAACAATGAGACACGGGAAAAAAGTAAACCATTTAAGCCGTACTGATAGCCATCGTAAAGCGTTACTTGCTAATTTGGCATCTTCGCTTATCCAACACAAACGCATTACTACAACCTTAGCAAAAGCTAAGGCATTGCGTACTTATGTTGAGCCATTAATCACAAAATCTAAAAGCGACACGACTCACTCTCGTCGTGTGGTTTTCAGTTACCTTCAAAACAAAGACGTTGTTACTGAGTTGTTCCGTGATGTTGCGGAGAAAGTAGCAAACCGTCCGGGAGGTTATACTCGTATTATTAAATTGCCTAATCGTTTAGGTGACAACGCAGAGATTGCAATCATTGAGTTAGTAGATTATAACACTACTTACACTAATGAGGCTCCTGCACAGCCGGAGAAAAAAGCTACTCGCCGTCGTGGTTCAGGTAAAGCGAAAGCTGCTGCCGCAGAATCTACACCAGCTGCAGAGGCTCCTGCAACGGAAGCCGCTTCTGAAAAAGAAGGCGAATAATAAAATTTGAATGTTATACGTTCGGAAGCTTCTGCATATTGCAGGAGCTTTTTTGTTTTTGGATGTTTTAACCCCGCCAGCCCATTAAAAAAATAGTCTTTATGAGTAAAAGCTCGTAAATGGGTACAAAATACGTTTGAGGGATCTCTGTTATACTTTTACAAAAAAAGCCCACAAAGGGGCTTTATTGTTTTTTTGAAGTTTTACTGATTACCAAAGTTTGCTTGGATATGTTCCGTTTTCAATAAGAGCGGATAAACTCTCCTGAACTATCGGTTTATCTTCTTTGTATGTTACTCCAAACCATTTCGAAGCGGTAGGAATAACTTTAAAGTTAGCGGTACCCGATTTGACAAGTGCTTCAGCCATCAAAGGTATGAAAAACTCTGCTTTTGGATTGTTTTCGTTTGCCTCTACAAAGCTTTTAAACATAGGCTCTGTTTGTTTAAAGATTGCCGGAGTAAAACCCCAGAAATTCATAGAAGCGCGAGCATCGTCATGCAGTGGAGTGGTATTACCGTTATCGTCTTCGTAAACAATAACTCCATCTTTTTCATAAACTTTAGTGCGTTCGTTAATTTCAACAAGGTTGCCATCTGGGGAAACTTTGCAAATACCGCGGGAGACTGAACCATTCTCTGATAAGGTTTTGTCTACCTGGTATCCGATCAATGAGTAATTTTCATCAGTTACACCATTGTTCAGAAAGTCAGCCATCTTTTTAAATGCATCATAACCGTAGAAATCATCGGCATTGATTACGCAAAAGGGCTCGTTTATCTGCTTGCTTGCTTCTAATACAGCATGTCCGGTTCCCCAAGGTTTTTGCCTTTCAATCGTTTTATTAATGCCGTATTTAGAAAGGTCATAACTTTGAAATACAAAATCAATCTCGATCTTGCCTTCTAATTTAGGTGCAAAGATTGCTTTGAAGCTATCTAAAAATTCTTCGCGGATAATAAAAGTTACTTTTCCAAATCCTGCCCTTATGGCGTCGTAGATAGAATAATCGATAATTGTTTCGCCATTAGGGCCAAAACCATCTACTTGTTTCATGCTGCCATATCGGCTAGCCATTCCTGCTGCTAGTATTAGTAAGGTGGGTTTCATGGAGTAAATTTAAAAAATGGATTGTTAAATTATTAAGTTTTGATTGCAAACTTTGTTATAATTATTTTGAAATTGAACTGTTTTGATAGATTTTTTAAAAAAAGTCTGCAATAGTTAGAGGGGATATAATTGAAGAAGTATTCACGGAATGTATAAGAAGAAAAAGGCAACGAAGGGGGAACTTGCATTGCCTTTTTCATATTAAGAGTCCTATGAATCTATTTAACGCGAATCTGTTTATTTTATTCTGCGTTTTTTATTTAATGTATCTGAAATCTTGTCCGGCTTCAATTCGCAACAGGGATTCATAAATTAACCTAATGACGTTGTCTACATCCTCTTTATGAACCATTTCAACGGTAGTATGCATATAGCGTAGGGGTAAAGAAATTAATGCAGAAACAACTCCATCATTCGAGTATGCAAATGCGTCTGTATCTGTACCTGTCCAACGGGAAGAAGCCTGGCGTTGGAATGGAATTTCAGATTCTTCAGCTGCTTTGATCAGGAGCTTGTTAAGATTTGTATGTACAGAAGGAGCGTATGATACAACCGGCCCTTTACCGGAAGCTAAATCTCCTTGCACTACTTTGTTGATCATCGGCGTTTGGGTGTCATGTGTCACATCGGTAATAATTGCCACATTGGGCTTTATCCTGTTAGCTATCATTTCAGCACCTCTTAGCCCTACTTCTTCCTGTACCGCGTTGACAATGTATAATCCGAAAGGAAGTTTTTTATTATTCTCTTTTAGCATGCGGGCAACTTCTGCAATCATGAAGCCGCCTACCCGGTTATCTAAGGCTCTGCCGACATAATACCGGTTATTTAAAACCATGAATTCGTCTTCGTAAGTAATAACGCAGCCAACGTGTATACCAAGAGCTTCTACTTCTTCTTTTGTTGTGCAGCCACAATCAAGAAAGATGTTTTTTAAGGTAGGGGCTTCTTCCTTTTCTCCATTGCGGGTATGGATTGCTGGCCATCCGAAAACTGCTTTCACAATTCCTTTGTCGGTATGAATGTTGACCCTTTTTGACGGTGCTATCTGATGGTCGGATCCTCCATTTCTGATTACGTATATCAACCCATCTTTTGTAATGTAATTTACGAACCAGGATATCTCATCAGAGTGTGCCTCAATAACTACCTTGTATTCGGCTTTCGGATTAATTACACCCACTGCGGTTCCATAATTATCCACATAGTGCTCATCAATGTAGGGTTTTAGATAATCTAACCACAGTTTTTGCCCTTGCCATTCGAAACCGGTGGGGGAGGGATTATTGATGTATGCTTCCAGAAATTTTAAAGATTCTTCTGTTACAACGGGCACGTGTTTTTTTTCGGTATTTTCAGCCATATTGTGTACTTATATTAATAATTGGGAAATGTAAGAAATCCTGTTAAAAAGTATGGGCTTGCGATAAAATTATGTAGATAATTATAAAGTTAATTCCATAACTACGAACTCGATTTGATGTTTTGTGAACCTGTGAGCTGTTTCTTTGAAACCAAATCTTTTGTAAAATGGGGAGGCGCTTACCCGGGAATTGCACCATACTTTTTCGCAGCCTTCAGATTGGGCAAACTCGATCAGGTATTGAAGAAGTATTGAGCCATAGCCTTTTCTTTGAAATTCGTTAAGTGTAGCTAATTTTCTAAACTGTAAATTGTTATCCGTTTTAAACAAAGAGACAACGCTTATCAGTGTATTGCATTCAAATAGCGCGAGGTGTATTCCATTTGCATCGTCTTGCAACCTGACTTGCTCTATATCGTAATCGGGATACATTACCTGCTGCCTAATTGGCCATACAACGTAAGCCGGAACTTGTTCGATGCTATGCATTGAGGTAAGGATATTCTATCTCGGTTAAATATAAGCCACAGGCCGGGACAGAAGTTCCTGCTTGAGACCGGTTTTTACTTTCTATTATCTGGTGAATTGAGTTTACAGATTGTTTACCTTTTCCAATTTCTATCAGAGTTCCAACAATGGCTCTTACCATGTTGCGCAGAAATCGGTCAGCAGTGATATGGAAAATGAGCCCGTCATCTGTCGTTTCCCAGTGTGCTGTGGATATCTTACAGTTGTTGGTAAATACCTGGGTATTTGATTTACTGAAGCAACTGAAGTCGGTATATGTTAAAAGTATCCGGGCGGCTTCATTCATATGTTCCACATTCAAGCTATCTTTTAACAGCCAGGAATAGTTGTATTTAAATGGATTTTTATGATGATGAATATGGTATTGGTATGACCGCCGGCTTGCATCAAAGCGGGCATGCGCTTCTAGGGCAACGTCAAGAAACCGTTTGATTGCTATTTCATGAGGTAGTAAGGCATTAATTCCAGCAAGAAATTTGCCTGTGGAAATTTCTAAAGCCTTTTCATCTGTAATACTTAGGTCGAAATGAGCAAAGAACTGGGTAGCATGAACTCCGGTATCAGTTCGCCCACAGCCTACGGTCTCCACTTTTTGCCTAAATAGTATACTTAAGGCTTTGTCCAAAACTTCTTGGACGGTTACTGCATTGGGTTGAATTTGCCAGCCATGGTATTTGTTGCCATCATAAGCCAGTTCTAAAAAGAAGCGTTTCGTTTGTTGCACAGGCAAAATTAATTATCAAATTTCAATATCGTTTCCAAATTGAAGATTTTAATAGTGAGGATCTAATTGCCAGCACTTAAAATCAAATGCAAAAAACTATATGTTTGCATCATATTAAAATCTTATTATGATACAGCGTATACAAACTGTTTGGTTGTTTTTAGCAACCGTTGCAATTCTGGCTTTATTTTTATTTCCCTACATACAGTTTACAGATGTAGAAGGGATAGCAAAAGCGGTCAAAGTGACGGGCCTTTATCAGTATACGGGCAAAGAGGTGGTATTGGTGGAGCCTTTTACATTGTTGACTATTGCGACTGTTATTGTGGCTTTGATGCCTTCTGCGGTGGTTTTCCTGTATGCGAATAGAAAGAAACAGATTACCTACTGCTATGTGGCAATTGTAGCGATATTGGGTTTCAGTTTTTGGCTGGTTCAATCTGCGAAAGGCGTCATTGACGGAATACAGCTCCAATTTCAAAATTATGGCATAGGTGTTATTCTTCCATCTTTGGCGGTATTGTTTATTATCCTAGCCTTAAGAGGCATTAGGAGCGACGAAAGGTTGGTGCGCTCTGCCGATAGGTTAAGGTAGTTTTTGTAAACTATTTTAAGTTTCGAGAAATTTCTTCATATTGCGGTACCAAATCATATATCACAATTATGAAGAAATTTCTATTTATAGCCTTGCTATCTGCTGGACTCTCCTCTCAAGCCCAAATTTACTGGAACTTTAATACTGCAAACAACTCCGCAGGGACACCGACCGGAATCAGCGTCAGTGCTGTTTCGATTGGTAATACGGGAACTAGTAACGATGGTATGTTACAATCTTCGAGCGTATCTTCTGGGTATTTAACCGCCTCTGGTGGAAACAACGCTGGAATGGCTGCAAAAAGTGGCACTGTCTTGACATCCTCGTCAAGTTATTTTGAATTTACTCTAACAGCTAGTGCTAATGCTTCTATTAAGATTTCCGGTTTATCATTTGGGATGCGTTCTACAAGTACAGGGCCTACTAGTTACCATGTTTTTTCAAGCGTAGATAACTATACAACGGCATTAGCTACTGGCTCACTTTCAAACAATAGTACCTGGGCCTTTTTCTCCGCTGCTTTTGCTTCAATTCTGCAGCCGGGAACAGGCAATCCAGTTACACTAAGGATTTACGGGGCAGACGGAGGTTCTGCTTCTACTGGTAATTGGCGCATAGATGACTTAACAATCGTCCATGCTTCAACACTTCCAGTATCTTTATTATCATTCACAGGGAAAGCTCAAGGCGGCTATAGGCAGCTTAGCTGGACAACTTCCGAAGAAAGAAACAGCAGCCATTTTAATATCTTGAAATCAGTTGATGGGAAGTCATTTTCAGTTATAGGTAAAGTAAGTTCGAAAGGAAATACATTAAGTAACTATTCGTTTACTGATTTTTCTTCCGATGAGAGCACCGCTTATTATCAGTTGGCTCAGGTGGATTTGAATGGAGAAACTTCCTATTCGAAGATTATCGCAGTAAACGCATATCCATCTTTATTGCAAATTGGTTCGGCTACTGAAAGTGGTATTGAATTAAGTGTAAATTCTCCTGGCTCATCGAAAGGGCAAATAATCATTACAGACCTCTCTGGCAGAAAGCTAGTCGATCTATGGTTAAATGTTAGTAAAGGAATAAATAAGTTAGAAATCCCAATTGAACAAAGGGGTTTATTGGTGGCTACCTATAAGAGCCATACTTCCTCTACCAACATAAAATTTATAAGGTAACAGGGTAATAACAACACTGTAGGCAGGGTTTCTTCCCTGCCTACAGGTACTTAGCCATTGTAAGGATATTAGCTAATAGCTAAGTGCTTGTTTGTCAGTGAATAGTTTAAAAAGTGCTAAATCGGGGCGTCGATCTTTACATATGAAAATAAAGCGTATCTTTGCGCCCAGTCGGCAATAAAGCCGCACGATTTATTATTATCATGAACCCATTTAGTGAACTGGGTATCCGTCATGATATTGTTAATGCCATATCTGAACTGGGATTTTCCAATCCCACTCCAATCCAGGAACAAGCAATCCCGGTATTACTTTCAGGCAGCAACGATTTTGTCGGATTAGCTCAAACAGGAACCGGTAAGACGGCAGCATTTGGCCTGCCTTTGTTAGAATTACTGGACTTTGAAGAAAATTATCCACAGGCACTTGTTTTGTGCCCAACCCGCGAACTTTGTTTACAGATTACTAACGATCTGAACAATTATTCGAAAAACATTAAAAATGTAAATGTTGTAGCCGTTTACGGCGGTGCAAGTATTTCAGACCAATTACGCCAGATTAAAAGAGGTGTACAGGTTGTAGTTGCTACCCCTGGCCGTATGCTAGACATTATTAACCGTAAGGCAATCAATTTTAGCCAGGTTCAATACGTCGTATTGGATGAGGCAGATGAGATGCTTAATATGGGCTTCCAGGAAGATATCGACCAGATTCTGTCAACCACTCCGGATGATAAAAAAACCTGGTTGTTTTCGGCTACTATGCCAGCGGAAGTTCGCAGAATTGCGAAAAAGTACATGGATAACCCACACGAGTTAACCATGGGCTCTAAAAATACAGGTAATGCTAATATTGACCACGAGTACTATGTTGTACGTGCCCGTGATAAGTATGCAGCATTTAAGCGTATTGTAGACTTTAATCCCGAGATTTTTGGTATTGTATTTTGCCGTACTAAAATAGAAACTCAGGAAATTGCAGAGGCGCTTATTAAGGATGGCTATAATGCCGATTCTTTGCATGGCGACCTTTCCCAGCAACAACGTGATAAGGTAATGAAGCGCTACCGCGAGCGTAGCTTGCAATTGCTTATTGCTACTGACGTTGCGGCTAGAGGTATCGACGTTAATGACGTTACACACGTTATTAATTATTCATTGCCTGACGAGATTGAAAATTATACTCACCGTAGCGGACGTACAGCGCGTGCCGGTAAAACAGGCGTATCTATTTCAATTATCAACTCAAAAGAAATTGGTAAAATTCGCCAGATTGAGCGTGTGATAGGAAAGCAGTTTGTTAAAACAGAAATTCCTAACGGGTTTGATGTTTGTGAAAAACAGCTGTTTGCCCTTGTTCATAAAGTGCATAACGTTGAAGTAAACGAAGAGCAAATTGAACAATACATTCCGCGTATCATGGAAGAGTTCAAGGATTTAAGCAAAGAGGACCTGATCAAACGTTTTGCGTCACTTGAATTTAACCGTTTCCTTGACTACTACAAGGATGCTCCGGATTTGAATGCCCCAGCACATGAAGAACGTGGTACTGCTCGTGGTGAACGTTTCCCAAGAGGCGGAAGCAGAGGCGATTATACACGTTTATTTATCAACCTGGGTTCTGTAGATGATTTTACCAGAGGCGATATGCTTGGTTTTATCTGTAATACGGCCAAAATCAGTGGTAAATCTATTGGCAAAATTGACCTAAAGGGCGTTTATACCTTTTTTGAAGTTGAGAACGACTTATCTGAGTCCGTTCAACAAAACTTTAAAGGCGCAGAGTTTAACGGACGTAGCGTGAGGATTGAAGTTGCTGGTGATCGTGATGGCGGAGGCAGAAGTGGTGGAAGCCGTTCTGGAGGAAGGCGCGAAGGCGGCCGTGAAAGAAGCGGTGGTTTCCGTGATTTCTCTGGAAAAAGGAGAGAGGATAGAGGCGGGAATCGTGAAAGAAGCGGAAGCGGAGAGCGTAGAAGACGTTTCTAAAAATAAGTAATAAAAAAAATGCCCGGCTTGCCGGGCATTTTCTATTTTATATAAACTCGTTTTGCTTTCTTGTTTATATAGTATTTGTTTTGATGTTCGTCAATGTAAACGGTTTCGCCATTAGGCCCCTTTACACCTTTGACAGATTTATCTTTAATTTTGGCTGCGCCTTTCGCTCCAACTTCGCCTACCTTTTGTCCAGCTTTCTTAACTGCTTTTCCGGTAGATTTTCCTGCCTGTTTTACATCTTGCCCAAACGTAGTCGTGTCTTTTTTCTGTTGGGCTAATGAATCTCCCGCGATAAAAAGGAATGCGCTAATTAAGGCTATTGCCATTTTTGTTTTCATAGGTATCTAGATTAGTTCACGTCGAGGTAGACCCTCTTCCCTTCCTGATTTTCATAAAATTGCCTGTCGTACATGTCAAGGTATACAGGCTCGCCGTTGGGGCCTGTAACATTATGCAGTAAGCGGTTGATAAACTGTTGTCCGAAATTGGAAAGTTTATTCCCGAACGATTTCGCTGAGTCCATTAGTCCCTCAGAAAGGCGCGAACCGTCCTTTTTTTTATAAGTTGCCACAAATGCAGTTGCAGCCGCCGCACCGGCAACGATTCCCCAAATAGTTAAGTTTTTCATATTATAGATTTCTTTTAAGGTTTGCCTTTAAACGCTCAAAAACCTTACCAATTTGAACGCCTTTAATTGTGTTAGCTTTGTACTAACATGCTCGAGGCGAGTTGGTTTTGGCGAAATAAGAAATTGATGCTTCGCGAAGTAGTATTCTAAAACTTGTTAAAGCTCAATTGATTCTTAAGGTTTGGGCATTAAGAAAGTTGTTCTGATAAAAGCCTCATCTCAATATGTGGAGAGTGTTTTTCGTAGAGGATTGCATATACGGCCCTGCAGATAGGCATATTCACTTTGTGAATTTTATTGATTTGATGTAAACCATTCGCCGCGTAGTAACCTTCAGCAATCATATTCATTTCTAATTGAGCGGATTTAACTGTATAGCCTTTGCCGATCATATTTCCGAACATTCGGTTTCGGCTAAATTGTGAGTACGCGGTAACCATTAAATCGCCCAGATAAGCAGATTCTTTAATATCACGATTAATTGGATGGACTGCATCAACAAACCGCTTGATCTCCCTGATGGCATTAGATATAAGTACAGCCTGGAAATTATCTCCGTAGCCAACTCCATGGCATATTCCGCTGGCAACGGCATAAATGTTCTTTAATACGGCTGCATATTCAGTTCCATAAATATCGTCAGAGACGTTGGTTTTTACATAACGGGTGGCGAGCAAACCAGCAAAGAAGGTAGCCAGCTGGGTATTTGGTGAGGCTATTGTTAAATAGGATAATTTTTCAAGAGCAACTTCTTCAGCGTGGCAAGGGCCGCTTATCACAATGATGTCTTCAAGTGGTATGCCATACTTGCAGTGGATAAACTCACCAATGATCAGGTTCTCATCGGGGACAAATCCTTTTATTGCAGATATTATTTTCTTGCCTTTTAGTTCTTCTGCAGAGATGTTTTTTAAGGCATCTTTTAAGAACGCTGCAGGAACGTTTAATAGAACCATTTCCGCTTTGGCGATAACTTCATTTAAATTGTCGCTGATATTTTCGGCGGGAATGTTAATCTCAACTGAACTTAAATAATTGGGATTATGCTTGTATTTGCGAATGTGTTCAATCGCATCTGCATTCCGCATCCACCAGTAAATTTCTTTTGGATTACGATTATCCAAAAGCATCTTAATGTTTGCTGTTGCCCAGCTTCCTCCTCCAATTACGGCTATTTTAGCAGTTTTATCCATTAAAAGTACAGTTCGGTTTTTGTTGGGGCCACAAGTTTACTAATTATTAAGGGGATTGTACGGAATAGATGAGTTTATAACAGCTTTATTTCAAAACATGTATTAATCAGATATTTTTAAAGAACCTTAAAAGTATCTTTGCTGAGTTGTCTGTATCTAATCCATGTATCTCATTAAAACTCCTTTTTGGTTAAGATGGTTATATCCGGGCCTTGTTTGGAGGAAGATGTCCGCAAAGCCGGTTATTTACCTGACTTTTGATGATGGCCCAATTCCGGAGGCTACGCCGTTTGTCATGTCTGTTTTAGAAAAGTACAATGCAAAAGCTACCTTTTTTTGTATTGGTGATAACATCCGGAAGCATCCAGAGATCTTCCAGAAGCTCATTGAAGTGGGGCACGCTGTTGGAAATCATACATTTAATCATTTAAAAGGCTGGAAAACTGACGACGAAGTTTATCTTGAAAATTTCAGGCTTTGTGATAGTTTAACGAGGTCTAGGCTTTTTAGGCCACCATATGGAAGGATCAAGCGTTCACAAATTTCAAAATTGAAGGATGGGTTTCCAGGGTTAAAAATAATAATGTGGGATGTTCTGAGTGGTGATTTTGATTTGAATTTATCTCCTGAAAAATGCTTGCGTAATGTATTGAAGGCTACAGAAGCCGGCTCTATTGTTGTTTTTCATGACAGTCTGAAAGCATTTGAACGATTGGAATATGTCCTTCCAAGGGCTTTGGAGTATTGGAATAAAAGAGGCTACAGCTTTGAGAGGCTGTAGCCGTTTATTAAAGAGAAATATAAACTATAATACGATTACTGTTGAACTTTTCTTAATTCCATTGTTGCTTACTTGCAGTATGTATTGTCCTGCGGCAGGTTTTTGTTGTAGCGATAAGCTATAACTGCCAGATCCTGTATTTGTTATCGTCTCTTGATGTATAGTTTGCCCTTGAAGATTTAACAAAACCACTTGAGTTGTACCTGAAAATCCTTCCAGTTTGAATGAGATGTTTTTATTTGTTGGATTTGGATAAACTAATAATGATTGGTTATTACTCAGGTTGAAGTTTACAGCTTTTGGTGCAAAAGTCTCAGATTTACCATCTAAGTCGTATTGAACCAGACGATAGTAGCTTGTTCCGTTAGCGGGATTATTGTCTGTTACATAATAAGTTAATGGCCCTTTTGCCTTTACCGTTGCAATTGGAGAGTAGCTTTTGGCGTCTGAAGACCTTTCGACAACAAATTTATCGTTATTGGTTTCGGAGTTTGTTTCCCATGTGATTTTTGCAGAGTTTAACACTGCTTTGACTGTAAAGGATGATAATTTAATTGGAAGGACATTTGTAGTATTCAGGTCTAAAGTACTGTACCCTGCTACAACTGGAAGACTGTTTTTTACATAGACAACATAAGGGGTGCCGGTTACCGGGGCAACGGTGCCGCTGGAATAGAATTGATATGGAGATGTTGTATTAATATTAGCATCAGTAGTATTATTTGAAAATACTCCCGCGCCTGTGGTTGTTACACCGCTGTCATTTACGTCAGGCCATTTAGTGCCGTCAGATATAGTATTACCAGAAGTATATTTTTTCATTACAGTTGCGGGCGCTGCAGTTGAACCTACGTCATATTGAGACGTGATATAAAAATTCCCTGCTTTGTCTACTTCTGTCGGCTGTTTTTAGATGACTCAGTACTCCGGCAGTTTATTTGGAGAATTTTAGGCGAAAGCCGGTTTGGCTTTAAACTAAGTAGCGCAAATGCCTTTGCGTTATTGATTTGACAAATTATTGAATTATGAAATTTCTTTACGGCAGAGCTCCTTAGAACTTTTCTAAATAAAAATTGATCTGATTTAGACAATATCTATCCGTCATTTTTCGTAATTTCGCCAAAATTCAGCCGTATATAGCTGATTTTTAATTTTTAATAAATAAAAATCAATTACTATTGGCGTTTGATGGTAGAAATGGTTTAGAAAGTTTACGGGAATCTTGTGTCCGCGTAGAAGCGGCAAGAAAAACTACAGGCAAACTACCAACTTTAACTGAAAAAGTCCTTTATTCCCAACATATGGGAAGTAAATGTTGGACAAGCATACCAAAGATGGGCTGCATATGTTGATTTTGTTTCTGACTATGTCGCAAAGCAGAATGCAATAGATTGTAGCTCTTTTACAGGCAGGTAAAGGAAAAGTAGGCCGTAACGGGAACTGTTTTACAAATCAGCCTTTAATATTGAAAAGACTTCTGTTATGAGTATTTATAAGGATTACATTAAAGAGATCGAAGAAAGAGAAGCTCAGGGGCTTCATCCAAAACCAATTGACGGTGCTGACTTACTTAGCGAAATCATTGCGCAAATTAAGGATTCAGGGAACGAGCATCGTGAAGATTCTCTTAAATTTTTTATTTACAATACTTTACCTGGTACCACGAGTGCTGCTGGTGTAAAAGCTAAGTTTTTAAAGGAAATCATTTTAGGCCAATCTTTAGTAAAGGAAATTACACCTGCTTTTGCATTTGAGCTTTTATCTCACATGAAAGGTGGCCCGTCAATCGAGGTATTGCTTGATCTTGCCTTGAGTGATGACGCTTCAATTGCTAAAGAAGCTGCAAACGTACTTAAAACTCAGGTTTTCCTTTATGATGCAGATACAGACCGTTTAAAGGAAGCATTTAAAGCTGGAAACGCAATCGCGAAAGAAATTCTTGAAAGTTATGCAAAGGCTGAATTCTTCACGAAATTGCCT
Organism: uncultured Pedobacter sp.; assembly: GCA_966211215.1. Taxonomy (GTDB): domain Bacteria; phylum Bacteroidota; class Bacteroidia; order Sphingobacteriales; family Sphingobacteriaceae; genus Desertivirga. The sequence continues at coordinate 17,811 of CBIHNR010000084.1, forward strand.
GACATAGCTGAAGAAATTAAAGTAGTAACTTATATTGCTGGTGAAGGTGACATTTCAACCGATTTACTTTCTCCAGGTAACCAGGCGCACTCCCGTTCAGATCGTGAACTTCATGGTAAATGTATGATTTCTATTCAGGCGCAAGCAGAAATCAGGGCATTACAGGCACAACATCCTGACAAGAGCGTGATGTTGATCGCAGAGAAAGGTACAATGGGTGTAGGTTCATCAAGAATGTCGGGTGTGAACAACGTGGCTCTTTGGACCGGTAAACAAGCAAGTCCTTACGTTCCATTTGTAAATATTGCTCCAATTGTTGGTGGTACAAACGGTATTTCTCCGATTTTCCTTACTACAGTTGACGTTACTGGTGGTATCGGTATCGACCTTAAAAACTGGGTGAAAAAAACTGATGCTGAAGGAAAAGTAGTTCGCAATGAAAATGGCGAGCCTGTTCTTGAGGAAGTTTATTCAGTTGCTACAGGTACTGTTCTTACCATCAACACTAAAACAAAGAAACTTTATAACGGAGATAAAGAACTGATTGATATCTCAAGATCATTCACTCCTCAAAAATTAGAATTTATCAAAGCCGGCGGATCATACGCTATCGTATTTGGTAAAAAACTTCAAACGTTCGCTGCAAAAGTTCTCGAAGTTGAAGCTCCTGTTGTATTTGCTCCGTCAAAAGAGATTTCTCATGAGGGACAAGGCCTTACTGCAGTAGAAAAAATCTTCAACAGAAACGCTGTTGGTGTAACTTCTGGTAAAGTGTTACATGCAGGTTCTGACGTTCGTGTGCAGGTTAATATCGTAGGTTCTCAGGATACTACGGGCCTTATGACTGCTCAGGAATTGGAATCTATGGCTGCTACAACGATTTCTCCAATCGTTGACGGTGCATACCAGTCGGGTTGTCACACCGCTTCTGTATGGGATAAAAAAGCTCAGGCAAACATTCCAAAATTGATGAAATTTATGAATGACTTCGGTTTGATCACAGCTCGTGACCCGAAAGGCGTTTATCATTCAATGACGGATGTAATTCACAAGGTTCTTAACGATATTACAATAGACGAGTGGGCTATCATCATCGGTGGTGACTCTCATACAAGGATGTCTAAAGGTGTTGCTTTCGGTGCCGACTCAGGAACAGTTGCTCTTGCATTGGCTACTGGTGAGGCTTCAATGCCTATCCCAGAGTCTGTAAAAGTAACCTTTAAGGGAGACATGAAAGGTTACATGGATTTCCGTGACGTGGTTCACGCTACACAAGCTCAGATGCTAAAGCAATTTGCAGGCGAGAACGTGTTCCAGGGTAGAATCATTGAGGTTCATATTGGAACTCTTACTGCTGACCAGGCATTTACGTTTACTGACTGGACTGCGGAAATGAAGGCGAAAGCTTCTATCTGTATTTCTGAGGACGATACTTTGATCGAATCATTGGAGATTGCAAAAGGCAGAATCCAGATCATGATCGACAAGGGCATGGATAACGAAAAACAAGTTCTTCAGGGATTAATTAACAAAGCAGATAAGCGAATTGCAGAGATTAAATCAGGTGAGAAGCCAGCTTTAACTCCAGATGCAAATGCTAAATACTATGCTGAAGTTGTTGTTGACCTTGATCTGATTGCAGAGCCAATGATTGCTGACCCGGATGTGAATAACGCTGATGTTTCTAAAAGATATACTCACGACACTATCAGGCCTCTGTCTTTCTACGGTGGAGAAAAGAAAGTAGATCTTGGATTTATTGGCTCTTGTATGGTTCATAAGGGCGATATGAAAATTCTTGCTCAGATGCTTAAAAACATTGAAGCACAACAAGGTAAAGTTGAGTTCCAGGCTCCGCTTGTAGTTGCTCCTCCAACTTACAACATCGTTGATGAATTGAAAGCTGAAGGCGATTGGGATGTATTACAGAAATACGCAGGTTTCGAGTTCGACGATAATGCTCCTAAATCGGCAGCACGTACTGAATACGAAAAAATGTTGTATCTAGAGCGTCCGGGATGTAACCTTTGCATGGGTAACCAGGAAAAGGCAGCCAAAGGAGATACCGTAATGGCAACTTCAACCCGTCTTTTCCAAGGTAGGGTAGTAGAAGATGCAGAAGGTAAAAAAGGAGAATCATTGCTTTCTTCAACACCAGTTGTAGTTCTTTCTACAATTTTGGGTAGAACTCCTACAATTGATGAATATAAAACAGCTGTAGTTGGTATCAACCTGACTAAGTTCGAGCCTTCTCATAAGCAGTTAGTACATTAATAGTGCTGATTGCCGAAACAATAGATATTTAATAATATTTATATCCAAACCATCCTGCAAAACAGGATGGTTTTTTTATTTGCCTTTCTCTGGAATTTGCGCTAATAATGTCATTTTTAACCGTCCTTTTTTCGTATTACTACAACTTTTTAGCGTGTTCAATAGTTAATACCTTTGTATATATTCAAATATTTTATGGCTTTTGATTTGGAAATGATTAAAGCTGTTTATTCTCGTTGCGGCGATAGAGTAGAGGCAGCTAAAAAAGCGGTTGGTAAACCACTTACCTTAACTGAAAAAATCCTTTATTCCCATTTATGGGATGGAAATGCTACTAAAGCATATCAAAGAGGTGCTTCGTATGTTGACTTTGCTCCGGACCGTGTTGCAATGCAAGATGCAACAGCACAGATGGCACTTTTGCAATTTATGCAGGCGAGGAGGCCACAAGTTGCCGTTCCTTCAACTGTCCATTGTGACCACCTTATTCAGGCTAAAGTAGGTGCTAGCGAGGATTTGCAAGTTGCTAACAGTACGAATAAAGAGGTTTACGACTTTCTGTCTTCCGTATCTAATAAATATGGTATTGGTTTTTGGAAAGCTGGTGCGGGTATTATTCACCAGGTGGTTCTTGAAAACTATGCTTTTCCGGGTGGTATGATGATTGGTACCGATTCACACACACCCAATGCTGGTGGTTTAGGAATGATCGCTATCGGTGTCGGTGGTGCCGATGCATGCGACGTAATGGCTGGTTTTGCATGGGAGCTTAAATTTCCAAAATTGATTGGTGTTAAATTAACTGGTAAACTTTCAGGATGGGCTTCAGCAAAAGACGTAATTCTTAAAGTAGCCGGTATTTTAACTGTTAAAGGTGGTACAGGTGCAATTGTTGAGTACTTTGGCGAAGGAGCTCGATCTCTTTCTGCAACCGGTAAAGCAACAATCTGCAATATGGGTGCTGAAATTGGAGCTACTACTTCAATCTTTGGCTACGATGAGAAGGCTGAAACTTATTTACGCGGAACGGAAAGAGGCGATATCGCTGATTTGGCTAACCAGGTTAAAGAATACTTAACTGGTGACGCTGAAGTTTATGCTGATCCAGAGAAATATTTCGACCAGGTTATTGAAATCAACCTTTCTGAGTTAGAGCCGCACATTAACGGCCCTTTCACTCCGGATTTGGCTTGGCCTCTGTCTAAATTTGCTGCTGCAGTTAAGGAACACGGATGGCCCGCAAAATTAGAAGTTGGTTTGATCGGTTCTTGTACAAACTCTTCTTACGAAGATATTACCCGTGCAGCTTCATTAGCTCAACAAGCGGTTGATAAAAACTTAATTGCCAAATCAGAATATACCGTAACTCCGGGTTCTGAATTAGTTCGTTACACAGTAGAGCGTGATGGTTACTTAGGTACCTTCGAAAAAATTGGAGGTGTTGTATTGGCTAATGCTTGTGGCCCTTGTATAGGTCAATGGGCTCGCCATACGGATGATCCCACCCGTAAAAACTCTATCATCACGTCTTTCAACAGAAACTTTGCTAAGCGTCAGGATGGTAATCCTAACACTCATGCTTTCGTGGCTTCTCCTGAGATTGTAACAGCTTTAGCTATTGCAGGTGATTTAACCTTCAACCCAATGACGGATACTTTAACAAACGAGCAAGGCCAGCAGGTTAAACTAGACGAGCCTCAAGGCTTAGAAATGCCGATTAAAGGTTACGCTGTGGAAGATGCTGGTTACCAGGCTCCGGCTGCTGATGGAAGTAAAGTTGAAGTTATTATTGACCCTAAGTCAAGCCGCCTTCAGTTATTAGAATCATTCCCTGTTTGGGAAGGTACAGACATGCACGGCCTTCGCCTTTTAATTAAAGCTAAAGGCAAGTGTACTACTGACCATATTTCTATGGCTGGCCCCTGGCTAAAATTCCGTGGCCATATCGATAACATTTCTAATAACATGCTTATCGGTGCTATTAACTACTTTAACGATACTGCTGATTCTGTAAAGAGTCAATTAACCGGGGAATACGGGCCAGTTCCAGCCACTCAACGTGCATACAAAGCTGCCGGTATCGGCACTATCGTTGTTGGTGATGAAAACTACGGAGAAGGTTCTTCTCGCGAGCATGCTGCAATGGAACCTCGCCACTTAGGCGTTCGGGTTATATTAGTAAAATCATTTGCTCGTATTCACGAAACTAACCTTAAGAAACAAGGTATGTTGGGTATCACTTTCGCTGATCCTAACGACTATAACAAAATCCAGGAGGATGATACGATTGATGTATTAGGCTTAACTGAATTTGCTCCGGGTAAACAATTAACAGTAGTTCTTCACCATGCAGATGGTTCCCAGGATTCATTCCCTGTAAACCATACTTATAATGAGCAACAAATTGAGTGGTTCAAAGCTGGTGCAGCTCTTAACATTATTAAATTGAGGCAGCAGGCTTAATTTTTTAATAATAAATTTTGAAGCCCTATCCTGCAAAGGATGGGGCTTCTCTGCTTTATAGGCCTTTATTTGCCTAGCTATCGCTTTACACTTGAATGCATTCGGTGTTGACAACTCGTAATTCATACATCTATAAAAAGCTAACCAAACAAGGTGTCGGCATTGTGTGTTTTAGCTGAACGCTACCCCGTCCATATTAACAGATCCCGGAGGGATATTACTCACTTTTAAATAATAAGCCATGTTAACACCATATCCTAAATTTACGTTGACTGAAAAACTAACAGAGGAACAACGCCGGTTTTTTAACGAAAATGGGTTTATTCATTTTCAGAAGTTTGTTGAGCCGGAGGTAGTTCGCTTAATCATAAATGAGTCTATAAAGGTTCAGGAAAATTGGATTAAAAATGGTGTAAAAAAGGTCAATGGTGTGCCAATTAAGTATGGAAGAGATTTGGATGGGGCAACTATTGTTCAACGTTTTGCATTTATAAATCAGTACAGCAATGTACTCAGCGAGTTTTTACAGGATTCCAGGTTCTCTGCCTTACTGGAATTGGTGAAGGGAGAAGCCCGGCTGGGTAAAGATGAAAAGGATGGGATGGTTCTTAATCACTATGTGAATAGTCCTCAGAGCAAGTTTACAAAAATGGGTTGGCATACAGACGGCTTACGTGATGTTTTCCTGGGCACTAAGCTTAACCCGATGCTAAATGTTGGCATTCATTTAAGTAGCCTGAAGCCCGAGAATGGCGGCCTGCGCATTATTCCGGGAACACACAAGCAGGGATTATACA
>CBIHNR010000085.1:0-23173 GCA_966211215.1 uncultured Pedobacter sp.
ACTGCCGACCTTAGGGTTATGAATCCTACGCTCTAACCATCTGAGCTACCCCGCCTTTTATGTTTTATGGGTCCCTTTCGTATAAAGTTTATAACAATGACAAAACTTTTATATATTGTGCAGCATTTAAATACATGCCTCCCGAAAGGGTTTGCAAATATAGTTTAAATTCCCTTTCTTTAAAAAAGAAAATCTAAAAAAACGCCTCGGTACAGAAAAGGAGCCAGAATGTCAGAAAAAAAGAAGTTCAATTTAGAATACGAAGTTAAGTCGTCGCCGAAGATTTTGTTTAGCTTTATTACAGAGCCAAATGCTCTGGCTCAGTGGTTTGCAGATGATGTGTCGTACCGTGATCAGGTATTTACCTTTATTTGGGATGGCGAAGAGCACAGGGCAAAAATTCTCTCAGTAAAAGAAAATAAACTGGTAAAATTTAAGTGGCTGGATGACGAGCCGCACTGTTATTTTGAAATGGAAGTCCTACAAGACGAGCTAACCAATGATGTAGCCCTTTCAATAACCGATTTTGCACCCGAAGACTCATTCGAAGAAAGAAAGCTTATTTGGGACAATCAGATTCAATATCTGATAAGTGTTTTAGGAGCCTAAGCAGCTTGTCTGTTTTCTATAGCTAATTTTTCGGCTGGTAAGGTTTTTATTTGTTATTTCTATGAAATATGGAGTAAAAATTTTATCTAAGTTTGTGCTGTGAAGAAAGTACACCTTCTGGTTATTAAGGCATTTATACGGCCATTTATAGTAACCTTTTTCATTGTAATGTTTGTGTTGTTGATGTTATTCCTATTTAAATACATCGACGACCTGATAGGAAAGGGTTTTGAATGGTATGTAATTTTGGAGCTGATGTGGTATGCCTCTGCCACAAATGTTGCCATGGCACTTCCTTTAGCCATGCTGCTCTCCTCTATCATGACTTTTGGTAACCTTGGGGAGAATTATGAGTTAGTAGCTATAAAGGCTGCCGGAATCTCCCTTCAAAGAGCCATGATGCCACTTATCGTTTTGGTGGCGCTATTAAGTACCGCAACTTTCCTGTTTTCAAACTATACTTTGCCCATTGCCAGCCTCAAAATGGGAGCTCTGCTATGGGACGTCCGTAATCAAAAATCAACCAAGCTAATAGAAGAAGGCGTTTTTAACGATGCCATAACAGGTTATTCTATAAAAGTTAAAAAGAAAGACGAAGACGGACAAACCCTGCATGGCATTGTTATCTATGACCACAGTTCTAACACCGGCAACCTTTCCGTATTAATGGCAAAGCATGGAAAAATGCAAATGCTAATTACCGATAAAGACCAGTATCTGGTGCTGGTACTGAAAGATGGGGTACGGTATGAAGAGATGACAGGAGATAAGGTTTATAACCCTCGGCAACGCTTTATCAGGCAACGTTTCCAGCAAACCGAACAGAAGTTCAAGCTCACCGGGTTTAAAATGCAACGTACGGACGAAAGCCTGTTTAAAAGTAACTATGCCATGCTTAACCTTAAGCAATTAAATTACTATCAGGATTCTACCATAAAAAAGGCCGACAGCAATGCAACGAGTATTTTTTCAGGCTTGCTTCCTATGTACCGCATCTATTTTTCAAACTATAAAATCGGCAAGAGTCCCATGAAGGCTAAAGCTTATAAAGGCTCGATTGTAAACACTCTGCCCGAAATCAACAGGATGCAGGCAATTTCCTATGCACAAAGCCAAGTGAAGACACTATCTGATAACCTGAATGTAAGGGGAGAGGAGCAGGAAGCTTATAACAAAAGCATCAGAAGATATATCATTGAATATCATAGGAAATTTACCCTTGCCGTATCCTGTTTAGTGTTATTCTTTATAGGTGCACCGTTAGGAGCCATTATACGTAAGGGCGGGTTGGGTATGCCAGTTGTTGTATCCATTATTTTCTTTTTGATCTTTCATATTATTTCCACTATTGGAGAGAAATCAGCGAAGGAAGGCAACATCACGCCGATTGTAGGTATGTGGATTGCCATTATTGCGCTATCCCCCCTGGGTGGGTTTTTAACCTATAAGGCAGCTTCAGACTCCGTGTTGTTTGATATTGACTATTACAAACAAATGGTCCAGAAATTTTTTAAGCGCTTTAAAAAGACGTCATAAATTACCTTACAATTATATATCAGCTAATTATCTTGTTAAGATTAGCTTATTTTTGCTTTAATAATGAACGGGAAATTAAGTACTATAGAAGAGGCTATTGAGGATATAAAAGCCGGTAAAGTGATTATTGTGGTTGATGATGAAGACCGCGAAAACGAAGGCGATTTTTTGACAGCAGCAGAAAATGCAACCCCTGAAGTAATTAATTTCATGGCAACGCATGGTAAAGGGCTGATTTGTGCGCCAATTACCGCTAAGCGCTGCGATGAGTTAAAACTTGAGCTGATGGTAGGCAATAATACGGCTACACACGAAACCAACTTCACCGTATCGGTAGATTTAATCGGGCATGGCTGTACTACCGGTATTTCTGCATCCGACCGTTCCAGAACTGTTATGGCTTTAACAGACCCTAATACCACTCCGGAAGATTTAGGCCGCCCTGGGCATATCTTCCCCCTTCGCTCTCAGGAAGGCGGAGTGCTGCGTAGAGCAGGGCATACCGAAGCTGCTACAGACCTTGCTGAGATGGCAGGCTTTTATCCCGCAGGTGTTATTGTTGAAATTATGAAGGAAGATGGCGAAATGGCCCGCCTTTATGATTTGTTCGAAATAGCTGAAAAGTTTGATCTTAAAATAATTTCCATAAAAGACCTTATTGCTTACAGGTTGCGTACAGAAACTTTAATTAAAAAAGAAGTAGCAGTAAAATTGCCAACTGAGTGGGGCGATTTTGAAATGGTTGCATACACGCAGCTTGATACGGGCGACCACCATATAGCGCTTGTAAAAGGCACCTGGGAAGAGAACGAGCCTGTGTTAGTACGAGTGCATAGCTCTTGTATTACCGGAGATATTTTCGGGTCATGCCGTTGCGATTGCGGCCCGCAATTACACAGGGCAATGGAAATGATCGATAAAGAAGGTAAAGGCGTTGTTATTTATATGAACCAGGAAGGCCGTGGTATTGGCCTGATAAATAAACTGCGTGCCTATAACCTTCAGGAAAATGGTTTTGACACCGTTGAAGCTAATTTAAAGCTTGGTTTCAAAATGGACCAGAGGGACTATGGTATAGGTGCGCAGATATTGAGAAGCCTTGGTATCACCAAAATGAGGCTTATGTCTAACAATCCAACCAAACGTGCAGGTTTAGTAGGCTACAATCTTGAAATTGTAGAGAGTGTGCCTATTGAAATATCATCCAACGTGCATAATGAACTCTATCTTAAAACTAAACGCGACAAGATGGGGCATTCAATAATGAAAGAAAATTAATTAACGGCTAGCCTCTCTATTGGGAGGCGCTGTTACTGTTGTGGGTATAGTTGTGGGCGTTGGTGTTGTAGGGATATTTGGTGCTGGTATTGCAGGTTTCTGTTCCTTTCTTTCATTCTGGCGCTGCCTTCCTATCAGTGCCCTTAAAAACTCTCCAAAGTTATCAAAGTCCTTTCGGTATACTAAACCTACCGCATTAACGTAATCCTGGTTTTGAGTCAAGCTTAATACGTTCCGGCTGTTCGGCTTATTGGAGACGCGGGCGGTTAGGCTTCCATCTTTTTTAATAAGATAAGAAACTTCAATATCTCTCGATAGGGCGTTACTGTTTAATACGCTATTAAAGTCTGTCAAATCATTAGACGTTATCCTGGTGTCACGAACGCCTCCTGTTATTGCCAGCCTGTTTTTGAAGAAACTGCCAGAAAGCCTGAAATCGTTGAACGAGCGGAAATTGATATCAACAGTTTTAAGGTTAAGTGATTGGGCAATAATAGAATTCAAAATATTGAAGCCCAGCTCGGAGCCGGCACTGGTGATGGTTTGGGTGGCGGCATTGGATAGGCCGGTGTTCGACGTAAATGACTGCCTTACTATTAAGCTAACTACTTGCATGCTTTTGTTATCGTAATTGCTTAAATAGCTCTGTAACTCATCTTTAATGTAAGCGTCCTGAGGGAAATCAAGATCAAAAGCAATATTGGGCTGGGTTAGGTTGCCGCTCAAATCTATAATTGCTTCTGCTGGTACAGACCTTTGCTCCCGCGCTTCCCTTCCTGCTGCAGTATATAAATCCCGTGGGTTGCTATTTGGTACACTATAAACTGCTTTGAGGTTTATCTGGGCGTCTGTAGGGTCTCTTTTCCACCGGATTGAGCCTCCTTGCCTAATAGCAAATTGTTTATTGAAGTAATCCTGCGCGGTAAAGACGAATTTTCCACTCGAAATCAGGTAGTCGCCCCGCATCTCAAATTCGCCGGCACTGGTGATTCTTAAAGCGAGGTCGGCGGTGCCCTGCCCGTTTAGTTTTCCCAGGTCGGTAATGATATTCACCTGCGACCTTTCGTCAACTTTTAAGTTGAAATTCATCACCAAACCACTAAAATAATTGGGTTTAGGGGCGCTTATTGTAGAGTCTTTTGCCACAAAGGTGATAAAGCTACTGTTGCCTACACGTTCCGAAGCATTAAGTGGAATATTGAAAACAGTACCTTCTTCGGTTTTTGCATTGATATCGATACGCATTTTATTAGTAGGCCCGCGAAATCTGAAGGTGCCCGTTCCAAACGCTGTGCCGTAATAAAGCGGATTGTCTTTCGCTGTTGTATTAAGTGCCAGAAAATGTTTGGCATCAATCGTTACATCGATATCCGGGATTTTCGGATTATTCATATCGACGGTTCCATTTGCTGTAGCTTTATTGCCAAAATAATCCGTTAGCAGCAAGTCGTCCAGCTTAATGATACTGTTTTCAATTGTTACATCATCATTAATTCTATAAGGCGTTTTAAGGTAGTTAATGGTAAAGCCTGTATTGATAAGATTTGCACCTCCCCTGATTTTAGGATTTAATGGAGTTCCAGTCAACCTTAGTTGCGCAGATACTTTTCCAGACAAATTAGAGACAAGGTTTTTGATAAACGGCTGGAAAATAATCACCTCACTGTTGTTCATTACCAGGTCTATATCCAGTTTGTTATTTTCAGAGTTGGCATTGTAAGTCCCGCCGGCAAATAAGGTTTCTTTTCCGTCTTTAATGATGTTCATCTCAACATCCACCAGTTTGGTTTCATTGTCAAGATTTGCAGTTACTGTTAAATCACCAATTTGGGTATTGTTCATTCCAAGAGAGTCAATCTTAACATCTGATTCTATCTTGGTTTTCTTGGTTACAGAGGTAATCGCCAGATTGCCATTCAACTCGCCCGACAGGTTTATGCCGGCGCTGGCTGTTAAGGGATTTAACGTGGCGACTTTGAATTTTTTGAAGTTGGCATTAAGAACATCCTTAGGGTCTTGCGATATAATGCCGTCCACTGTCAAAAGCTGGTCATTTCTGAACAGCTCAAAATTCTCGATATATATTTTCCCTTCGCCAAATTTGAGGCGAACCTTATCCTGAATGCGCCATGTTTCGCGGTTTATAACCACGTCCGAGGGTAGTAAAGACAGCCTTGCCGCCGTATCTGTAGCAAACTCAACCAGGCCGTTTAAGTCAAGTTGGTTTATCGCGTCTTTGTCAGAAAGCTTAACATTGAGCGCAAGGCTGTCCCTTTGCAGAATGTTGGCGATATTGATATTTTGGATATAAAGCTTTTTAGTTAAGTCAATTCTGTCTGCAGTAAGAAAAATGTTCAGAGCCGTTTCTGTTGTAGATTCATCCAGAATGAGATTGTTAACCTTAATGTCTTTGTATTCAATCAAAGGGCTTGATCCGTTCAATGTAGCGGTATTCTCCGCAGAAATGAATCTGCCATTCAACACTGCTCCTTCCGGTATTTTTAAGCCCGGCAAAAAAAACAAAGCCACAGGCTCGAAGTACTTCAATTTTAGGTTAAACTCAAAATCCTGCGCAGCAAATGGTTTTACCTTAAGCTTTAATGATGGAACGTATTTGTTTACAACAGATTTAAAGTAAGAGGAGAGTGTTGTTAAGTCATATTTACCGAGCAGACTAGCATCTAAAATATCCGATTTAATAGTTAACGAACGAGCAGTACCGGTGCCGCTTGCAGTAAGATAGATAGAGTCGACAACAAAGGAATTGTTAGGTTTTGAAAGGCGTATCCGATTGATCTCGAAGTTCCCCTGAATAGTATTTATATTATTACCTGTGAAATTGGTCCTGAAATCTGCATTTACCAATACCGTGTCCTTTGAGAATCCCAATTTATGAAAGTTGGTATTTCTTAAGGTGGCCACAAAATTATATTCAGGCAACTGTTTGCTTAGGTTAATGCCCCCGTTAAAATCCAGTGTGATGTTACGGTCGGCTATATTGATTTTGCCTTCGAACAAATTTTTATTGTAGGAGCCGTTGACGTTAATGTTTGAATATCTGTATCCCTTATAATCAAAATAGGCTGCGGATGCCTGTATGTTCTCAGTTAACTGTTTAACCTTAAATCCGCTGCCTTTAATGTTTGCTACCAGGGTAGTTCTGCCCAGGTCATCTCTGTCTAATAACTCTTTAAGGTTGAAATCATAAGCCTTTACAATACCAGAATACGTTGGTGTCCCGTTTAAATTCATCCTTAAATCGGAAACAAGGCGCCCGAGCCCTGTTTTAAGCTCACCCTTGGCACTGAAATTTTTAACAAGGCCTGTGAACGAGCCTTTAAAACTAATGTTGCCAAACTTTTGAGCAATAGGAGGGATTTCTTGAGCTTTACCCGTTAAGGCTTTTGCCAAATATTCAACATCCTTTTTATTGCTATGCAGTTGATAAAAGCGAAGGTTTAAGTAGGTTTTATTTATAGATGGTAGCCCTTTAACGTCAAAATTCCCTTTTACATAGGTGGCTTGCCCGGCTTTTACAAAGAGATTTCGTGCTTTAATATTATTCACATAGCCACTGAGGCGCCCTCGTAAGGTTGCCCGCAGGTTCATTTTTTGGGTAGCATCTGCAAAAAAAGATATGTCTCTCGTATGAACTTTGGATTCCTTTAAGTTGGCGGTAACATAAACCTTGCTCACAAATCGTTTAAAATCCGAAAACCTATCATACTTCATCAAAAGATAATTGCTTATGCGCGAATTGGGAGTTTCCAGCAAGAGTTGTTTAAACTCCATTCGGTTACTGTCGATAGTTGCTTTCGTGGTGAGGTTTTTTAATTTAAATCCACTTTTCTCTTTAAAAGTCAGATCGTTAACCTGTGCGTCGAAGTAGTGGTTTTTGGTGTCAATCCCAAGAATAGTAGTGCTTAGCCCACTTAAGTCGATATCGTCAAAATTGATTCGCTTTAAAGCATTGTCCCGGCTAAAATTGCGGTATTTAAATGCCAGGTTATTCAGTACAATTTTGTCTACCGTAATGTCGTATGGCTTTTTCTTAATCCTGGGGCCTGGCGTTTTCGGCGTAAAGTAATCAATGATGAACTTAAGGTTGTTACCTCCGCCTTTATAGCTCTTAAAATAAAACTGGCCACTATCTAACTGGAGTGTTGAAATGCCAATCCTTTTTCTTTCAATTGAAAGCACATTTAAGTCAACTGTAAAATTAGGTGAATAAAGAAGTGTGTCTTTATCCAGGTCCTGAACATACAGGCCCTGAAGAACCACCGACTTAAATGGCTTAATATAAAGGCTCTTTACTTCAATAACGGTATTTAGTTCCTTAGATAAATATTGAGCTGTTTTTTTAGCAACGAAGGTTTGTACCGGCTTTAACTGCAATGAAAATACAAAAGCGGCAAACAACATAATGATTGCCGCTAAAGTCCAAAGAGTTATTTTAAGTACTTTTTTAATAGTTTTGTGTTTTAAAATAAAACAAAATAAATTCTATCAGGTTTGGCAACAATTCTCGCTATCGAATCTTCGTGTGATGAAACTTCAGCTGCTATATGTAAAGACGGTAAAATGTTGTCGAATATTATAGCAACACAGGCGGTTCACCAAAAATATGGTGGAGTAGTGCCCGAACTAGCATCCCGTGCACATCAGCAGCACATAATTCCCGTGGTTGAGGATGCTATTTCTACAGCAAAAGTAAGCAAAAAAGACATTGATGCCGTAGCTTTTACGCGAGGCCCAGGCTTGTTAGGTGCATTATTGGTAGGCACTTCTTTTGCCAAGGCATTTGCCCTTGCCCGCAATATCCCTTTGATAGAAGTAAATCATATGCAGGCGCATATTCTGGCGCATTTTATCGACGAGAATAAGCCTTCCTTTCCTTTTATGTGTTTAACCGTTTCGGGCGGGCATACACAAATTGTTTTAGTAAAAGATTACTTCGATATGGAGATAATCGGCCAGACCCTGGACGATGCTGCCGGCGAAGCATTCGATAAAACTGCCAAAATCCTGGACTTGCCTTACCCCGGCGGCCCTTTAATTGATAAATATGCAAAGGAAGGTAATCCTGATGCCTATCAATTTCCAGAGCCTCAAATTCCGGGCTTAGACTTCAGCTTTAGCGGTTTGAAAACATCCATTCTTTATTTTGTAAGAGATAAGAAGAAAGAAGATCCTGAATTCCTTCAGAAAAATATGGCAGATGTTTGTGCATCAGTTCAAAACCGTATTGTAACTATTTTGCTGAACAAAGTAAAAAAGGCAGCCCGCGAAAACAATATAAAAGACATTGCTATAGCTGGCGGTGTTTCGGCAAATTCTGGTTTGCGCAATGCGTTGCAGGCGATGGCTGAAAAACAAGGATGGCGTGTATTTATTCCGGCTTTTCAATACTGTACAGACAATGCTGGTATGATTGCCATTGCCGGTTATCATAAATATCTGAATAAAGATTTTGTGGGGCAGGATGTAGCTCCTTTAGCCCGGATGAGCTTTTAAGGGCTTGTTTTTTCTACGTTTTAAATTTGATTTTTCCATGAGTTTTGGCACTATAATTTTCGGCTTGGTTTTCGTCATCCCTTTAATCGGTTTTATTCTTTCTATAGTATGGAAGGATAAGAGATCACGAAACATCGGTATCGGGGTAATTGCCGCCCTTGTCATTTTCGCCGTTATTATTGCCTATTTTGTAAATAAGGATAAGTAAGGAATAAGCTTTAAGCTGAGGTTGTTGAAGCAGGCCCATTAAGCCACGACAGCTTGCAATCTGTTTTCGTTCTGCTATTTCAGCTAAGGACGATGGAGTAGGATGTTTTCTTAATGATATCTTCGGATTTTTATTATTTTCAATAAAAACAGATTTTATGCAGCTGTCTGACCTTGATTTATCTAAGACATATTCTTATGCCGATTATCTTAAGTGGGATATTGAGGAGCGGCTTGAGCTGATTAGGGGCAAAGTTTTTAAAATGAGTCCCGCGCCATCGAGATCTCATCAGGAGCTTTCGTTGATAGTTACAAGAGAGCTCGCCGTGTATCTGAAAAGGAAACCGTGTAAAGTATATGCTGCTCCGTTTGATGTCAGAATCCCCAGGAAATCAAAAGATGACCAGGATATCATCACTGTTTTACAGCCAGACATTTGCGTGATCTGCGACTCTACTAAATTGGACGACAAAGGATGTATTGGCGCACCAGATATTGTTGTTGAAATTTTATCTCCCGGGAATAACCGCAAGGAACTTCAGAGTAAATACGAAATTTATGAGGAGGCCGCGGTTAAAGAGTATTGGATCATTCATCCCACAGAAAAAACATTCTTAAAATATGAGCTTTCTGAAGATGGTAAGTTTTTCGCATCCCGGCTCCTAACTATTGGCGATTTAGTTGAAACCCCAGTTCTCCCGGGCTTTGTTCTGAATCTGGAAGAAGTTTTTGAAGAGTTGTCTTAAGAAATTGATTTTTTTGAGATACAATTGGTTCTGTTTTCGGCTTGGAGATATTTGCTAATGGTTGCATCATTTCCGGCCCAAAAATCTATTCAGATTCAATATAAATGTAACTCTAGCTGCATTTTTAAGGAACATTAAATAGGCAAATTGCATTGATTTAAAATGTATTGCCATGAAATTCAGCTTATTTCAGATTTTGGTTTCTTTTAAAGAATGGCTGTTTTTAAAAGCCATGCAATCGTCTTTCCGCCATTAGTATTAATTTCTTTAGCGATATTGGCAGGGAATTAGAGTGTTAATGCCTTAATGGAAGAAATACTAACCGGGAACTTAAGCAGAAAACAGTTTGGCGATGATTTTCGCTGGGGAGTTTCAACAGCAGCTTACCAGATTGAAGGCGCATTTGATATTGATGGCAAAGGGCTTTCCATTTGGGATGTCTTTACCTCGCGAAGGGGTAAGATAAAAAGCCGGCATCATGGCAATATTGCCTGCAATTTCTACAATTGCTTTAAAGGTGATATTGAGCTCATAAAACAACTGAATATTCCTGATTTTCGATTTTCGATAAGTTGGTCACGGGTAATGCCATCCGGGCGAGGTGCAATAAATCAGTCGGGCATAGATTATTATAATCGGGTGATTGATTTTTGCCTGGAGAATGATATTAACCCCTGGCTTACTTTATATCATTGGGATTTGCCACATGCTTTAGAGCAAAAAGGCGGATGGACGAATCGGGATATCGTAGGCTGGTTTTCGGATTTCTCAGAACTGTGCGCTAAGCAATTTGGCGACAGGGTAAAGCATTGGATGGTAATGAATGAGCCGGCAGTTTTCACCGGAGGTGGCTATTTTTTGGGAATCCACGCACCTGGCAGAAGAGGCATGGGAAACTTTCTGCCAGCGATACATCATGCAACGCTATGCATGGGCGAAGGTGGAAGAGTTTTAAGAACCCTATTGCCCAATGCCGAAATAGGTACAACGTTCTCCTGTTCACATGTAGAGCCATACTCGCAAAGCGAACGCGACCTTGCAGCTGCTAAACGTGCAGATGCCCTGTTAAACAGAATGTTTATTGAACCCATTTTAGGCTTGGGTTACCCATCAGATGATTTGCGCGTTCTGCGCAAGTTAGAGAAATACATAAAACCCGGTGATGAAAGTAGGCTGGCTTTTGATTTCGATTTTATCGGTTTACAGAATTATACCCGGGAGATTGTTAAATCATCTTTTTTTACCCCTTATATAGGCGCAAGCCTGGTAAAGGCAGAGAAGAGAAAAGTTCCTTTAACTACTATGGGTTGGGAGGTCTATCCTCAGGCAATCTATAACATCATCAAGAAATTCGATGCTTATCCGCAAATAAAGAAAATCATTATTACTGAGAATGGAGCGGCATTTCCAGATGTGGTAACTCATGGAGAAGTAAAAGATGTAGAGCGCGTTAAATACCTTCGGGAACACATTGCACAAGTATTGAGAGCAAAAAACGAAGGATGTAAGGTGGAAGGGTATTTTGTGTGGACGCTGACAGATAATTTTGAATGGGCGGAAGGCTACCATCCCCGTTTCGGGCTTATTTATGTAGATTTTGAATCGCAAAGGAGAATTGTAAAAGATTCCGGCAAATGGTACAGCCAATTTTTATCTGTGGCTGAACAAACAGCCACAGATAAGCTAAAGCATGCTGACAGGCTTTAATGGTGTGCAAGTTCTTTTGAAAATGCAGTGGCAGCGGCTGCAGTATCCATGTATTCATGAAATGAAACTATCTTGTCATTTTCTACAGTAAATACGTGCGCGAAATCGCCGTTAAAAGGCAATCCTGTTTCTTTCACATGCCATTTGTAATTGCCTAATGTAACCACCTTGTTTCCCTGGCAAATAAATTCGTTGGTGTTAAATTCAACGACATCTTGTGCTTCCGCAAGCTTGTCAAAGAAGTCTCCAACACCGGTGACCCCTTGTCTTTTGCCCGAAAATGGTACATTTTCTATTGCAGGTAGTTCCCATTGTACGTCTCTGGACATTAAGCCAAGTAAGGCTTTAATATCGCCGGTTTTAAAACAGGAATAGGCTTTTTTTACTAATTGGATATTAGCTTGTTCGTTCATAATTTACCTCCTTAGGTTTTTATTTAGGATAGTTTATTAAGTCCGACTGCTAAATTTTGGTAGTTTGATTGCATTTAATTTACGAAAAAAGATTGTTATTTGTAAGGAGTGTTGATATGTTTTTTAAGCCGAAATCTGGGTGATACAAGGCATATTTTCTTAAAATATATTCCCCCCGCTAGGCATATTTTCCTTAATTTCGGAACTGTCTTTTTGAACGATAAGGGATGCCGGAATTTTCTCATTTACATGTACATACTCAATTTTCGCTGCTTGATGGGGCAGCAGATATTTCTAAACTTTACAAAAAAGCTGCAGCCGATGGAATGAAGGCGCTGGCAATTACCGACCATGGTAATATGTTTGGCGTTTTTAAGTTTGTAGCCGAGGCGGCAAAGCACAACGTAAAGCCCATTGTTGGTTGCGAATTTTATGTAGTAGAAGACCGGCATAAAAAGCAGTTTACTAAAGAAAACAGAGACGTTCGCTGCCATCAGCTTTTTCTGGCAAAAAATCCCAAAGGTTACCAAAACCTGGTAAAGCTGTGTTCTTATGGATATATGGAAGGTCTTTACAGTAAGTGGCCGCGTATTGATAAAGAGCTCATTCTTAAGTATCACGAAGGCTTAATAGCTACTACTTGCTGCATTGGTGCATCTGTGCCTCAGGCAATCTTAAAAAAAGGCGAAGAAGAAGCAGAAATTGAATTTAAATGGTGGCTGGATTTGTTTGGTGAAGATTACTATATCGAGCTCCAAAGGCATGATATACCCGAGCAAACTACCATCAATCATGTTCTTTTAAAGTTTGCTAAAAAATATAATGTTAAGATAATTTGCTCTAATGATTCACATTATGTGGATCAGCAGGATGCGAATGCCCATGATATTTTGCTTTGCGTAAACACCGGCGATATGCAAAGTACGCCTATTGCTACCGATGATGAAGGTGGTAAAGGCTATCGTTTTGGTTTCCCTAATGACCAGTTTTATTTTAAGACTCAGGCAGAGATGGCTCAGCTATTTCATGATTTGCCAGAATCTTTGGATAATACCAACGAAATTGTTGATAAGGTAGAACACCTTAAGCTGAAGCGTGATATCATGCTTCCTAATTTCCCGATTCCTCCAGAGTTTAGAATTCACGCTGATGATGTTTTGAACCAATGGGAATTTTTACGCCACTTAACTATGACGGGGGCCAGGCAGCGCTACCAGGAGATTACTCCTGATATCCAGGAGCGCCTGGACTTCGAACTTAACACCATAAAAATTATGGGTTTTGCCGGATACTTCCTTATCGTATCCGACTTTATCATGGCTGGGCGTGACCTGGGGGTTTTCGTAGGCCCAGGCCGGGGTTCTGCGGCGGGTTCTGCCGTAGCTTATTGTATCGGAATCACCAACATCGATCCGATTAAATATAATCTCCTGTTTGAGCGTTTCCTGAATCCCGACAGGAAGTCAATGCCCGATATTGATACCGACTTTGACGATGAGGGCCGCCAGAAGGTAATTGATTACGTGGTTGATAAATATGGTAAAAATCAGGTAGCGCAGATCATTACTTATGGTTCCATGGCTGCCCGGACCAGTATTCAGGACGTTGCCCGTGTATTGGATGTGCCTCTGCCTGAGGTTGCTGCCCTTAAAAAGCTTGTTCCCGATACTTTGGGAATAACCCTTAAAGATGCTTTTGAGCAGGTTCCAGAACTGAATGAAATTCTGAGAGGGAATGACTTAAGGGCGAAAGTTCTACAGGAGGCCGGAAAGCTGGAAGGCTCAATACGTAATACAGGTATTCACGCTGCTGGTATCATCATTGCTCCAGAGGATTTAACGAATATCATCCCGGTTTCTACCGCTAAAGATTCTGACCTGTTGGTAACCCAGTTCGACGGGCGTGTGATTGAAGATGCGGGCGTAATTAAGATGGACTTTTTGGGCTTAAAAACCCTTACCATCATTAAAGATGCCCTAAGGTTAATTAAGCAGAACCATGGCGTTGATATTGACATCGACTATATTCCATTAACCGACGAAAGGACTTTTGAGCTTTATCAACGTGGCGATACCAACGGTACTTTCCAGTTTGAAAGTGATGGTATGCAGATGTATCTCCGCGAGTTAAAGCCGGATAAGTTTGAAGATTTAATTGCCATGAACGCCTTGTACCGCCCGGGCCCGATAGAGTACATACCGAACTTTATTGCCCGTAAGCACGGCCGGGAAACGGTGAGTTATGACCTTGCCGATATGGAGGAGTACCTTGCCGATACTTACGGAATTACGGTATACCAGGAGCAGGTGATGCTTTTATCGCAAAAGTTAGCAAGCTTTACCAAAGGTGATGCCGACGTTTTGCGTAAGGCGATGGGTAAGAAAGACCGGAAAACCCTGGATAAGCTTAAGCCGCAGTTTATTGAAAATGCGAAGCTCAAGGGGCATGATGGTAAAGTGCTAGAAAAGGTTTGGACCGACTGGGAAGCCTTTGCATCCTACGCTTTCAACAAATCGCACTCCACCTGCTATGCTTTTGTGGCATATCAAACCGCATTTTTAAAAGCCCATTATCCGCCAGAATACATGGCAGCGGTATTGAATAACCAGGGCAATATCGAGAAGATTTCTTTTTTTATGGAAGAATGCCGTAAGATGGGAATCGCTGTACTTGGCCCGGATATCAACGAGTCCCAATTAAGCTTTGGCGTTAATAAGAAGGGAGAAATCCGATTCGGTATGTCTGGAATTAAAGGAGTTGGAGAGAAAGCGGTTGAAAGTATTATTGAAGAACGAAGGTTAAATGGGCCTTATGCTGATATAACTGATTTTGCAAAGCGTATAAACTCTCGTACTGTAAATAAAAAGGTTTATGAGAACCTGATTTATAGCGGGGCTTTTGACTGTTTTGGTTTTCATCGGGCACAATTTTTCCATAAGCCCGATGGCGCCACTTTGAACGGTATTGAGCGTTTGATCAAATACAATGGCGACTATCAAAACAGTTTGAATACTTCCCAGGCTTCTTTGTTTGGAGGTACCTCTGATGCTCATATTGCGGAACCTCAACTGCCTGAGTGTCCAGAATGGGGATTGATCGAGAAACTTAAATACGAAAAGGATATGATCGGTATTTACCTTACCGGGCATCCCCTCGATAACTACAAGTTCGAGATGGACCATTTCTGTTCTCACCAGGTTAGGCATTTATCCTTGATTAATAAAGCCAAAGGTGGCGAATTGGCAGATGCCGATGCGGAGGAATTTAATAAAATAAAGAACCGGGAACTTGTAATAGGAGGCCTGGTTGGCAGTGCCCAGCATCGAACCACCAAAATGGGTAAGCCATTTGGGGCTATGATGTTTGAGGATTATAGCGAATCGTTCGAAGTGGTTTTATTCGGCGAAGATTATGTTAAATTGAAGCAGTTCTTTACGGACGGTTATTTCCTGCAGATACGCGGTACTGTTTCAGAGCGTTTCAGGCAAAAAGATAACTGGGAATTTAAGATTACGTCAATAACCCTTCTATCTGATTTAAGAGACAAGATGTCGAAAAGCTTAACCATTCAGTTGCCTTTACAAGAGCTGTCAAGTAAATTAATTGATGAATTGGATGAGATGTTCAGAATCAACGCGGAGCAGAACCCAAGTAGAAATTGCCAGCTAAAGTTTACCGTATTCGATAGAATTAAGGAAGAGACAATTGCAATAGAAATGCCTTCCAAAAGTTATAAGATCTTTCCTAGTAATGAGTTTTTGGAGAATTTGCACAAGTTGAATAATGTAACGTATAAGTTGAATTAGGATGATTGTGATAGGATTTGTACATTTGTGTGTACTTCAATTCGTACAAGATGAAAGCAATTACAATTTCTTCCTTAAGAAATAAAATGAAAGCTTACTTTGACTTAGTAAGTAATACTCAAGACGTTATTGTTGTTCCGAGAAATAATAATGAAGAAGATGCAGTGGTTATTATTTCAATTAAGGAGTACAATTCATTAATTGAAACAGGGCATTTGTTATCTACTACAGCTAACAGGAAACGTCTTGACGAATCAATTCACCAACTTCAGGAGGGAAAAACAATTTCTTATACATTTGATGAATCAAAATAGGGTTCGCAGATGAATACAGAATTCACACCAAATGGTTGGGAAGATTTTGAGTATTGGTTAGAAAACGATCCTGAAGTTGTAGAAAAGATTCGGCACCTGATTAAGTCCATAAAGCAAACACCTTTTAAAGGTTTAGGCAAACCGGAGCCATTACGGCATGGATTACAGGGCTTTTGGTCCAGGAGAATCACAGGAGAACATAGGCTTGTTTATCAGGTATCTGGTGCAAAAGGGAAGGACCAGAAGTGTTCGATTTTACAATGCAGATTTCATTATGGAGAATGATTTTAAACTTTAAAATCATTTCCCTGTCAGATTGTCTTGCGAAATTTGTGGTAAGATTATTGTATTAGTAGATTTGAAATACAATTAATAAATATAATTATGGCTTTAGAAATTACAGATGCAAACTTCGACGAAGTAGTGCTGAAATCAGATAAACCGGTTCTTATCGATTTTTGGGCAGAATGGTGCGGTCCGTGCCGTATGGTTGGCCCGGTTGTAGAAGAACTTTCTAAAGAATATGAAGGAAAGGCTGTTGTGGGAAAAGTGAATGTAGACCACAATCCAGGCGTATCAATGAAGTTTGGTATCCGTAATATTCCTGCTTTGTTATTCTTCAAAAATGGAGAGATCGTTGATAAACAAATTGGAGCAGTGCCAAAATCAGTTCTTGCCGACAAACTAGTTAAGCAATTATCATAACAAATAATATTTAAATAGAAATCCATTCGTCAAAAGCGAATGGATTTTTTTGTTTATAGCCTCTCGGTTTTTCCGTTTGAAGTACTTTTTGCCTCGATATTCTGTTAATTGAAAGGTGCTATTCGATTTTTAATCGTAAATCGCAATTCAAAATGTAGACTCTATGCTGCCAGATTTATCCACCTATAAAGATTTGCAGGATTTCGGAAACCTTGAACTGCTTGCCCGACAGGTGGTAGAGGGTTTTATTACCGGATTGCATAAAAGCCCATTTCATGGATTTTCGGTTGAGTTTGCCGAACACCGCCTGTATAACAGCGGCGATTCCATTAAAAATATCGATTGGAAACTCTATGGGCGAACTGACAAATTGTTTGTGAAGCGTTTTGAAGAAGAAACTAATCTGCGGTGCCAATTGGTATTAGATATTTCATCTTCGATGTACTATCCTAAAAAGGAATTTAATAAGTTAATTTTTTCGATTTACTCTGCGGCTTCTTTAATGTATTTGTTCAAAAAGCAAAGAGACGCCTTTGGGTTAAGTTGTTTTTCAAATAAGCTCGAATTATCAACTCCCACTAAATCGACAACTGTACATCAGAAGTATCTCTTTGCCGAACTGGAAAGATTGATGCAGCAGGAAAGCGGTGGCGTTAAAACTTCTGTAGCTTCTGCTTTGCATGAAATTGCCGAATTGATTCACAAACGGTCTTTGGTCATTATTTTTAGTGACATGTTTGAATCAGGCGCAGACGAAAAGAGGTTAAACGATATATTTTCAGCCTTGCAGCATCTTAAGCATAACAAGCATGAAGTGATTGTTTTCAATGTATTAGATTTTAAACACGAGCTCGATTTTGGTTTTGAAAACCGTCCCTTTCATTTTGTGGATATGGAAACTGGTGAAGAACTAAAAATCCATCCATCCCAGGTTAAAGAAAAGTACACTGAGACTGTTGCCGAATTCAGAAAAGAGTTGAAGCTAAAATGCGCCCAATATTCTATTGACCTTGTTGATGCAGACATTAATGCTGGTTTTTATCAAATACTGCATTCATATTTAATAAAACGGAATAAAATGTCATAATCAATTTTTTCCAATCAGAAATGCAAAATGGTTGTTAGTATATCAATCGTACAACTATGAACAGCATATCTGAAATACTTCACGGCCACCTGGCTCACCATATTTTTGATGACGATGGCAAGTTTCCCAATAATGCAAAACTTCCGGCATTAGTTTATAAAGGCGCTTTGAGGCTACACCCCGATGATGAGGCTGATTGTGTGATTGAGCTATTCAAGAAGCATAATTGGACAAACGCTTGGAAGAACGGCATATATGATTACCATCATTACCATAGCACTACTCACGAAGTTTTAGGCATATTTTGTGGTATGGCCGATGTTCAGCTTGGTGGTCCGGAAGGTACTTGCGTTGAGCTTATAAGGGGCGATATTGTTATTATCCCGGCAGGTGTTTCTCATAAAAACTTAAAATCAAGTAAGGATTTTCTTTGTATTGGAGCTTATGCAGATGGCCGGGAGTACGATATAAATTATGGAAAGCCTGAAGAGCGCCCCTGGGTTTTAGAAAATATTGCTGCAGTGCCGCTTCCTAAAACTGACCCCGTTTTTGGTAATGAAGGCCCTTTGCTTGATTATTGGAAAGCCTAAATCATTTTTTGCATTTCCTGCGCATTGTAAACTGCATAAGTGTTAACATCATTGTTAAAGAAAATAAATGCTTCTTCAATCTGGTGATGTTTTTTTATGTCGCTTATAATTTGTTGTAGTTGGCTGTTTTCATAATTCGAAGCATAAAGTTGGCCTTCTCCATGGAGGCGATAATAAAACAACGGTGCATTAGCCACAATATCTTTAGGTAACGTGGGATGGCTCATCCCACAGAAAGTGATGTTCTTCTTTTTTAGCTGGTTATAAATATCTTTCTGCCACCAGCTTTCATGCCTGAACTCTACAACATTAAGGAAAGAATTGTCGAGGTTATTCAAGATTTTTTCAAGACGTTCCTCGCTGTAACTAAACCTGGGAGGCATTTGAAACAACACGCAGCCAAGCTTTTGCTCCAAACCATCTCTAACGGTGTTATAAAAATCTGAAAGTTGTTCAGTTGCGTTATTAAACTGTTTAAAATGGGTGATAAGCCTGGGTGCTTTAACAGCAAAACGGAAATTGTCGGGCGTTTTTTTATGCCAGGTTTGCAAAAATGATAACCTTGGGAAGCGGTAGAAGGTAACATTTAATTCAAGGGTGCTAAAGTAGCGACAGTAATAATCGAGCCATTTACTTTGCGCTAAATCTTCTGGATAAAAACTTCCTTTCCAATGTTTATAGTGAAATCCGGAACAGCCGATATGCCAGTTTATCATGGTGTTTTATTTTGTAAACAGGCTTGCGAAGTATTTGATTTTCAATTTAACACCGAACCGACTTTTTCTTCTTTACACCTCGGGAAAGCATTTTGTCAATATAAGGGATAGCATCAGGCACTTTGCAGGCTGTTTTTCCCATGTCAACCTTAACTTTCCCAACTTCTTCAGCGATAGATTTGGCTTTTTCAGTTAAATCGGATACATAGCCTCCAACCGAAATCACAAAGCCATTCATAGTATACCTTGCTCTGTTGGACGATTGATGTATGCTACCCGGAATCTCATTTAAAAGATTTCTCAATAACTTTTTGTCGAGCTTTTCATCAGGAACCAAAGCCACCAGGTTCGAAAGGGTTGCCCATCCTGCACTTGCAATATTTTCCTTATCAGATTTTATCCAGTCTAACGCAAGCTCCCAGCCGTAAGGGCTTTCGGCGGCAATCCAGGGCACGGTGTATTCACTAATCATGGGCCAGGGGGCGGTTTCTGCCCAATGCTGAATCTCCGCTTTGCTTATTTGGGTTTCATCTGCTATGAGTCCGGCAAGATACATCGCATCTGAAATACCGGTTTCAAAAAGCTGCACGGAAAGGTGATGGTTCTTTTTAATTTTCTTTTGAAGCTGTTTGAGATATTCAATCTTTACCCCAAAAGAACTTCCGGCAGCACCATGATTGTCAAAGATATTTTGAAAGGTTTTGCTGCTGTGTCCCCGTAAAAAATTTAAAACTTCTTCTTTTGTCATAATCTTTTTAAGTGATTCACTAATCGCTAACCTCTTCCGCTATAACCAGTTCTTCTTCTTAAAATAGATCAGTGTGCCGGCAGAAGATAATATCATTAATAAGATAGCAAAAAGATAGCCGTATTGCCATTCCAACTCAGGCATGACTTTATAATTCATGCCATAAATGCTTGCAATAAGAGTAGGAGGCATAAATGCAACCGTTGCCACAGTGAAGATTTTGATGATATGGTTTTGTTCGATATTTACAAATCCCATAAAAGTGTCCTGTAGGTATTCCAGCCTTTCAAAAGCAAACTTATTATGTTCTAATAAGGAGCTAATGTCCTTGATCATGATTCTTAGTACGCCCATATATTCCTCAGGAAAAATGGAACTTTTCATTAGGGCGGAAATCAGTCGCTGCTTATCTATGATATTCTCTCGTAGAGACATGGTCTCATTCTGAAAAGAAGAAATCTGAATCAGTATCTCTTCGTCCGAGCGTTTTTTGCGGAGTGTAAGCTGCTGGTTTAGTTCGGCTATGCGTTTTGCCAAACCCTCGATCAGATCTGCGTCCTGGTCAATCGATGTTTCCAGAATAGTTAAGAAAATCTGAAATCCATTCGTATAGGATGCAGGGCTCGCTTTTATCTTCTTTACCGATTCTCCGAAGGTTTTTAGATCGTCATCCCGGTATGTAAATAAAATTCCTTTTTCTACGATTATCGATACCGGGCAATACTCAAATCCTTTTTCGCGTATTGACAAAAAGTTTGAGTTGATGATTAGCTCATCCTCTACTTCACTAAAACGCGATGAACTTTCAATCTCCTGCGACTCTTCTTCAGAGGAGTATTTTATATCAAAATAGGCCTCAATTGTTGCTTTTTCCTTTGGAGTTGGATTTTGAAGGTCGACCCATATCATACTTTCCATCGGGATATCTCTAAGTTCCTCCAGATCAGTCTCTTTTGCCAGCCTACGGTCTTTTTTGTAATAAATACGCAGCATCTAAATCCGTTTTAATTTTTACCGAGCCATAATGTTATCTTTGCAAACGATTTAAAAGTAAAAAGATATCGGCAAAAATTCCTATTTACGTTCAATAATAGAGGATTATTAACGCTCATTCTTTCTTTTAAACCGAAATTCAAAGAAGATGGCAACTCCGGTAGACTACGGGCATAGAAGTTATAATCATTACGGGGCATATTTAAAAAAGAAATATGATGGTAAGCGTGTGTTTAAGATTATTGTTGATGGAGGATTTACTTGTCCAAACCGTGATGGAAGTAAAGGTTACGGAGGCTGTTCTTATTGCAATGTAGATTCATTCACTCCGGAGCTTTCCCGTAAGACGCCCGTTATTCGCGAACAGATTGAAAAAGGGATGGAGCGGGCGATAAAAGGCTATGCAGCCGAAAAATTTATTATTTACTTCCAGCCCAATACAAATACCTACGCGCCTGCACATTATTTAAAAATGATGTACGATGAAGCGCTAAGCATTGCACCTGAAAATGTGGTTGGCCTGTCTGTTGGCACCCGCCCGGACTGTATTGATGCAGAGAAAATCGCTTTGCTTGAAAGTTACTCTCGCCAGGGGCTCGATGTTGACTTGGAGATGGGAATGGAGTCGATATACAATGACACACTATCACAAATTAACAGAGGATGTACCCACGAAGAGTTGGAAACAGCGCTAAATCTTGTTCAGAACTCTCCATTAGACGTTTGTGTGCATACAATTTTTGGTTTCCCTTGGGAAACTAAAGAGATGATGTTGAAATATGCCGATGAAATTAATCGCTTTCCACAAATCAAATTTGTAAAGCTTCATCATTTGCATATAGTTGAAGGCTCAATTATGGGCGTTCAATATAAAAGAAATCCATTTAAGGTATTCTCCATTGAGGAATACACCGATTTTCTTGCCGAGTTTATTCCTTTACTTCGCCCTGACCTCGTTTTGCAACGTTTATTCGGCCTTGCGGACTACGATTTACTAATTGCTCCGAATTGGGGAATGAAGAAATCTCAGATTCAAACCTATATAGATAAAAGGCTGGAAAGCAAAGGCGTGGTTCAAGGCTCAGCCTATGCTGCGTTAGTTTAGCTCAATTTGATGCGTCTAAATAGCGATGCAATCTAGCACTGCCGACGAAGGAGGCTTTGTTCAAATTTTAGTTAGCGGCTAATATAAAAAAACTGCAAACTCATCGACGACTCAAGAGCATTAATCGCCAAAATTGAACTGGACAGAAACGAGATATTAATTCATCATGACGCGCAGACTGAATGTAAGAAAATCTTTCTTGCTGTTTGTCATGAACTTGGAAAGCATTACTCTTCAAAGGGGGGCGTTACTTGCGTTCTAAACCCGCACTCGCCTTTATTGACAAGGACATACAATTTGAGTTGAGGTTCTTTTCTAGTAGCACTAATACTTCAGGAGAATCAGTCGCTTTATAGGTATAGTAATCACTGCAACGTCTACGGTATCAATGCTAGCAAATTCCATTCACTAACTTCATTTATCGATTCTAAGATTTTGATAGAAAAAATAAAAACACGGGAGGGAATATTAGAGATATTTGAAAACATTAACTACCGGAATAGATATGAAGTAGAAACTTCAGGATTGAAAGACTATGCGGTGGCGAAATTTGGGTTGGCGTGGAACAATTCACTCCAAAGCGAATAAAGAACATCTGCAACAAATAGTACCTTATTTTGGTTCTGCTAATTTAAGCACTGAAAGGGTAGGTGATTGGAAAAACTACCGAAGGTTTTGTACACCGGGTTTAAATTATGCCCCGGCTTTGTGAATCTCGTCCCTTTTCTTCTTTTTAACTACTTTAGTGCTGAGTGAGAGGGAACTGCTCATAAATCGGGCACAACTCAAACCCTTAAACGAGATCCTCTGCCCCTGTATTTAAGTTAGGGAATGCATGGGCATTCTGTTTTCTCATGTAATTCCTAATTGTCCTGAAAGGACTTTACAGGTTTTTCTAAAAGGTCTCATTGAGCTCCTTTCAGTACCCTTTTCCCAAGGCTACTGTGTGTACACAAGTTTGTATTTAGGCGATTTGCAGGAGGGGCATTTGAAATAGGCAGAAAACCTGATTCGGAGGCGGTGCCTTGCGAAGTGCCTGGGTGGAAATTAACTTATAAGCGGGCCTGTGTATGAGGGAGGTGCATTGTCGGGTTTTCTG
>CBIHNR010000086.1:0-23117 GCA_966211215.1 uncultured Pedobacter sp.
TTCTGTAATAATCACGTCGTAAGAACTTGGCCATTGAACCAAACGCATTGCAACAGCGTCTACGAATTCGTAGCTAACTTGTACTTCAGGGTATTCTTTTTCCAAGTTTTGAACTGTTTCTCTCCATAAGCGAGAGCTTTCCAATACGTTAGCTTTATCTACACAGCATAATTTTTTGCCACGAGTTAAAGCCAATTCAAATCCTAAACGAGCTAAACGCTCAATTTCTTCTCTTGTATAAGTACAAGTATCGAAAGCTGTATTACCATCGTCTTTTCTTCCTCTTTCACCAAAGTAGATACCTCCTGTTAATTCACGTAAAATGATTAAATCAGTTCCTTCAATTCTTTCTCTTTTTAGAGGAGAATTATCGATTAAAGAAGGGAATGTGAAAGTAGGGCGAACGTTTGCGAACAAACCTAATTTCTTACGCATTTTCAACAAGCCTTGTTCTGGACGAACGGTAGCTTTAGGGTCATTGTCGTATTTTGGGTGCCCAATTGCACCGAATAAAACCGCGTCAGCAGCTAAACAAACTTCATGAGTTGAATCTGGGTAAGGTTCTCCAACTGCATCAATAGCAGCAGCGCCGGTTAAAGCAGAAGTCCAGCTAACTTCATGGTTAAACTTGGTAGCAACTGCGTCTACTACTTTTACTGCCTGATCTACTACTTCAGGGCCTATTCCGTCTCCTGCTAAAAGAGCAATGTTTAATTTCATATTGTTTGTTGTTATTTAGCCTATACCCTGGGCTCATTATAAGAGATTAAGGTATTATTTATATGTATGATTTTTATTGTTTCGATTGTGCTATCTCGTAGTATAAGTAACAAAATGGCGCAAAGTTATAAGAAATGAATCAGTCAACAAAAAACCTCTAAGGTTTTTGAGCCTTAGAGGTTTAATATTTATTTAATTTTCAATCCGTCATCATAGATTAAATTATGTTCAGCATCTTCTGAGTCGCCTTAATCGCACAAACCGTTTGGTCAGAATCCAGCCCCCGGGTTTTAAACGTTTTGTTTTCTGTTTCCCAGGTTATAACCGTTTCGCATAAAGCGTCGGAAGAACTTCCTGGAGCAATGCGAACTGTGTAGTCAATCAGCTTAGGCAGTTTTAGATTCTTTTTAGCATATACTTTGCCGAGAGCCTTCATGAAAGCATCGAACTGGCCGTCGCCTTGAGCATGCTCTTCGTAAACCTTTCCATCAATGCAGATGGATAGGGTAGCAGAAGGACGTAATCCTTTAGAATGAGTTAAGACATAAGAATCAACCTTAACCTTCTCCTCATACATGCTACTATCAAGCACATCAGAAATAATATAAGGAAGATCCTCTTTGGTAACAGTTTCTTTTCTGTCGCCCAGTTCAATAACGCGCTGAGTGACCTTTTTCAAATCTTCATCGTTCAACTTCAAGCCTAGTTCCTGAAGGTTCTTTTCAATATTTGCCTTCCCGGACGTTTTTCCTAAGGCATATTTACGTTTTCTTCCAAAACGTTCCGGAAGCAGGTCGTTAAAATAAAGATTCTTTTTATTGTCACCGTCAGCATGAATTCCCGCAGTTTGAGTAAACACATATTCACCTACAATAGGCTTATTTGCCGGAATCCTGACTCCTGAGAAAGTTTCAACCAGTTTACTCACTTTGTAAATGGAAGATTCTTTTAACGCAATATCAGCCTTTGGCAAAAAGTCATTGATAACTGCTATAACACTTGCCATTGGCGCGTTGCCTGCACGTTCGCCCATGCCATTAACTGTCAGGTGCAAACCATTAATTCCGGCTTTAACAGCTTCAAGAACGTTTGCTGTTCCAAGATCGTAATCATTGTGGGCATGAAAATCGAAGTGAACTTCAGGATATTTTGCTTTAAGTTCCGAAACGTACTCAAAAGTTTCGCTTGGAGTTAAAACGCCTAAGGTATCCGGTAGCATAATGCGCTTAACCGGTTGTTTCGTTAAAAAATCAAGGTATTGAAGCACATAATCTTTGGAATTGCGCATCCCGTTGCTCCAATCTTCGAGGTAGACATTGGTTGCAATGCCGTAAGTTGAAGCTGTTTCAATAGATTTCGCAATTTCTGTGAAATGTTGTTCCGGAGTTTTTTTAAGTTGATGAGTAAGGTGGTTTAATGAACCTTTCGTCAGTAGGTTTTGAACCTTAACGCCGGTTTTTACCATCCAGTCAATAGAAACGCCATTGTCAACAAAAGAAAGCACCTCAATACGGTCAATATACCCGTTCTCTTCAGCCCATTTGGTAATGGTTTCAACAGCCTGAAACTCTCCCTGTGAAACACGCGCGGACGCAATTTCTACGCGGTCAACTTTAAGTTCTTCGAGCAATAATTGCGTAATGGTTAGCTTTTCTGAAATGGAAAAAGACACTCCGGATGTTTGTTCGCCATCCCGAAGAGTAGTGTCCATTATTTCTATTTTCCTTTTACTCATAATTTGGGGAATTACACGGATTGAAAAAGATTGCACAGATTCTCATTGACCTTGATCGGTGTAATTTTCTCAACCGGTGAAACTTTTAATCAGTATATTCAACTCTCTTATAGTGCTCAACAGTTGGGAAAGGATCATAAAAGTGATGAAGTAGTTTCTTCCACTCTTGATATTCTGTTGATTGTCTGAAACCAACTGTATGATCTTCTAACGTTTCCCATTGAACAAGTAATATATACTGGTTGGATATTTCAATGCAGCGTTGCAGCTGGTGCCATTTATAACCCTTCATCGAGCTTATAATTTTTTCAGCAGTCGAAAAACAGCTTTCAAATTCATCAAGCTTATCAGGTATTACATTTAAAACTGCAACCTCTAGTATCATCACACTATATTACAATGCCTCGGTCGGCATTTAACCAACCGAGGCATTGATATTTTCACGCCAGTATTGGCTAATCTTACCTATAATGGTAAGCCTTTTGCAAACTCCTGAATTTCAGGCTTAATGTTTTGAAGATAGTCAATATCGTCAAAACCGTTTTGCATATTGTCTTTTTTGTAGCTGTTGATGTCGAAGCTTTCTTTCTCGCCTGTAGCTACCAAAGTGATAGTTTGCTCAGGTAAGTTGATCTCAAGTTCAGCTTTTGGATCAGCATACACAGCATCAAAAATTTTCTGTAAAAACTCAGCGCTAACCTGAACTGGCAAAACGCCGATATTTAAGCAGTTATTTTTGAAGATATCAGCAAAGAAGCTAGACACCACAGCACGGAAACCGTAGTCATAAACAGCCCATGCTGCGTGTTCTCTTGATGAACCAGAACCGAAGTTTTTACCACCTACCAAAATTTTTCCTGTGTAAGTAGCATCGTTTAATACAAAATCAGCTTTTGGAGTATTGTCAGAGTTATATCTCCAGTCGCGGAATAAGTTATCGCCAAATCCAACACGCTCGGTCGCTTTTAAGAAACGAGCAGGAATAATCTGGTCTGTATCTACATTCTCAATAGGAAGAGGAACTGCAGTACTTGTTAATATTGTGAATTTATCGTAAGCCATTTTAAAATTTGTTGATCTGTTATTTCAATAGGAGGAACTTAAGCGTATAAGTTTGCCTCTACGAAATGACGCCTTGTTAAATTAGATTAAAGTTCTTGGGTCTGTTACCTTTCCTGTAATTGCAGCAGCTGCAGCAACTAACGGACTTGCAAGCATTGTCCTGGCTCCCGGGCCTTGTCTTCCTTCAAAGTTTCTGTTTGAAGTACTCACTGCATATTTGCCAGCAGGAACTTTATCATCATTCATTGCTAAACAAGCAGAGCAACCTGGCTGGCGTAAAGTAAAGCCAGCTTCGGTTAAAATATCTAATAAACCTTCTTCTTTAATCTGAGCTTCAACGATGTGAGAGCCTGGAACTAACCAAACTGTAACATCATCAGCTTTGTGCTTTCCTTTAACAAGAGAAGTAAAGGCTCTGAAATCCTCAATACGTCCATTAGTACAGCTTCCTACGAAAACGTAATCTACTTTTTTACCAATCATTGAATCTCCCTCGTGGAAATCCATATAACCTAATGACTTTTCGTAAGTAGCAACGCCACCTTCAACGTGCTCAGCATCAGGAATATGCTCAGAGATTGCGATACCCATACCTGGGTTAGTACCGTAGGTAATCATTGGCTCGATGGCAGCACCATCATAAGTAAACTCCTTATCGAAAACTGCACCTTCGTCAGTTTTCAAAGTTTGCCAGTAAGCCATTGCTTTATCCCAAGCCTCGCCTTTTGGCGTAAACTCACGATCTTTAATATAGTTGAAAGTAGTTTCGTCAGGAGCGATCATTCCACCACGTGCACCCATTTCAATGCTTAGGTTACACACGGTCATACGTCCTTCCATGCTCATTTTTTCGAAAACCTCACCAGCGTACTCTACAAAGTAACCTGTAGCGCCAGAAGTAGTCAGTTGAGAAATGATAAATAACGCAACGTCTTTAGGAGTAACACCTTTGCTTAATTCGCCAGTAACGTTAATCCTCATTTTTTTAGGCTTTGGCTGCATAATGCACTGAGTGGAAAGTACCATTTCTACTTCAGAAGTACCAATACCAAAAGCAATAGCTCCAAAAGCGCCATGAGTAGAAGTGTGAGAGTCGCCACACACAATAGTTGCACCAGGCTGAGTGATACCATACTCTGGGCCTACAACGTGTACGATACCATTTTTCTGGTGTCCAAGTCCCCAGTGGCTAATGCCGTATTCTTTAGCGTTTTCTTCTAAAGCTTTTAACTGATTAGCAGAAAGAGGATCGGCAACAGGAAGGTGCTGATTGATAGTTGGAGTATTGTGATCCGCAGTAGCGAAAGTACGCTCAGGGTATAATACTCTTACACCTCTGCTTTTTAATCCAAGGAATGCTACCGGGCTGGTAACCTCGTGAATTAAATGGCGGTCAATAAATAATACGTCAGGTCCACCTTCAATCTTACGCACAACGTGAGTATCCCACACCTTGTCAAATAAAGTCTTACTCATTTTATTTTGATGTTGTTTATTATACTATTTTATTTTCTTATTTCTCTATCAGACGGATATTTTAATACCGTCCGGTTTTACAGGATTATACAAATTTATTCAGTGCATCCAAATATGCGTTGGCCGAAGCTCTTACAATATCAGTGCTGAAGCCGTAACCCATATAGGATTTATCTTCGTGAATTACACGCATATCCACTTTACTTACGTCATCACTACCACCATGGATAGAGTGGATGTTGAATTCCTTAATTTCTATATTCTGTCCCAAAATGCTTTCAATTGCTTTGATTGTTGCACTCACAGGGCCATTACCTTTTGCGGTAGCCTCATGGTCAACGCCGTTATAGTGAAGCTTAACCACAGCCTCAGGCTCAGCCTGATCTCCGCAAACAACCTGTAATGAGTTGATTTTTACACCATTTTTGTAGTTAGTTTCAACCTCATCACCCATAAGGATTAACAAATCATCATCCTTGATTTCTTTTTTCTCATCAGCCATCACAAGGAAGCGCTGATATGTTTGGTCAAGGTCTATTCTGTCAATAGAGTAACCCAGGCGCTCTAAGTGGTGCTTTAAGGCATGGCGTCCGCTGCGGGCAGTCAAAATAATTTCCGATTGGTCAATACCCACATCTTCAGGATTCATGATCTCGTAAGTTTCACGATGTTTTAAAACGCCATCCTGGTGGATACCAGAGCTATGGGCGAATGCATTTCTACCCACAATCGCTTTATTTGGCTGAACCGGCATGCGCATCATCCTGCTTACCATTCCGCTTAGCGGATAAAGTTGCTTAGTATTTATGTTGATCATTTCGTGGTAGCCAAGTCCTTTATGCGTATTTAAAATCATAACGACTTCTTCCAACGAAGTATTTCCAGCGCGTTCTCCAATACCGTTGATAGTACATTCTATCTGGCGGGCGCCATTTTGTAAGCCCGCAATGCTATTAGCAGTTGCTAAGCCTAAATCATTATGGCAATGCACAGAAATAATAGCCTGATCGATGTTCTTTACGTTTTCTTTCAGAAAGCGAATTTTAGCTCCGTATTGTTCCGGCAAGCAATATCCGTTAGTATCAGGGATATTAACAACAGTTGCACCTGCCGCAATCACAGCTTCGATCATTTGAGCCAGATAAACATTGTCTGCTCTTCCGGCATCTTCAGCGTAAAATTCAATATCTTCAACAAACTGTTTTGCATATTTTACAGCCTCAACAGCACGCTCAAGAATCTTTTCGCGGGTACTGTTAAACTTGTACTGAATATGCATATCAGATGAGCCAATGCCTGTATGAATACGAGGGCGTTTGGCATGTTTTAACGCTTCTGCTGCACAATCAATGTCTCCTTTGTTTGCACGTGTTAGGGCACAAATAATAGGGTCACGAACAACTTTAGAAAGTTCAACCACACTTTGAAAATCGCCAGGGCTGGAGATAGGGAAGCCTGCCTCGATAATATCAACTCCGAGCGATTGAAGTGCTTCTCCGATAATAATTTTTTCAGGAGTTGTCAATTGAGAACCGGGTACCTGTTCGCCATCACGAAGCGTGGTATCAAAAATATATATACGGTTTGGATCGTGTAACATGATTTTAGCGTGTTGATGTTAATTCTTTGGATGAAAATTTAGTGCCTTCGTTCTTTGATACCAGCCTGGTATTTTATGCTTTTTATTTTTCTAAACAGTTTCTAATATGGTTTCTACGGCTTTAACTCGGCCTTCTTCTAATATTATTCTTTTTTCTAAGCAACTTGGCAAGGCTGATTCGAAATGCCCAACATAAATCAGGGTCATTCCATTGCTACACAATTTATCAACAAATTGATTAAAATATTGTGTTTGAAGCGTATCCAAGCCCTGGCATGGTTCGTCGAGTATCAGCAGCTGGGGATTTTTGATAACCGTTCTTGCTAGTAAAACCAGTCGCTGTTTTCCAAGCGGAAGAGTCTTTAGCAAGCTATCTTTATCCTCGGTTAAACAGAAAAACTCTATAAGCTCATCAACCTTAATCTTTTTAGAGAAAGGTAATTGCCTGTATAAGCCAACCGAGTCATAAAGCCCAGACGCAACGCTTTGCCAAACGGTTGACGAAGAATCAAAATACCAGTGAAATTCTGGCGAAATGATGCCAGTATGTTGCTTAATATCCCAGATGCTTTCTCCAGTGCCTCTTCTTCTTCCGAATAAATAGAAATGGTTTGCATAAGATTGCGGGTGATCGCCGTTTATCAAACTTAGTAAGGTTGATTTTCCTGAACCATTATGCCCTTGCAACAGCCATTTCTCTGCAGCCTTAACTTCCCAGTTTATCTTTTTAAGAACCTGTTTTTCACCATAACTAACGCTTACATCAATCAATTTGGCGATAGTTTCTGAAGTATAAACGGGCGGTTGTCTTAAAAAGTCTGGTAGCGTCCCGGATGTTTCCTCATGCAACGCCGATATTATTTCTCTCGAAAAAACCTCTACTAATTGTCCTTCTCTAATTTCCGCAAAGCGATTAATGCATGCAGGTAACTCAAGATCGTTGCAGATCAGTATCAGCTGAACACCTTCGGCAGAAATTTCATCCAATAAGATGCTTAATTTTTTGCGGGACAAAGCATCTAATCCCGTGTATGGCTGGTCTATGATTAATAATTGCGGCTTTAACCATAGCGCTTTAACCAATTGTAATTTTTTATGTTCCCCACTTGATAATTCAAGTAGTTGTGAATTTTTTAAAGCTGCAAAGCCTAGCTCCTTTAAAAGTTTTTCTACAATGTCTATGTCAAGATTATGCTCTTTTCCATAAGAAGCTAATTCTGCATTTACAGTAAGCGTTTCTTTAGCCTGAAGGCTAGTATAGCGTTGCTGATAATAGAAATTAGCAACACCTTCAATGTTTTTAAACTGGTACCAGCTCTCAACATATAAAGCCCGGGCAGGTAAGCCACTGCTGGAATTAAAGTTAAACCTTACATCGCCGGCTGCATTTTGTAGGCCTGCGATAACCTTAGCCAAGGAGGTTTTGCCGCTTCCGCTATATCCACTTAGCAACCAGTTCTCGCCACGATTAATAGTCCAGTTTAAATCGTTTAGTACCATTTTATGCTGATACTGCAGATTTAAGTTACAAACACTAACTAAAGCGTCTAAATCCTCTGAAAAGGACTTTGACATGCTACTGTTCATACTGGACTGGATCATTAGTGGTTGAGAGTGTAATCTGATACTTTCAAACAACCCTCTCTCAGCAGAGAGGGTTGTAATTCAATTTATAAGCCTTTTAATCAGGGACTAAACTGTTTTGATAGCTTTCATCGCTGTCATTGCTTTACGCAATTTAGTACCTACGATTTCAACTTCGTGATTGCGTAGAATTTCGTTGATGGCAACTAATTGCTGGTTGTCAACAGAACCGTCTTTGCCTTCATTAAAGTTTTTACCAACTAAGTCAGTATCAACTTTTTTCATGAAATCCGCTAACAAAGGTTTACAAGCCTGATCGAACAAGTAGCATCCGTACTCAGCAGTATCAGAAATTACACGGTTCATTTCGAATAGCTTTTTACGAGCGATAGTATTCGCGATAAGCGGAGTTTCGTGCAATGATTCGTAGTAAGCAGACTCAGGTTTGATACCCGCTTCAACCATTGTTTCGAAAGCTAGCTCAACCCCTGATCTAACAAAAGCAACCATTAGAAGGTAGTTGTCAAAGTACTCTTGCTCGCTGATTTTAACATCACCAGCTGGAGTTTTTTCGAATGCAGTTTCTCCTGTTTCGGCTCTCCATTTTAATAGATTTTTATCACCATTAGCCCAGTCTTCCATCATTACGCGGCTAAATTCGCCACTCATGATATCGTCCTGGTGTTTCTGGAATAAAGGACGCATAATGTCTTTCAATTCTTCAGAAACTTCGAACGCTTTAACTTTAGCAACATTGCTTAAGCGATCCATCATACCTGATACACCACCATGTTTTAAAGCTTCAGTGATTACTTCAACACCGTATTGAACCAATTTAGATGCATAACCAGCGTCAATTCCTTTTTCAATCATTTTATCGAAAGAAAGGATAGAACCTGTTTGTAACAATCCACAAAGGATAGTTTGCTCACCCATTAGGTCAGATTTAACCTCAGCAACGAAAGATGAACGCAAAACACCAGCTCTGTGGCCACCAGTACCAACGCAATATGCTTTAGCTTCAGCTAAGCCTTTACCTTGAGGATCGTTTTCTGGGTGAACTGCAATAAGAGTTGGAACACCAAAACCTCTTACATACTCAGACCTAACCTCGCTACCTGGAGATTTAGGAGCAACCATGATAACAGTAAGGTCCTTACGGATTTGCATACCTTCTTCAACGATATTGAATCCATGAGAGTAAGATAAAGTAGCACCTTGTTTCATTAATGGCATAACTGCTTTAATTACTGAAGTATGTTGTTTATCTGGAGTAAGGTTGATTACCAGGTCGGCATTTGGAAGTAATTCGTCGTAAGTACCAACATTGAAGTTATTTCCAGTAGCGTTTTTCCATGAATCTCTTTTTCCTTCGATAGCCTCTTGACGCAATGCATAACTAACATCTAAGCCACTATCTCTTAAGTTTAAACCTTGATTTAAACCTTGAGCTCCGCAACCTACGATTACAACTTTCTTTCCTTTAAGCGCGTTCACGCCGTCAGAAAATTCAGAATTGTCCATGAATTCGCATACGCCCAGTTGGTTTAATTGCTCCCTAAGGGGTAGTGTATTAAAATAATTTGCCATTTTTTATTGCTTGATTTCTATTTAATTTTCTCTTTATGTGTTGTTAATATTCCCTTTTTAAATTTCTGTCCGGAAGTTTGTCCTTTCTTTGCCAGAGGATTTTTAAAATCGGGCGCTAATTTAGTAAATTCATATAAATTAGCCTTTTACGCTGGAATAAAATCGTCCGAGTAGAGCCTACATCATGAAAACTTTGTCAGCGCTATTGAGGTACTCGTTTTCAATTACCTCATGTCCAGGTTCCATGCTTTCAAATTCACGTAGTTTTCTGTTAAAGCCTTCGCTGTCTTTGATAATGGCAATGCGAGCACTTCTAACAAACTCGATTAAGCCGTATGGCTGAAGTTTCTCGATTAGTGCATCTGTTTCTTCACGATGTCCGGTTGTTTCAAATACCGTATAATCATGGCGGATTACCACTGCGCGAGCTCCATTTTCACGTAACAAACGTTCTACCAGGGCTTTTTCTGCAATCTCATCAGTTGGAACTTTATAAAGTGCCATTTCTTGCCAGATTACATCCTCGTTAGTGTTATAGTACACTTTAAGTACTTCTACCTGTTTCTCAATTTGCCTGCAAAGCTTACGCACAACAGTTTCAGATTCGGTTATCACGATATTGAAACGGTGGATGCTTTCGATTTCAGATGGCGAGGTGTTTAAGCTCTCAATATTAATCTTCCTTCTGCTGAAAATAATAGCAATACGCGTTAATAAACCAATTTGGTTTTCGGTATAAACGGTGATGTTATATTCCTGCTTATCAGGATTTGGAATTTGATTCGTCATGATTTTAATGTTTAAGAAGCGGTGAGGAGGTATAAGCAGCGAGCTATGAGCTATCAGCTTTTACCTTTCAGCTTTAACCTTTTACCTATTATTTCAACCTTATCTCGCTTACGCTGCAACCCTGAGGTACCATTGGGAATACGTTGTTTTCCTTAGTTACCATTACTTCTAAAAGATATGAGCCTTTATGCTCAATCATCGTTTTAAGAGCAGCTTTTAAGCTTTCGCGATCATTTACACTTTGTCCGGGAATGTGGTAGCCTTCTGCCACTTTCACATAATCCGGACTTGTAATGTTCACAAAAGAGTAGCGCTTGTCGTGGAATAATTGCTGCCATTGACGCACCATGCCTAAAAACTGGTTATTTAGAATCAGGATCTTAACGCCAACATTAAATTGCATGATAGTTCCCAACTCCTGGATCGTCATTTGAACTCCACCATCACCAATAACCGCAATAACTTCCTTATCAGGAGTACCGAATTTTGCTCCAATAGCTGCCGGAAGGCTAAAGCCCATGGTGCCTAAACCACCGCTGGTAATGTTACTGCGGGTGTTGTTGAATTTGGCATAACGGCAAGCTACCATCTGGTGCTGGCCTACATCGGTTACGATAACAGCATCGCCACCTGTTAGCTCGTTGATTTGTTGAATTACCTCGCCCATGGTTAACTCTTCAGTTTTAGGAAAAAGTTCAGCGTTTATTACAGCCTCAACTTCCTGGCGGGTATACTCATTAAATTTAGCAAGCCATTCTGTGTGTTGTTTAGCGTCTATCAGCTCAGTCAGCATTGGAAGAGTTTCCTTACAATCGCCCCATACAGGAACGGTAGTCTGAACATTCTTATCAATCTCAGCCGGGTCAATATCAAGGTGAATTACCTTGGCTTGCTTTGCGTATTTATCTAAACGTCCGGTTACGCGGTCGTCAAAGCGCATTCCTATGGCGATTAAAACATCGCATTCGTTAGTTAAAACGTTTGGCCCGTAGTTACCGTGCATTCCCAGCATACCCACATTTAATGGATGTCCCGTGGGAATTGCACCAGCGCCCAAAATCGTCCATGCTGCAGGAATGCCTGATTTCTCAATAAATGCTTTAAATTCCTGTTCCGCATCACCTAAAAGAACACCTTGTCCGAAAAGAACAAATGGTTTTTCAGCAGAATTAATCAGCTTTGCTGCTTCTTCAACATATTCCTTACGCACAATTGGCTTCGGACGGTAGCTACGGATATGATTACAAGGAGTATAGCCTTTATATTCAAATTTCTGAAGCTGTGCATTTTTAGTAATATCAATTAAAACGGGTCCGGGGCGTCCGCTTTTTGCAATGTAAAATGCTTTCGCCAAAACTTCAGGAATTTCAGTTGCATCAGTTACCTGGTAATTCCACTTCGTTACTGGAGTCGTGATATTAATTACGTCAGTTTCCTGGAAAGCATCTGTACCTAAAAGATGAGCGAAAACCTGTCCGGTGATACAAACTAAAGGAGTACTGTCGATTTGCGCATCAGCTAAGCCTGTTACTAAGTTGGTTGCACCAGGCCCACTGGTTGCGAATACAACACCGACTTTACCAGACGTACGTGCATAGCCTTGTCCTGCATGTATACCGCCCTGTTCGTGGCGGACCAGTATATGGTTAAGCTTTTCAGTGTAATCGTACAAGGCATCATAGATTGGCATGATGGCCCCACCCGGATAGCCGAAAATGGTATCCGTGCCTTCTGCAATCAGCGCTTCCAATACAGCTTGCGAACCCGTAAGTTCCATGCTTGTTTGTTGCTGTGCAGCGGTTAATTCCTGTTGTGCTGTATCCATTGTTTTATAGATTTTTGATTAAATAAACGATTGATTATCAATCTATTATTGTTTTAAACCTGTTTTTCGTTTTTTTATTTCGCTATTGCCGATTTTTAGGCTATTAACTCTATAAGTCAGTTACGCAACCTTCTGCTGCTGTACTCACCTGCTTTGCGTATTTATACAATAAACCTTTTTTAACTTTCAATTCTGGCTGAACCCAGTTTGCGCGTCTCACTGCAATTTCCTCATCGGATACTTTTAAGTTAATGCTATTTGTGGTTGCATCTACTTCAATGATATCGTTATCCTGAACCAAGCCAATTAAACCGCCTTTGTAAGCTTCAGGAGTGATGTGTCCAACTACGAAGCCGTGTGTACCGCCGCTGAAGCGTCCGTCTGTGATTAGCGCAACGCTCTTGCCTAAACCAACACCAATAAGTGCAGAAGTAGGTTTAAGCATTTCTGGCATACCAGGAGCTCCTACCGGACCAACATTGCGGATAACTACAACATCGCCTTTTTTTACACGGCCAGATTGGATTCCTTCAATTAGTTCAAATTCCCCGTCAAACACACGTGCAGGGCCAACAAAGCGCTCACCTTCTTTACCAGAGATTTTCGCAACACTTCCACCTTCAGCAAGATTTCCGTAAAGGATTTGTAAGTGTCCGGTGGCTTTTATTGGAGTTTCAATAGGGAAGATTATTTTCTGAGTTTCGAAGTTTAATTCGGGAACTTCAGAAAGGTTTTCCGCCAGGGTTTTTCCTGTACAGGTTAAGCAGCTTCCATCAATCCATCCCAATTGTAACAAGTATTTCATTACTGCAGGAATACCTCCAACTTTATGAAGGTCTTCCATCATGTAACGTCCACTTGGCTTCATATCTGCTAATACCGGAATGCGGTCACTAATTCTTTGGAAATCATCTTGAGTCAATTCAACGTTCACACTCTTAGCCATGGCCAATAAGTGAAGAACTGCATTGGTAGAACCTCCAATCACCATAATTGTAACGATAGCATTTTCGAATGCTGATCGGGTCATGATATCAGAAGGCTTAATGTCTCTTTCGAGTAATAACTTGATTGCTTTTCCTGCAGCTAAACACTCGTCTTTTTTATCCTGGCTTAATGCCGGGTTTGAAGAAGAGTAAGGCAAACTCATACCTAAAGCTTCGATAGCTGCAGCCATAGTATTTGCAGTATAAATACCACCGCATGCACCTGCACTAGGGCAAGAATTTTTGATAATCTCTTTAAAGTCGATATCATTCATTTCGCCAGCCATTTTTTTACCTAAGGCTTCAAATGCTGATACAATATTTAAGTCTTCACCTTTATAGTGTCCTGGTTCAATAGTACCACCATATACCATAATAGCCGGGCGATTTAAACGTCCCATTGCTATAATAGAGCCCGGCATGTTTTTATCACAGCCTGGTAGGGCAATTACACCGTCGTAATATTGAGCGCCGCAAACTGCTTCTATAGAATCTGCAATAATATCTCGGCTAACTAACGAATAGCGCATACCTTCAGTACCGTTACTCATTCCGTCGCTCACACCAATTGTGTTAAAAATCAAACCTACAAGGTCCTCTGCCCAAACGCCTTCTTTAACCAATTTGGCCAGATCGTTAAGGTGCATGTTGCAGGTG
This sequence comes from uncultured Pedobacter sp., assembly GCA_966211215.1. Classification (GTDB taxonomy): domain Bacteria; phylum Bacteroidota; class Bacteroidia; order Sphingobacteriales; family Sphingobacteriaceae; genus Desertivirga. Next base: position 14,025 of record CBIHNR010000086.1, read on the forward strand.
TTGCCATCGTAGCCCATGCTCACAATTCCGACTTGAGCTTTTTGCATGTCTTCGTCGGTCAAACCAATTCCATAAAGCATAGCTTGTGCAGCAGGTTGCGTAGGGTCTTGAGTTAGAGTTTTACTGTAGCGGTTTAATTCGTTAACAGTTGTTGTGCTTTCTGTGCTATCAGATAAGGCCATGTGTATTATTGTTTTTAATAATTTATAGATATAAAAAAAGCGCCTTCTTGTTGGAAGGCGCTCATGTTTTTCTTTATTAAGACACCTTCGACTGGGTAGCAACTAAGAGCACCACAAGCACGTTAATTAGTAGTACTGTGTAGTTAATGTTAGTGCTCAAAATTGTACTTAATCTCGGGTTCATGTTTTTATAAACGCAGTTTTAACTTTTTGTTAGTTCAAGGTAGGAACTTGAGGCTACACCATCAATAGGCATGTTGAAAAAAATGAAATTAGAATATTGTTTTGTAGTTTATTGGTTTTTAGTGTAATGTTTTAAAATGTTTTATATTGTTGAAATTATATTTTTAAGCTGTAAACCAAAACCACTTTTGGTATACGGTTTTTCGCCGGCTGAGAGAAGTTGATTTTCTCAAATTTCTTCCTGAAATCTTCGGATTGGCGAAAAATGTTGAAAAATACATGCACAAAAAAGCCGGCTAAAATTTTTAGCCGGCTTTAAGAAAGATCCTTAGTATTTATTGGGCTTGTATGCCTTCTGCAAGTAACATGATTTTGTTATCAAGCACTTCTACAACGCCGCCTTTTATAAATATTTTTTCTTCACTTTTTCCAGTACGGATCGTCACTTTCCCATCATCAAGAATTGAGATAATAGGAGCGTGGTTATTAAGTATTTCGAAAGAGCCCTGAACTCCTGGAACTGTTACCGAAGAGACATCGCCGTCGAATACTGTTTTATCTGGTGTTAAAATTTCTAATTTCATAAAGCCCTCTTTATTTCCCTCAAAGGGACTGATTTAAATATGTTATTATCTAAAGCACCATATTTGCCTCCCCTGCGGGGAGGATAGGAGGGGCTTCTTATGCGTTTGCTTCGGCAAGTAATTTCTTACCTTTTTCAATCGCATCCTCAATTGTTCCAACAAGGTTAAAAGCTGCTTCAGGATACTCGTCAACTTCTCCGTCCATAATCATGTTGAAGCCTTTGATAGTATCTTTGATGTCAACCAATACGCCTTTTAAGCCTGTAAATTGCTCTGCAACGTGGAAAGGTTGAGATAAGAAACGCTGAACACGGCGAGCACGTGATACAACTAATTTATCTTCCTCAGAAAGCTCATCCATGCCTAAGATGGCGATGATATCCTGAAGTTCTTTATAACGTTGAAGGATTTCTTTTACACGTTGAGCTGTATTGTAATGGGCATCGCCTAAAACCATTGGGTTAAGGATACGTGAAGTTGAATCAAGAGGGTCTACCGCTGGATAGATACCAAGCTCAGCAATTTTACGAGAAAGTACTGTTGTTGCATCTAAGTGGGCGAAAGTTGTAGCAGGAGCCGGGTCAGTCAAGTCATCCGCAGGTACATAAACCGCTTGTACAGATGTGATAGATCCACGTTTAGTTGAAGTAATACGCTCTTGCATTAAACCCATTTCGGTAGCAAGTGTTGGCTGGTAACCTACCGCAGAAGGCATACGGCCTAATAGCGCTGACACTTCAGAACCTGCCTGTGTGAAACGGAAGATATTGTCGATGAAGAAAAGAATGTCTTTTCCTTGTCCTTGCTCATCGCCATCACGGAAGTATTCTGCAATTGTTAAACCAGAAAGAGCAACGCGTGCACGTGCACCAGGAGGCTCATTCATTTGTCCGAATACGAATGTTGCTTTAGAATCTTTCAATTCTTCGCGGTTAACTTTATCTAAGTTCCACTCGCCTTTTTCCATTCCATGCATGAATTCTTCACCGTATTTGATAATGCCAGACTCAAGCATCTCACGAAGTAAGTCATTACCTTCACGAGTACGTTCACCTACTCCAGCAAATACAGAAAGTCCGCCGTGCCCTTTGGCGATGTTGTTAATTAATTCCTGAATTAATACGGTTTTACCTACACCTGCACCACCAAACAATCCGATTTTACCACCTTTTGCATAAGGCTCAAGTAAGTCGATAACTTTGATACCTGTAAACAGAATCTCAGTTTCTGTAGAAAGGTCTTCAAAGCGTGGAGGTTGAGCGTGAATTGGGCGGCCAGCAGCTTTATCAAGGTCTTCGATGCCGTCAATTGCATCTCCAACAACGTTAAATACACGGCCTTTAATACTGTCGCCAATAGGCATTTTAATCGGAGCACCTGTATCAACTACAGCCAGTCCACGAACAAGTCCGTCAGTTGAATCCATCGCAATTGCACGTACTCTGTCTTCTCCAAGGTGTTGTTGTACTTCGAGAATAATTTTTTGGCCGTTAGCCTTAGTTATCTCTAAAGCATCAAAAATCTGAGGCAGCTTGGCATCGTCTGCAAAGCTTACGTCAACTACGGGTCCGATAATCTGCGCTATTTTTCCAGTGTTAGGCATATAAATTTTTAATGAAAAATTATGTTACTCAATTACATAAGTCACTTTATAGTGACACTAATTTTGGTGCCGCAAAAATACGTTTTAAAAAAGAAAATCAAATGCCTGTTTAAAAGATTTTTAAAAGGTGTCAACTTATTTTTTAAAACCCTTCAAAAGGCAGCTTGTTAGCATTAATATAAACGTAAAAATTATGAAGAAGATAAGTGAGATAAATAGATGTATTAATAAGCTGGGTAAGCAAATTAGTACTTTTTTGGCTTTTATGTTTGTAAGTACAATGGCCTTAGCTCAAAGAGCTGTGGAAGAAAAGGATCCCGCTACTGCTGAATTTAATTATGATATGAGAGATAATCCCTGGTATACACAGCCATGGATCTGGGCTATAGTTGCTTCGGTGTTGATTTTACTTATAGCATTTATTAGCAAGGGAAATTTTGGGCGCCATGGCGAAAATGATTCAGAACCAGGAACAGCCCACTAAAATTGATGTTCCAAATACTTACAAAAGCCGAGGCCATTAAAGCTCTGGCTTTTGTTGTTTTGTGTCTTCTAAAATTAATGGCTTTTGGAATTTTGGCGCACTGGCATATTTATTGTTTAAGCTGTTGCATAGTACCTATTATTAAATTTAACTATGAAAACGATAAAAAAACTCACGAAAGCCGAAATATGGTTGGCAGCTCTGTTGATGACGATGAATGTGCTGTTCGGCGCCTCAGCTTTTGCTCAGGGAACTCCAGAACAAGTTGACGTTAATATTAATACTAACTCAGGCGGAGGGTGGTATGCTCAGCCATGGGTTTGGGTAGTAGGAGTTGCATTATTCATCATTATAATTATCGCTATTACCCGCAGCGGTAGTAGAGAAGCGTAAAAAGCAAGTAAAACACAGTAATCAATATGAAAGGGCGAAATTTATTTTGCCCTTTTTTATTCTTATTCATTGTTGATATTTGCTGATATGATTAAAATTCTACTTACCGGAAGCAACGGCCTTTTGGGGCAAAAAATCATTTCACTTATAAGGCAATCGAAGCGGGCAGAGTTAATAGCAACCTCTAAAGGCCCAAACAGGTATCCGTTTTCTGATGGTTATAGCTATGCCGAAATGGATATTTCTGATGAGAATCAAATACAACATGTGGTTTCTTTCTACAATCCGGATGTTATAATTAACACAGCTGCAATTACCAATGTAGACACGTGTCATGTAGAACGGCAGCTATGCAGGGATATTAATGTAAATGCCGTTGAATCTCTGGTAAGAATTTGCGAGCAGAAAAATATCCACCTTATTCACCTCTCCACAGATTTTGTTTTTGATGGCCAGTCCGGCCCGTATGCTGAGGATGACATGCCTAACCCAATAAGTTTTTATGGCGAAAGTAAATGGGATGCGGAAAATATAATTAAGGCTTCAGGCGGGAAATGGACAATCGTCAGGACGGTTTTGGTCTATGGAACTGCTGCTGATATGAGTCGTTCAAATATTGTGCTTTGGGCAAAGGCTGCGTTGGAAAAAGGGCAGCCTATTAAAGTTGTGAACGATCAATGGCGAACTCCTACGCTTGCGGAGGATCTGGCTGAAGGTTGTCTGTTGGCGGCGGAAAAGCGGGCGCAGGGAATCTACCATATTTCAGGAAAAGATATGATGACGGTGTTGGACATTGTTGAAAAAGTAGCTGATTTTTGGAATCTGGATAAATCTTTAATTCAGCCGGTTTCTTCTGCAACCTTAAATCAGGATGCCAAGCGCCCAATGAAAACCGGGTTTATTCTGGATAAAGCCATAAAGGATTTAGGGTATCAGCCTCATTCATTTATGGAAGGGCTCGAAATTCAAAGAAGGCAAATGGAGAGTGGGGTTATATAAAGTTAAAAAATAAGTACATTAGCAAGAAATCATCTATTGTTTACTAAATAAATCCTTAAGAATTTATGGACGGTATTTCTTTACTGTTGACGGTTGTAGGCATTATAATTGCCTTATTTATATTTCTTTATATTTTACCTGTTAATTTATGGTTTACGGCACAGCTCTCAGGTGTGCGCGTTAGCCTGCTTAATCTCTTTCTGATGCGTTTGAGAAAAGTCCCTCCTTCGCTGGTGGTTAATGCCATGATCACTTCTACTAAGGCTGGCTTGAATTTAACTTCCAATGATATTGAGACCCATTACCTGGCGGGAGGAAATGTAAATAATGTAATAAAGGCTCTTATTTCGGCGGATAAAGCAAATATACCTTTGGATTTCAGGTTAGCTACAGCAATAGATTTAGCAGGAAGAGATGTGTTTGACGCCGTACAGCTTTCAGTAAATCCACGTGTAATTAATACACCTCCGGTTGCGGCTGTTGCAAAGGATGGTATTCAATTAATTGCTAAAGCTCGGGTAACTGTAAGGGCAAACATTAATCAGTTAGTGGGCGGGGCAGGCGAGGAAACAATTTTGGCGCGAGTTGGCGAAGGTATTGTAACTACAATAGGTTCAGCAATTAACCATAAAGAAGTGCTGGAAAATCCAGATCGGATTTCTAAAGTAGTTTTAAATAAAGGCCTTGATAGTGGAACTGCATTTGAGATACTATCGATTGATATTGCGGATATCGATATAGGCGATAATATTGGCGCTAAATTGCAAACAGATCAGGCGGAAGCCGATTTGAAAGTTGCTAATGCTCGTGCAGAAGAACGCCGGGCAATGGCTGTTGCGCAGGAGCAGGAGATGCGGGCTAAAGCCCAGGAAGCGCGGGCTAAAGTTATTGAGGCAGAAGCGCAGTTACCTTTGGCAATGGCAGAAGCTTTTCGTTCAGGTAATTTAGGTATTATGGATTACTACAAAATGGAAAACTTAAAATCTGATACAGAAATGCGGGATTCTATTGCTAAGCCTAACACCGGAAAAGGCAAACAAGGATAAAATGAAATAAGAAGGCGTATTGTAGGCCCCAAATCTTAGATATTCTGGGCGAAGCTTAGTGTGGATAATACACCTTTTATTTTTAATCAAAAAAGATGTAGTTTTACCACCATGAAAACAGTAGATAATCTTAATTTTTCTGGTAAAAAAGCGCTTATCCGCGTTGATTTTAACGTTCCATTAGACAAAGATTTCAATATTACCGACGATAACCGTATACAAGGTGCATTGCCAACTATCAAAAAAATATTAGCTGATGGTGGTTCTGTTATATTAATGTCTCACTTAGGCCGTCCAAAAGAAGGCCCTACTGAAAAATATTCTTTAAAGCATATTGTTAAGCACCTTTCGGATGTTTTAGGTAAAGAAGTTCAGTTTGCTGATGACGCAATCGGAGCCCAGGCGGTTGAAAAAGCTGCTGCGTTAAAAGATGGTGAAGTTTTATTGCTTGAAAATCTTCGTTTTTATAAAGAAGAGGAAAAAGGAGATGAGGCTTTTGCAGAGAAATTAAGCAAGCTTGGTGATGTGTACGTGAATGATGCCTTTGGTACAGCTCACCGCGCACATGCTTCAACCGCAATTATTGCTAAATTCTTCCCAGATGCTAAATACTTCGGATACTTAATGGCTGGCGAATTAGCTAATGCTGAAAAAGTATTGAATAATGCAGAGCGTCCTTTTACCGCAATTATGGGCGGTGCCAAAGTTTCTGATAAAATCTTATTGATTGAGAAATTATTGGAAAAGGTAGATAATCTATTAATCGGTGGTGGTATGGCTTATACCTTCGCTAAAGCACAAGGCGGCAAAATTGGTAATTCTTTAGTCGAAGAAGATAAATTGGAGCTTGCTTTAAGTCTTATCGAGAAGGCAAAAAGCAAAGGTGTAAACTTGGTGTTGCCTACAGACTCTGTTATTGCTGATGCCTTTTCCGCAGAAGCGAATACGGATGAAGCTAAAAATGATAATATCAAAGACGGATGGATGGGTTTAGATATCGGCCCTGAGTCGGTTGTTAAATACAAAGATATCGTTGGTGGTTCAAAAACATTATTGTGGAACGGTCCAATGGGAGTTTTTGAATTCTCAAAGTTCGAAAATGGAACTAAATCAGTTGCCGAAGCAGTTGTTGCTGCTACCGAAAAAGGTGCATTCTCCCTAATTGGGGGTGGTGATTCTGCTGCTGCTGTTGCAAAATTCGGGTTTGAAGAGAACGTAAGTTATGTTTCTACCGGTGGCGGAGCATTGCTTGAGTATATGGAAGGCAAAGAATTGCCAGGAGTAAAAGCAATTAACGAATAACAAAACAGTAGAAATTACTGGATTTAAGCCCGGTTTCTGAGTTGGAAGCCGGGCTTTTTTTTGCCTTTTTTCTTCGGATTTGGAGGAAAGTGGGAGAAAATGTTTTGTTGAAAACTTTTTTGTGGAGCAAAGTGGTAAAAAGTGGTAAAAGCTTTATACTTTTACTCTACTAAAAAGTGTAAAACCGGATGTCTCATTTCTTAGGTGAATTTGAATGTAAACTCGATGCCAAAGGCCGCTTGATGCTGCCTTCGGGTTTGCGTAAGCAAATGCCTGATGCTGAGAAGGATGGATTGGTGGTGAACAGAGGATTTGAAAAGCACTTGGTAGTATATAGCCGCAAAGAGTGGGATAAGATAATGGAGGATTTAAGCAAGCTAAATCAGTACGAAAAAAAGACGAGGGAGTTCATTCGATACTTCACTCGTGGCGCTACAGAGCTTTCTTTGGACGCTGCCGGACGTGTTTTGTTCCCCAAATCACTGCTTGATTACGCTGGGATTGGAGCTGATGTGGTGCTTTCCTCTCAATTTAATAAGATAGAAGTTTGGGCTAAAGAAGCATATGATGCTGAGATGGATAACGAGCCGGAAAATTTTGCTAACCTGGCTGAAGAAGTAATGGGTGGCTTAGGAAGGAGGCTGGATGGATAATTATCATGTACCCGTTATGCTTCGTGAATGTATGGATGCCCTGGATATTAAGCCGGATGGGGTGTATGTTGATGTGACTTTTGGCGGCGGTGGGCATTCGAAAGAGATTCTTAAGCATCTGGGGGATAAAGGCCGGTTGTTGGCTTTTGATCAGGATGAAGATGCTCAGAGGAATATTCCAAATGATGATCGGTTAACCTTTATAGATCAAAACTTCCGTTTTTTAAAAAACTATTGCCGTTTGTATGGGGCGATACCTGTGGATGGTATTCTGGCTGATCTTGGTGTTTCATCGCATCAGTTTGATCAGCCAGAGCGGGGGTTTTCAATTCGGTTCGATGCAGAATTGGATATGCGGATGGATCAAGGTGGAGAATTGACGGCTAAGGAGGTTGTGAATTCTTATTCTGAAGAAGACCTGCATAGGATTTTTGGTATGTATGGGGAGATCCAGAATGCAAAATCATTGGCAAAGGCAATTGTTACTGCAAGATTGAATCGTTCGATTTCGACAATTGCAGAGTTGAAAGATGTTATTAAAAAGTTGATCCCGAAAGGGAAAGAAAATAAATACCTGGCTCAGGTTTTTCAGGCTTTGAGGATTGAAGTGAATCAAGAGCTGGAAGCTTTGCAGGAATTTTTATTGCAAGCTGTTGATATTCTTAAGCCAGGAGGCCGCTTGGTAATAATGTCTTATCACTCACTGGAAGATAGATTGGTGAAGAATTTTATTGCTAAAGGAAAGTTTAAGGGAGAAGTGGAGAAAGATTTTTTTGGAAATGAGATTAAGCCAATGGAATCGGTAACAAGAAAGGCGATTGTTGCTACAGAAGAAGAAGTGGCTGCAAATAACAGGGCTCGCAGTGCAAAATTGAGGGTAGCAGTAAAGCTGATAGCTGATAGCTGATAGCTGATAGCTGATAGGCATTATGTTAAATAGTTTGATCGGTTGATTTTAACTTTTTTGATTTTTTAACCATGACGAATCGTTTAAGGACTGAAATTGAAGATGAAGGGGAGTTGGAGACTGTTCAGCCGGAAGCTAAAGATGTGAAGGTTGAAGGGCCTAAAGGTTTTTTTACAACCTTGTTAACTGAAGGGGTGATTTCAAAAGAGGCAGCAACAGAAATGATGCCTTTTGTGATTTTTTTGGCAATGCTAGGCATGGTCTATATAGCAAATATGCACTTTGCTGAAAAGAATATAAGAAACATTGATAAGCTAAATAAGGAGGTGAAGGAGTTAAGTTGGGATTTTAAAACGTTGAAAGCTGACCTTATGCTGAAGAGTACTCAAACTGAAGTGGCTAAGCAAGTGGATACTTTGGGTTTGATGGAGCCGGTAGAACCACCAAAAAAAATTGTAGTTAAAAGCGACGAATATTAAAAGTGTGTAAATCCCCTTTGGGAAATAGATATGAATATCAGAACCGACATATTGTTAAGAGTGTACGTTGCCTTTGGGGTGATCGTGCTTTTTGCTTTTGCGGTATTGTTTAAGTTGTTCCATCTCCAGCTTGCCGAAGGTGAAAAATGGCGTGCAATGGCTGATAGTTTATCTACGAAGTATGTAAATGTTGAAGCTGTTCGTGGTAATATTTATTCGGTTGATGGTAGTTTGCTGGCTACCTCGGTTCCAGAATACGAGTTGCGCATGGATATGCT
>CBIHNR010000087.1:0-23064 GCA_966211215.1 uncultured Pedobacter sp.
TCCAAAGGAAAAACTGTCTAGGCTATTCAAAGCTTTTTCACAGGTTGATTCTTCAACAACGCGTAAATATGGCGGTACAGGCCTGGGACTCGTAATATGTGAACGCCTGGTAAATCTAATGGGAGGCGACATTTCTGTTGATAGTGAGCCAGGAAATGGCACCACGTTTACGTTCACCATCGAAGTTGAAGAGGGGACTGAATCTAAGCGGACCTATGTGCAAAGTAACTTGGTGGGAATTGAAAACAAGCGTATTTTAATTGTTGACGATAATGCCACTAATCTTCGCATTATAAGAACTCAACTGGAGCAATGGAAGTTAAAAACCTCTTCTGCCTCGTCTGCTATGGAAGCGTTGCAGATCCTGTCTCATGATCAGGCCTTTGATCTGGTGATTACCGATATGGAGATGCCGGAAATGAATGGTGTACATCTGGCCAAGGCAATTGAAGAAAGAAAACTGCAGATTCCGGTGATGCTTTTAAGCTCAGTTGGAGATGAGAGCAAGAAAAAATATCCGCACCTGTTTGTTTCTATATTGACCAAGCCAGTTAAGCAACAATATTTATGGGAAGTTATATTTGCAGAATTAAAGAACCAAAAACCGGGCGTTGTAGAAGTTGAAAAGCCTGCCAACTTACTTAATGAAAGTTTTGCTATAGATAATCCTCTTGAAATCCTGATTGCAGAGGACAATTTAATTAATCAAAAACTAATTGTCAGAGTACTTAACAAGCTTGGTTATCAACCTAAATTAGCTAGCAACGGAAAGGAAGCCATAGAAATGCTGGGAGCCGCTACTTTTGAGGTGGTGCTTATGGATGTACAAATGCCTGAGATTGATGGATTGGAAGCTACACGATTGATCAGAGAAAATTCAGCCTATCAGCCATTTATAGTTGCAATGACAGCTAATGCCATGGCAGAAGACCGAGAAGAATGTCGTAAGGCAGGCATGGACGATTACATTTCTAAACCTGTTAATTTAGAACAACTGGTAACCAGTTTAAGAAAAATTGGGCAGCGTAAAACCCGAAAGGAAGTAACGATAGATAAATTGTAAAGAGTTGAAGTGTACTATCAACTCTTTACAATTATTTTTAGAATCTTTCGAAAGCAGAGAAGAAGAAGTTTCCTTCAATTTCTGCGTTCTCATCTGAATCAGAACCGTGAACGGCGTTAGCCTCGATTGATTCAGCATATTTTTGGCGAATAGTACCTTGGTCAGCTTTTTTAGGGTCGGTAGCACCGATTAATGTACGGAAATCAGCTACTCCGTTTTCTTTCTCCAAAATAGCAGCAACGATAGGCCCAGAAGTCATGAATTTAACTAAGTCGCCATAAAAAGGGCGCTCTTTGTGCACCGCATAGAATGAACCTGCAGATTCAGTAGTTAACTGGATATATTTAAGCGCGATCACTTTAAATCCGCCTTTAATGATATCGTCTAAAATAGCGCCAGTATGCCCGTTTTTTACAGCATCTGGTTTAATCATTGTAAAAGTTCTGTTTGTAGCCATTGTATTTTTAAAAATCGCTGCGAAATTAGATAAAATATTTTAGAGAATTTAGGATTAGTGAAGTTATGAATTAAGCTTATTGAAGTTGGAAAACTTACATGGTTGATAAGATTTCTTCATAATGATAAAGCTTAAATTTTCTGGAAAAATATTAATTTTTCTATTACCCGAACTCAGAATGTCCCTAAGCAAACCGCTTTGGAGATGTTAATAAATGTTAAATAATGGAGCTTGATTGTCAATTTGCAAGTTGAAGCCCTCAGCCATAACCTTTAATCATTAATTCGTCAGCGAATCATCATTTTGTAACGTCAAGGTTTTTGATAGCTTTGCATTACTTTTAAAAGAAGATGCAGGATTTATCAGCGCTTAAGGAAATTTTATCTCGCCCGAAGCACATCGTTATCACCACACATCATAAGCCAGATGGTGATGCAATGGGCTCGTCGCTGGGCTTATATAATTATTTGGCCCAAAAGGGGCACCATGTAAGAGTGGTGAGCCCAACTGACTATCCTGTATTTCTGCATTGGCTTCCCGGCAATTCTGAAGTAGTTATCTATACCGAAAAAAAGGAAGAAAGCGAACAATACGTAAACAATGCTGATTTAATTTTTTGCCTCGATTTTAACAATCTTTCAAGAATCAATGAACTGGGCGAGGTGGTGCGTAATGCCCCCGCAAAGAAAGTGATGATTGACCATCATTTGGAACCAGAAGGTTTCGATGATTTTCGCCACTGGACAATAAATGCCTGCGCCACAGCACAACTTGTTTATGATTTCATCGCCAACTTGATGAAGGAGCCTGGCTTGATAAATAAAGATGTGGCAACATGCTTGTACACCGGCATAATGACAGATTCCGGATCATTCCGTTTTCCGTCTACTACTCCAGAAGTTCATCACATTGTGGCTAACCTGATTTCGAAAGGTGCAGAAAACTGGAGAATACACCAGTTGGTATACGATAACTTCTCTGAAAACCGTTTACGCTTCCTTGGACACTGTTTGTTGAACAATCTGCAAGTGTTTCCTGAGTTCAATACTGCCATGATTACTGTTTCGCAGGCAGAATTACAGCAATATCAGATTACAACGGGAGATACCGAAGGATTAGTAAACTACGCCTTAACAATCAATGGGATCAGGCTTGCGGCTTTGATTATTGAACGTTCAGAGCGGGTTAAACTTTCATTACGGTCAACCGGAGACTTTCCTGCAAACGAAATCTGCAAAAAATATTTTGAGGGTGGTGGACATAAAAACGCCGCCGGAGGGCAATCTGATGCACCGTTAAATGAGGTGATTGCAAAGTTTAAATCAATTTTACCAGAATATAAAAGTCTATTATTAGTATAATTTTAAACCCAAAATGAAAAGAAACTTAATTGTTTTAGGAATAGCTGCGCTTGCATTTACAAGCTGTAAGCAATTTAAGCAAGGCGAGGGAGACCTGCACTACATCATTCATGAAGATAAAGACGGAACTACAATTAAAGAAGGTGATTTCCTTGCTTTAAAAGTGACTCAAAAAACAGAAGAAGATTCTGTTATGTACAGTTCCCTTGATTTCGATAGGCCAGCTTTCCTGGTTCAGCAAAAGGCCGCTTTTAAAGGTGACTTATATACTGCTCTAGGCATGTTAAGCGAAGGCGATAGCGCAACCTTTAAAATCAACCTGGACTCTATGCAGACTAAAATGGGGATGCCTAAACCAACAAATACTAAGGGCAAATACTTATTGTTTAGCATAAGAGTTGATAAAATTATTCCTAAAGGAAAACAAAATGACCAGCAAATGCAGGCTAAGGTTGAGGCATATATGAAAGCAGAAACCGAAAAAGCTAAGAACAGAGAAGCAGGAGTTATCAGCGGATATATTTCTTCTAAAGACTTAAAGCCAACTGTTACAGCTTCTGGATTGAACTACGTAATAACACAACAGGGCAGTGGCCCTAAACCAGCTGTTGGTGATACTGTTGAGTTAAACTATACAGGCCGTTTCATCACTGGCAAAGAGAAAGTATTCGATACCAGCGTTAAGTCTGTTGCAGAAAAAGAAAAAACTTTCGATCCAATGCGCCCTTACAAGCCAATTAAGATTGCTGCCGGTACTAACAGCACGATCCCTGGTTTTGATGAGGCACTATTATTATTAAACAAAGGAGCAAAAGCTAATGTGATCATTCCATCAAAACTTGGATATGGAGCGCAAGGTAGCCAGGTAATTGGTCCGTACACTCCATTACTATTTGAACTGGAGATTGTGAACATAATTAAGCCGAGAACTCCGGCAGCAGCAGCGCCTGCACCTATAGCGCCTGCTGCACCAGTTACTAAATAGAATAGAATTATTCAAACATAAGAATATCAGTAATTTAGCCCACCTGATTAATCATAAGCAGGTGGGCTGTTTTAATTAAAAAAATGAAAATAAAAAACCTAATTGCCGCTCTGCTTCTTGTTGCTTCTGCACAGGTTTTCGGGCAGGATAACGCTGGCCTTCAAAAGCTTGCCAATGGCGCCTTGTACAAGATTTACACCAGCAATACTGGCCCTAAAATTAAAGTGAATGATGTAATCACCTTTCACTTCATTCAAAAAACCGACAAAGACTCTGTGTTGGTAAGCAGCTATCAGATGGGGCGTCCGGCAACCATTCCTGTACAGCCAGCAAAAAATATTGCAGACTTGATGGACTTTTTCACTCTTCTTTCTGCAAAAGACAGCGCACTTGTAAAGGTTCCTACAGATTCTTTATTTAAAGGCCCAGAGGCAGATGCAAGCCGCCCTCCCTTTTTGCCAAAAGGAAGCTTTTTGACATTTATAATCAAGGTTGAAAAAGTTCAGTCCATGGAAGAGGCGATGGCGGAATATCAAGCTGAAGTAGCTAAAAAGAAGAACGAAGAGGCTGCTGTACTTAGCAAATATGTTGAAGAGAAAGGCCTTAAACCAACCACTACTGCAACAGGCTTAAAATATTTGGTAACTAAACCTTCGATAAAAGCGAAACCTGTTAATGGTGATACTGTATTGGTAAATTACATTGGCAGTACGCTCGAAGGAAAAGTTTTTGATTCGAGCATTGAAGCTGAAGCTAAAAAAGCAGGCTTACAGCAACCTGGCCGTACTTATGAGCCTTTAAGCCTTGTTTTAGGCCAGGGCCAGGTGATTAAAGGTTGGGAAGAAGGTTTATTGCTGCTTAATGAAGGTTCTATAGCTACTTTCTTAATTCCATCTGATTTAGGATACGGCCCTCAGGGAGCCGGACAGGATATCAAACCTTTTAGTACGCTGCGTTTCGACCTTGAGTTAGTAAAAGTTAAGAAGCCTAAAAAAGCTGCGGTTAAACCAGCTATTAAAAAGCCCGCTGCACCAGTGAAAAAATCAACTGCGCCGGCTAAAAAGCCTGCGGCTCCTGCAAAGAAGCCTGCAAGTACAACAAAGACAAAAACTTCTAAATAATAAGAAGAGGCTGTCTCAAAAGTCATTTTAGGCAATTTTTCATTTAGATTTCTTCAATAAAATGATCTATAAATAAAAAAACGGCAAAATTTCGCTCATGAATGGTCGAAGTTTTGCCGTTTTAATAAACAAAAAGAGGCTGTTTTCCTTTTTGAGACAGCCTCTTCTTATTTTATATAGTACAATAGTTAAACGTACTGTTCAATTATTTGTCTTAGCTGTGCCGCCTGAACTACCCCCGATTGCCTCCATTTAGTTTCTCCATCTTTGATTACAACCAGTGTAGGCACCCCTTGCACATTGTATGCACTTGCTGCAGCAGGGTTCTTATCCACGTCCACTTTCAGGATGGTAGCCTTATCGCCTAACATATCTTTCAATTGATTTAAAATAGGGGCCATCATTTTGCAAGGGCCACACCATTCTGCCGAAAAGTCAACCAGAACAGGCTTGCCAGAGTTTAATATTTCCTTAAAACTTGCCATTGTTTAATGTTTCGCTTAGTCTTTCAATATCTGTTCCAAGATATAAAACTTCTTAGCCCCTAAGGCAAAAAAGCAGCACACCGTTTCCGAATGTACTGCTTCTCTTCTCAAAAACTAAAAAGTATTAAAGTATTACCTAACAACCACAGTTTTTACAAAGTTGCCGCTTGCATCGAAATGTAGGCCGATACGGGTGTTATTAGAGTCAATAAATACGGCATAAGCCTGAACAGTGCCGTTGATCTTAATTGCAAACGCTTTATTGAATACATATCCAGGATAGGTTGCAGTTAAGTAAGCTAGAGTTGTTGCTGGAAGTTCAGTTTGTGCTATTGCGATTTTTTTACCTTTTACCAGCACAATTTGTGCACGTTTAACAAATAGGTCTGCTGAATTAAATGCGGTTGCATAAAGTCCGTTGTTAGCGCTGATTACTACCGTCCCATTGTCTTTAGCTTTGAAGGCATGAAGCAGAGTATCTGTTGGGTAAGCTAGGGTAAAGTGGGCTTTAATTGCAGCTGATAAAGAGGACAAAGCAATTGTGTCGCGGTGTCTGCCATCACGTCCGTCGAAACGGCCACCAGCTTTCCATCCTTTGCCTTTTAAGCATCCGCGCTCACGTTGTTCAAACACTTTTACAAATACACCATTAGCATCAAATTTTAAACCTACAGGCTTGTCATTGTATGTAATAACTACGATATAGCTGTTTAATGTGCCGTTAACTGAAACTTTGAATGTCTTTTTAAGTGTGTATCCGCTATAGTTTGTAGTTAGGTAGGTAGTGATAGCTGCAGGCAGGCCGGTTGCAGTAATTGAATCTCTTGTAGCTCCGTCTGGTGCTGTGTTTACAATAAAGATCGCTTCAGAAGTGGCATTGGCATCTGCTACTAAAATTGCCTGGCTTGAGGCTACGTCATCCGAATTTTCCGCAGAATCTGCGCTTTCTTTTTTACATGACGCAAATGCCAAAGTGAATGCCGTTGCTGCTAAGAATAGTTGGTTTAATAATCGTTTACTTTTCATGTTGATATTATTTAAGTTTCTAATAATTTATTGTTTGTGTTCTTTTGACAATACGAAACTATTTTGGCAACATGAAAATCAGATGAAGAACAAAAACTTTTTAAAAAAAAGTTGAAATTGCTTTATGTGGCTCCTAAATTTAAGCTCCGAGCTTACAAGCTGTATCTTTGCCCTAAACAAGATGCTTAAAATGCATGGTTATATTTAGCAACGGAGCTTATGCATGTTTACTTTTTTGAAAATTTAAGAGGAAAGGGGTCAGATAGGGATGGATCTTCCTGAATATACCGCCCGGCAGCTGGCATTGCGCAATGGGCAAGATAAGCCGCAGGTATGGATTGCTTATAAGGGATTTATTTATGATGTTACCGAAAGCCGCTTATGGAAAAATGGTAAACATTATGAACATTGGGCAGGCCAGGACTTAAGCGATGAAATTAAGGATGCTCCACACACCGAATCGGTATTTGCTAAATTTAAAATTGTGGGGATTTTAAAGAGTAGTTGAGTTTCGGGAATTTCCAACTATGTTTTAAGATATTTGGTTTCAGGCAGTGCCAGGTTGATTGTACAGCCTATCGAAAGCAGGCAGTACAACCAACATGCGCTAATTTATTCTATTACGAAGCTGCTCAGGCTAACGAATTCCCTGATTCGTTCGTCAATTTCTTCCGGTTGAAGGTTTTTAATTTTTTCGGTTCCGAACTTCTCAACGCAGAATGATGCAAGGGCAGATCCGTAAATAATTGCATTTTTCATGTTGTTGAAATTGATCGTTCCAACTTTAGCCAGGTAGCCAATAAAACCGCCTGCAAAAGTATCGCCCGCGCCGGTTGGGTCAAATACCTCTGCCAGCGGAAGTGCCGGAGCAGAAAATATTTTTTCCTCGTGGAACAATAAGGCTCCATGCTCTCCTTTTTTGATGATGAGATATTTAGGCCCCATCTGTAAAATTTTTCCTGCAGCCTTAACCAATGAATACTCTCCGGAAAGTTGGCGGGCTTCAGCATCGTTAATAGTGAGGACGTCAACCAATTTTAACGTCTCCATTAGGTCATCCAGGGCAACATCCATCCAGAAGTTCATTGTATCAAGCACAACCAACTTGGGCCTTTTTCTAAGTCGTTTAATTGTAGTTTGCTGAATGGCAGGAGTTAGATTGCCAAGTAAAAGATATTCGCAATCCTGATAGGACTCTGGAACAATCGGGTCAAAATCTGCCAGAACGTTCAGCTCAGTAACAAGGGTATCCCTGCTATTCATGTCGTTATGGTATTTGCCAGCCCAAAAAAAGGATTTCTCGCCTTCTTTTATTTGCAAGCCTTCAACATCGATCCCGTGTTTCTTTAAATCTTCAATATCTTCTTTATGGAAATCATCGCCAACAACGGCTACTATTTTTGTTTTATCATAGAAATAGGATGCTGCAAGGCTGGCATAAGTAGCTGCGCCGCCAACAATCTTATCGGTTTTCCCAAATGGAGTTTCTATGGCATCAAAGGCTACAGTGCCTATAATTACTAAGCTCATTTTTTTTCTAAATTTTTTGCTGCAAATATTGCAGAAATAAATTAAAATCCCGAATATTGCAGTCCCAAATGAAGGGAGTAATATCCATCCAGATATTGCAAATAACCGGAAATTCCTGAGTAGCTCAGCCGGTTAGAGCATCTGACTGTTAATCAGAGGGTCGCTGGTTCGAGCCCAGCCTCAGGAGCAAAAGCCTGGCAAGTCTGCCGGGCTTTTTTTGTATAAACCTAAACTATCCTTAGGTATTACCTCTGCATTCTTTATTCTGAAGCATTAAAAATTGAACGGTACATTAAAAAACAGAAAAGTAGAAATTTTATAGAGCGACTGGTACAGGAGGATGCCCATTCAGGCTTGTTAGCTCAGCTGGTTAGAGTCCCGATCGTTCGGGATTAATCAGAGGGTCGCTGGTTCGAGCCCAGCCTCAGGAGTAAAAGCCTGGCAAAGCCTGCCGGGCTTTTTTTGTATAAAGTATTTTTCGTCCCTATTTCGGACGCTCCGAGATTCTAGATCTTCTCCGCTTCGAAGCCGGCCCCTCTAACTGCCAAAAGTACATCAGCCGCAGAAGCGTTCGCGGCTATCGTAAGAGTTTTGTTTGGAGCCTCAAGGTCAACCTCCCAATTGTTAATCCCAACGGCTTCGTTTAAAACTGGGGCAACTTTCGCCAGGCAGCCTGTGCATTTAATATTGGTTTTGAATTTTAATTCTTCCATGTTTTTTGTTTTGTCTGTGAAGTGAATCATGTACAAATCTACTTAGGTGCGGCCCGGGTTCTTTATACAATATCTTTTAAGAGTTATATAATTTCGGAAAGTGGGACGCTTGATTATCGTTTCAATCACAAGACTTAAAGTTTTGCAGCCCTGAGCCTTAAACTGTTACTTACTACAGAAACGGAGCTAAGCGCCATTGCTGCGCCTGCGATCATCGGGTTAAGCAGAAAACCGTTAAACGAATAGAGAATGCCAGCCGCCAAAGGGATCCCAATGACATTATAAATAAATGCCCAGAAAAGATTCTGCCGTATAGTTCGAACAGTTTTATGGGAAAGCCTTAGCGCTTTGGGAATGTATTGCAGATCGGATGTAATTAAAGTGATCTTGGCAACATCCATTGCAATGTCAGAACCTTTGCCCATAGCTATACTTACATCTGCTTGTGCAAGAGCCTGTGAGTCATTTATTCCATCGCCCACCATTGCCACTATTTTGCCATTATCCTGAAGCCCTTTGATGAAGTCTGCTTTATCTGAAGGAAGAAGTTCTGCCTTGAAGTGATGAGATAAGCCAATTTCCTTTGCTACAGCGGCTGCAGATTGTTGATTGTCACCAGTAAGCATGTACACCTCAATGTCCATAGCTTTTAAAGTTCGAATAGTAGCTTTTGAGGATTCCTTTATCTTGTCTGCAATGCCAATTACAGCTAAAATTCTTTCAGAATCCGAAAAGAAAATAACGGTGTTTGCTTCCTGCTGAAGTACGCTGGCTTTGGCAGAAAGCTCGGGGCTGATTTGGACAGAATTTTTCTGCATTAGCCTGTTATTCCCCACGTAAAAAGTAGTGTTATTGTATTTTCCTTTTACGCCTAGTGCGGTTATACTTTCAAAAGATGTAAGTTTAGTGCCCGAAATGTTAGCTTCTTTAAGCGTATTTACCAGGGCTTCAGCTAGCGGATGTTCAGATTGAATTTCCAGGCTATATAGAATGGTTTTGAGTTCATTTGTGCTTTCATGCTCCGGTTCCCAATGTAGAGAAGTTACTACGGGTTTCCCTTCTGTTATTGTTCCTGTTTTGTCCAGGATAATCGCATTCACTTTGTGGCTTAATTCAAGGCTTTCGGCATCTTTTATCAGGATATTGTTTTCGGCTCCCTTTCCAACTCCTACCATTATTGCAGTTGGAGTAGCAAGTCCCAAAGCGCAAGGGCAAGCAATTACCAGTACAGTAACAGAAGTCAGTAAGGCATGGGTAAAAGCGTTTTCTCCTCCTAAAGCCATCCATGTGGCAAAAGTGCTAATGGCAATTCCAATTACTATGGGTATAAATATTCCGGCTATTTTATCTACTAATTTTTGCACAGGGGCTTTACTTCCTTGTGCCTCCTGCACCATTTTTATAATATGGCCAAGTAAGGTGTCGCTGCCAACGTTCTCTGCAATAAACTGCAGGCCTCCTTTTTGGTTAACAGTCCCGGCGAAAACTTTGTCGCCTTTTTGTTTCTCAACAGGTAGGGGTTCTCCGGTAATCATGCTTTCATTAATGTACGACGTACCCAAAACAACCGTGCCGTCGACAGGAATCCTTTCGCCGGGCCTTAGTACTACAATCATCCCCTTTTCAACCGACGCAACCGGCATTTCTTGCTCATATCCCTCAATTATCACTCTAACTGTTTTGGGCTGCAAGCCCATTAGTTTCTTTAGAGCTGAAGACGTATTAGATTTTGCTCTTTCTTCAAGTAGTTTTCCAAGAGAAATAAATGCTATGATAACTGAGGCTGCTTCAAAGTAGACGTGGGCGTGGAGTCCTCTTTGATGCCAGTACTCAGGGTAAATGGTATTAAATGCACTGAATAGAAAAGCGATGCCAGTGCTTAAGGCTACCAGTGTATCCATGTTTGCCTTCGCATGTTTTGCTTGTTTCCATGCATTGAGGAAGAAATTTCTTCCGAACCAAAATAGTACGGGCGCAGTAAGTGCCATGGAAATCCAGTTTCCATACGGTAAATTCATGAAAAACATTCCGATAATAAAAACGGGGAGCGAGAGGATTGCAGCCCAGATAGTGCGGTGCTTTATTTCATAATAGTACTTTAGTTGTATTTCTTCCTGAGTGATAGAGGGGTTTTCTGAATCCAGTATTAAATCATAACCAATTGATCTGATTGATTTTTGGAGTTCGGGTGGAGAAGTTAGCTGTTCATCGTATTGTGCCCAGGCTGTTTGATTTGCAAAGTTAACCCCTGCATCAATAACTCCTGGTGCTGATTTAAGCATGGATTCAACACTGACTGCACAGCCAGCGCAAGTCATTCCTGTGACAGGGAATGTTTGTTTTGTTATTTGGCTGCCTAGTGTTTTACGTGGTGATATTGTGGTGCTTGACATAGCTTTAAAGTTTATATACAAAGCTACCGCCAACAAAGTCCAAGATCTTTACATAATACCCGGGAAGACTTATATAATTATTGGGTAATAAAAGCTGGATTTAAGATCGGATATAGACGTTGAAATCAGTTTAGGAAAAAGAGGACAAAAAAATGCCCTGCAGATCCTCACCTGCAGGGCTAACCTAAACCTTATCACAATTGATGTGAAGTCCAAATATACAGAAAATAATTAATACCCCAAAAAATATTTGATAAACTTCTGTTTTTTTTACGTAAAATATCTGCTAGCGTCCAAAAACGGCTTCTGCTTCTGAAAATTCAGGCATAACCTTTTGTGTGCATGACAGAATGATGGTTGCCGAAAAAAGTATAAGTAATAAGGAAAGAGCGACCGTAAGTTTTATGCGAGTTTCCATGCGTTAATTGTGTGTTTATTACCAAAGACGTTTTAAGGTTTTAATTTGTAACAGGCAGGCCTGAAAAAAAAATAAAAAATGTCCACGATTCAATTTTTTTAAAATAATCTCTTTGAAATTCATTTACTTAGCTATGAAATGCCGTTTAGGATGATATAAATCGGATATCTTGTTTGAAATGTAAATTAAAATCCCGAATATTGCAGTCCCAAATGAAGGGAGTAATATCCAGCCAGATATTACGAATAACCGGAAATTCCTGAGTAGCTCAGCCGGTTAGAGCATCTGACTGTTAATCAGAGGGTCGCTGGTTCGAGCCCAGCCTCAGGAGCAAAAGCCTGGCAAAGTCTGCCGGGCTTTTTTTGTAACCTAAGCTATCCTTGTGTATTACCTCTATATCCTTTATTCTGTACCTTCCAAGCTATATTATGTTGGCCACACGGATAATTATGCACGCCGGCTGGTAGAACATAATATCAGAGAGAGTAACCTTCACATCAAAACATCGCCCCTGGGAATTGATGGCTGTTTATAGCTGTGGTGCCGAAAGATCTGAAGCATTAAAAAATTTTTACTTAATCCCGGATCCATTCACGTCAGTGTTCAAAATATTCAAGCAAAGACCTATAAAAACCTGATAATAATTTGAAGCAAGAGCTTGAACGCTTAAAAATAAAAAGGCCTTCAAACGGGGAGAATGAAGGCCTTTATAAACTAACCAATTATAAACCGTCACAAAGATATGGTTTGTTGTTAAAATCGCAAAGGTTTTTAACAAAACTTAACAATTTGGCAATGTTGGTTTCGAAAGATTTTTAAAATGAAAAACCCCTGCCGGGCTGGCAAGGGTTTTGGAAATCGTATTGGGTTAGTTGAGCGTCTAAATATACGTAAGATTATCATATTCGCAAATTTTTTGGAATATTCACGTCTTAAATTGCGAAAATTGAATCTATTTCACATTTCATTAAAAAGAATCAATCTGACGGCTTTATGCATAATTTCTATTATTCTGAAGTCCTTCCCAGAAAGTATAGTATCGGTTAACAGAATTTTCCCAATCTGCTTTTGCCAGAATTAGTGCATCCTCATTAGTAAAAGGCTCGTTACCCGCTAATGCTTTTTTAATTCGCAATTCTAAATAGACAATCTCCTTCTCAATTACATCGTCCCCTAGTAATAATAAATGCTTTTTCTTTTCCATTGGTAAATTTTATAAGAGGCCCTTAATCAGTAGTAGCGAGTAGAGTTTTTCTCATCCTTATAAAATATCAATGCAGATGCCTTTGAAATTGTTTTAGCAGAAAGAAAAACGCAGGAAACGCTGGCGAAAGAAGCGTTTTCAGGATGCGGCAGGATGCCTTTCTAAAGCTGAACCCGTATGTTTGACAAAACAGCCAGCCGCCCAACGGCTTGTAAACTAACCACGTATTATTAACTGTATTGAATGGAAAAATTTTTACCAGCCAAATTAACTACCTATGATCTAAAAAAACATTATTTACCAACCCGCCTGTTCAAGCTTTGCATTTTTATGCTGTGCCTTGTGACGAATTTTAACGTATCTGCCCAAGTTGTTAACTGGATTGGCGGAACCAGTTCTGATTATTACACCAAGAATAACTGGAGCGACAATACCATCGACTTTGCAAATTTCACAGGAGTAACATTGATGATTGGCCCGGGCAACCCAAACAATTGTGTCCACGTGGGTGGCAATTCTTCAAATGTAAACTATCGGCCTGCCAAGTTAAACGTGCTGAGTACTGGTGCCTTTACTATGAGCGGTGCCATCTATCCCAATAAAAGCGACTCGATTAATGGTACAGTTACTCTCAATTCTCCTGCGGATTTAAATATAAGAGACTATGCTTATATCGGGAGAAATAATAAAGCAACCATAACGATAAATGGGGGAAAGCTTAGCTCAAAATATACCCTCAATATTGCAACTGGAACGTCTGGGAGTAATGCTACAATTAACCTTTCGGGCGGCGCAATTTATGCAGGTACGGATGTGAATATCGCTAATGGCACCGGACTAACAGCCCAGGTAAATATTACTGGAGGCGCTTTGTATGTTCCTGGTAATTTAAATATTGGTAGCGCTGGTAAGATTTATATCAGCGGCATTGGCCTGATTAGTCTTACAGGAAACAAAGTTGCGGCTATTAATACGCTCATCAGCGCCGGGAAAATAACATGTACCCCCGGAAAAACCTTATCTGTTGTTTATGATAACACCAATACTGTGGTAAGTATTCCGCAGCCTGAAAACAGCATGCTCCGTGAGTATCCTGAATATGTAATTCTCAAGAATTCAGTTTTAGAAGCCAGGATTTCAAAATCTACCAGTAATATAACTTCGCTCAAGGTAAATGGGGTAGAGACATTAAATACGGTGGGTACAAGCCGTACAGGGACATATTATGATTTTACGACCTCTGCCGGTTTTGAAACAATTTACGGCGCAACATTTTCCGTTAAGAGGGATGAACAAGATCTTGTAGATATTTCATTTAAGCGCCCATACATCCCGGGGAGCAATGCCACCCCTTGCGATGCAGATATTCATTATGTGCTAAAAAAGGATGATTCTGGAATATACACTTATTCCATTTTGGAGCATCAGGCGACTTATCCGGCGTTTGACCTCGGCTCTTGGCGGCAAGTTTTATGGATTGCCCCTGATCCTAATAATAGCAACAATTATTTATGTGAAAGAATTTATGCCGACTCATTACGAAACTGGCAAATGCCTTCACTTTATGATTTTAGTCAAGCATCTCCAAGCGGAATCGCAGAGATTGTAAAGCTCAATACCGGAGTTAGGGCAGGAAAATATGACGGCAAGTATGAGTATAGTATGCCTTTCTGGGAAAATCCGGTTTGGGGGCATGCAAGCGATGTTAATAAAATAGGAACCTGGTTTGTTAACGGAAGCTTGGAATACTTTAATGAAGGCCCTACTTATCACGACCTAAATTCTGCTGCCGGAATTATTCACTCTTGTATGAACGGTGTACATTACAATGCTATTGGGATGGACGTACCCAATGGCGAGTACTGGACTAAAATTTATGGCCCTTATTTAATTTATACGTCTCTAAAAAATACCGGAAAGGAAAATTGGGACGATGCAAAAGCCCGTGGAGTTGCCGAAAAAGGCCAATGGCCTTATTCCTGGCTAACTTCTACGCCTCAATATCCGTTAGCGAGCGGGCGGGGCAGTGTAACGGGCAAATTTGTAATAAATGATTCTTTTAAGCCGGGAGTAAAGGGGCAAAAAGCATGGGTGGGCGTGGTGATAATCAGCAATCCGGAGGGAGAGTGGCAGTTTGAAGAAAAGAACTACCAATACTGGGTTAAAACTGATGCCGACGGGAATTTCACCATTCCTAATGTAAGGCCCGGTACTAACTATACCTTTTTTGGCTACAGCGATGGAGCGGTAGGAGATTTTTCTATGGCCAACGTAAGTGTTACAGCTGGCGCCGCTACTGATCTAGGGACTGTAACCTGGAATATTCCAAGAAATAAAGGTAACCTGGTTTGGGAAATTGGTTATCCAAACCGCAAAGCAAATGAGTTTAAAATGGGCGATTTTGATTATTGCGAGGGGTTTGCACACAACAAGTTTGCTTCTGTGTTTGCCAACCCGATTGAATATGATGTTGCTGGCAAAGACTGGGCGAATAAATTGCCTTATGCCCATTCGGTTTATGTAAATACCGACCAAACACTGTCAACCTGGAAATGGCGGCTTAATTTTACATTGCCAAGCGATATTCCAACCACAGGAAACGCTACATTAACCATTGCCTATGCAGGAAATGACCATGCCCAACAGTGGATCTATGTAAATAACGAAAATTCTACATTTAATACCTATTACCCTGAAAATGGAGGAGGAAATGGCTTATTGCGCCAAACCAATTATGCGAAATATAGCACCAAAACAATAACTATTCCGATGAGCCGCCTGCGTCCGGGAGCAAATACCATCACGCTTCTCAATCCCTCAGGTTCCTCAACGGTAAACCATTTGATGTACGATTATATAAGCCTGGAAGCAGATGTAAACGTAGCCATGCCGGTTAGCCTTAAATCTTTTGATGCGAAGGCGGATGGACAAAAGGTCAAGCTAAACTGGGAAGTTACGTCTGAAAAAGATAACGACCGGTTCGAAATAGAAAGGTCGGCCGACGGAGAAACTTTTGCAACCATTGCGATAATAAAGGGGCAAGGTACTATAGCACATTCGCATAAATACGAAACGAATGATAATAAACCTTTTAACGGAAATAACTACTATCGATTGATTCAGTATGATTTTAACGGAACAAGGACTGAAAAAGGAATTAAGGTGGTTACTTATGAATCATTAAGCGAGCAACAAATTGAAGTATTCCCAAACCCCAATGAAGGGGCATTCAAAATAAAACTTCCAATCTATTCCGCGTCCGAAATGATGGTTTCAATAGTCGACATTTCAGGACGGGAAATCTACAGAACGGCGATTACTGTAGGTGTAAACAATAACACCATTCCAATCGATATGGGCTTTAAACCATCGGCTGGCGAGTATATTTTAAAAGTTAAAGGGGCTAACCTAAATCTCAATAAAAAAATAATTTTTAAATAGTAGTTTTAGTTAAAAATGGTGTAGCCGGCTGCTTTAATAGTGGCCGGCTTTTTTGTAGTGTTATTCTAAACTTTTATTGTTAGCTTAAGTTCCATGTAAATTACCGCGCAAATAAACGTTATCACTATATGAATCTGCTGGATCTTTTATTGGCTACTGGGATTGTTTTTTCAGCCTTTCAGGGTATTCGTAAAGGATTTCTGGCAACCAGCATTGACCTTATTACCTGGGTAGGTAGTTTGGTTTTGTGCTTCCTCACTTATCCATACGTTTCTGCTTTTTTTAAAGATGTAATGCATTTTTCCAGCGCCTGGATTCTGCCAGTGTCTTTTATATGCACTATTGTTCTAATCAGGCTCTTTTTTACATATGTGGTTGATCGAATATTACATTTAATTCCTGAAGAGTACTACCTAACCGCCATTAATAAGTGGGCAGGCATTTTACCGGGCTTTGTAAAGGGTTGGATTTACGCTTTAATAGTAACTGCAGCGTTAGTTCTGCTTCCATTTGGGATAGATATCAAAACAACTACCCAGGAGAGCCTTTTAACACAGAAGCTAGTAAGGCAGTTAGAAAAGATTCAAACCGGGTTCACTCCGTTTCTTACCGAGCTTGGAAAGAATTCAATTTCAAATCTGGCTATTGAGCCAGGCTCTGGCGAGTTTGTAAAATTGGGTTTTACAGTAGAAAACGCAAAACGAAGGCCCGACCTGGAAGCTGCAATGCTTGTATTGATAAACAGTGAAAGACTAAAGCGGCATTTAATTCCTTTAAAGGCAGATCCCGAGATAGCTGAGGTGGCACTTTTACATTCGGAAGATATGTTTAAGAGAGGATATTTTTCGCATTTCTCTCCCGAAAAGAAAGATCCATTTGATAGGTTACAAGCTTTAAATGTTGAGTTTATAACTGCCGGTGAAAACCTTGCTCTTGCGCCGACTCTTACGGTAGCCCATGAGGGACTGATGAAATCTCCAGGGCACAAGGCAAACATTTTAAATACAGCATTTGGCAGGGTTGGAATTGGAATTCTTGATGGAGGTTTGCATGGTTTAATGATTACTCAAAACTTTCGGAACTAATTTTGTATTAATATCCGCATGACAAATGCTTATCAGACACCACTACCAGATAACCGTTTAAGATGGGTAGAGAAACTATCCTACCTGTTAGATGAGCAATTTAGGGTACCTGGCACCAAATTTCGTTTTGGATTGGATCCCATCATGAACCTCATTCCCTTTCTGGGTGATATGAGCGGATTTCTTGTTTCGGCTGCCCTGGTATTAACGATGGCTAGAAATGGAGCGAGCAGCAGAATTGTTTCGCTAATGGCGGTTAACATAGTGCTCGATGCTACTATAGGGGCAATTCCTGTAATTGGGCAGATCTTCGATTTTTTCTATAAAGCCAACTCCCGCAATATTAAGCTTTTAAAAGAGCATTACCAGGAAGGCAAGCATCAGGGCAGCGGTACAGGAGTGCTCGTGGGGGCTTTACTCCTTCTTTTTGTTCTTTTTGCCCTTGTCGTATTTGTGATATGGCAGTTATTGCAATGGCTTATTGGGTTGTTCTAATCCCCGAAAGGAAGCTCTATAAAAACTTTTCCATCTTTCTCGATTACTTTATAGGTTTTAATGCCTTGTTTGGCTGGCCCGGCTTTTACTTCGCCATCTTCAACATCAAATTGGGAGCCATGCCAGGGGCATTGAACTGTAGAGCAAATCATTGTCCCTCCCGCTAAAGATCCTCCGCGATGCGTACACCTGTCATCAAAAGCTACGTGCAAAATCTCAGTACGGGCAAGTGCAATTCTTTTATCGCCAACATGCAGCAATTTCATTTGGTTCACATTTAATTCATCGGCCTTTGCAACTTCTATTAGGCCAGCCGTTTGGCGAATGGATGCTTCTTTCCATTTGCCGGCATTTGCGTAACGCATATCCACGCCAATCAGATTCCGGTATACCAATGTGCCCCCTTTCCAGCCTGCAATGCTCATAAGTATAAAAGCCGGGATTTCTAGCGCAATGATTAAATAAGGCGTAGCATTTTCCCTTAAAAAGTAAGCGATAGTGAATAATGCCAGCATCGCCGTATTTAACAAGGCATGAGATGTTGCTCTTTTTTTTGCGCTGCTATTGGGTGGTACAGTTCCTTCATAATCTATAATGCCTGGAATTGCTGCCAATACTGCCGCAATAATTCCTGCAAGGTTTAAATACCGGGCGGTATCGATTAAATTGCCGCTATCGATTATCACAATACTGATATCCAAAAGTAGCGTGGCAGTGAAAAAAGCAATTGGAAACGCAACTAAGATTGGATGTATTGGATGGCTCTTGATGCTGGCTTGGCTTTTCATAAGGCGTTTTTTAACATTACCCTCAATGTAAAGAATTGTTTTATTTCCCCGTTTTAAGCCAAACGTGGATATTTAAGTGAGAAGGAAATACACATGAAGGCCCCCAAAAAATTGAGCAAGGCATCAAACATCAATTTTAGATATGTGTTATAACATTAGTTTTTAATGATTTGGGTATTCTTGATAGAAAAGGGAGAGAAGTATTGCGGTAAAAAATAATTAAACTGAGCATTATTTTCTTAACTTTTCTGTAAAGGGCATGCGTTAACAGATATTTTTATACTTATGGGACAGGTTTTTACAATAAACTTAGCGGGATCGGACATTCATTACCAGTTAATTAAACTAAGTCAGGTTGACCGCAAAATTGAATCACAGATTTTATTGCAAGGTACAACGGTTACGCTGTGCAAAGACGGGGAGGGATGGAAACTTAAAGAAAATGCAACACCGGTTGAAAAGGGCGTTGTTCAAGCCATTGGAAATTCTATTTCGTTAAGATATCGAATATAAAATTCATATTGAGGTTGAAAAAAGCATCATTCCTAAACAGATTGATGCTTTTATTGTTTAAAGCCTTTATTACTTCAATTTTGTTCAACTTGGAACCTTCATCAAATTTGGCTCCGGGCTTCATCAGGTTAAGTTCCGCAGCGACTGGAACGGTTGTTGTCGAGCTCGGGAAAGAGGGCGCAAAACCGTATTTGGGGTTAAACTTTCCCGCTTTTGGTATCCAGATACATGCCAGTGGGCAATATTTTAGAAATTCATTTCCCTTAATTGCCACCCTCTATTTTGATAAGCTTTTCTCGGTTATCAATCCAACCACACCAATCCTTATGGTACTCTTAACCTATAATTTTCAGCTATTAGGTGTTGAACAGAATGAAAAACCTAGGCGTTCGCTTCAATGCAAAGGTTTTGGCGAAATGTTTTTTGATGTTCATACGGCGCCATGTTTCGAGTCAGGCCTCCAGCTACGCCGAACTGGCAAGTGGTTTGCTAGCTTCTCTATAGGATATGAGAGTGCCTCATGGAAGGCAGAAGAGGCAGTGATTGCCCAAAATCCTGAATCTTTTATATTTGAATATTCAACAAAAAGTATATACTGTTAGCGGATTGGTTTTATGGAGAAGATTTTGAATGAGTATGTGTCCGATGAAACGCATGTAAGCAACGGGGATTACATTGTTGCTGTTGGTGCGTCTGCCGGTGGCCTGGAAGCTATCCACGAGTTTTTCGATAACATGCCACAAAATGCTAATCTTTCTTTCATTATTATTCAACATCTTTCGCCAGACCATAAAAGCCTGTTAGTTGAACTTATCTCCAGGCATACTCACATGCGGGTGTTTGAAGCCGAAGACAAGATGCTTGTGCAAAAGGAATGTGTGTATGTTATTCCGCACAAAAAGCTGATGACTATCCACGATGGAAAATTGCATCTGGTTGAAAAATCTCTTGATAAACTACCCAATACCGCTATAGATCACTTTTTACTTACCCTTGCTGCCGAAAAAAAAGATAAAGCCATTGCTGTGATATTATCTGGAACCGGATCTGACGGGACAAAAGGAATAGAAGCAATCAAGAGCGCTGGGGGAATAACCATTGTGCAGGACCCGATAACGGCCCGTTTTGACGGAATGCCTAATAGCGCTATTGTGTCGGGCAATGCCGACTTGATTCTGCCTCCCGAAATGATGCCTGAGGAGATCTTTAACCACATTAAAGAAAGTCCTGCTAATGTTTTAAACCAAGGGAAAATTGATGGAGCTTTGCTCGACGAGGTTTTTTCTATTATTTACCAGGCGCATGGATACGATTTCCACTACTATAAAACGCCAACCATTATACGCCGCCTGAGCAAGCGGATGGCCTTGCGAAATGTTCAGGCCTTGCCCGATTACATCTCTATCATCAGGGAAAATCCCGAAGAGGTAAAAAGCTTAAGTAAGGATTTTTTAATTGGGGTCACCCGTTTTTTCAGAGACCAGCAGGCATTCGATTGTCTTGAAATGCAGGTTTTACCAGCCTTGGTGAACGAAAAAGAAGATGGTGAAATTTTAAAGGTTTGGGTATGTGCCTGTAGTACGGGCGAAGAAGCTTATTCATTGGCGATACTTATTGACCAGTATCTGGAAAAGCACAAACGGTCTTTAGACGTTAAAATTTTTGCGACTGATATTGATGAAAGCAGCATTGATTTTGCAACCCGCAACCAATATCCATTGTCTATAGAAAAAGACCTTAGTCCGGATATTCTTGGGAAATACTTTGTTAAAGAAAGTAAGTGTTACACTATTATTCCACGCATTAGGAAACAACTTGTGTTTGCCCGGCACAATGTTATCAAGGACCCTCCATTTATAAAAAATGACCTTGTAACCTGCCGCAATATGCTAATATACATGAACTCTGTATTGCAGCAAAAGGTATTAAGTTGCCTTCATTTTTCGGCAAATATAAATGGCTACCTGTTTTTAGGCACTAGCGAGTCTGTAGCCCCTATAAAAGATGTGGTAGAAGAAATAAACAGTAAATGGAAGCTTTATAAAAAAAATGTAAAAAATCCCATCACTGCCAATGATATGTACAGGAAGTTAGCCAGTAACACCAGGCTCTCCAACGTAAAAGGGGAAACCCTTAAGTCGGGTAAAATTGAAAATAGCTTACAGTCTGATTTTACCGAAGCTATTACCAATGACTTCGGATATGTCTGTTTTTACATCGATTCAAATTACGAGATCAAAGAATCAATAGGCAATTTTAGCCGCTTTCTTTCCCTGCCAGAAAAAAGGCTGAACCTTAATATTTTGAAAATGGTGCCATTGGAATTGTCAGTGGCTCTAAATACGGCTATCCGAAACTGCTGGAAAGAGGGGCAAAAAGTTTTCCTGAAAAGTGTTAGGGTAAAGCAAGAGCAAGGCGATTTATTTTTAAGCGTTTCTGTGCGTCCGCCGCAGCCGCTCGATGGCAAGCCTTATACCCTTGTTGTACTTGGCGAAAATACGCTAAGCCAGATACATGTTACTCCTGAAATCAAGGAAAGTAACGGTATTGGTGTTTCAAGTGATTATTTATTTGAGCTTGAAACTGAACTTAACGAAACCCGGTCCAGCCTGCAGATGGCTGTAGAAGGGCTCGAAACCACTAATGAAGAATTGCAGTCGAGTAATGAAGAATTATTATCAGCTAACGAAGAACTGCAGTCGAGCAATGAAGAACTTCAATCTTTAAATGAAGAACTTCATACTCTCAATACAGAACATCAGCTTAAAATAAAGGAGCTGATTGAGTTAAACGACGATCTGAACAACTATTTCCGCAGTACAGACATTGGCCAAATCTTCCTCGATAAAGATTTACGTATCCGGAAGTTCAATTCTTCTGCGGTAAATATGGTTAATTTGATTGACGGCGATATAGGCCGCCCTATAAGCCATATTTCTACCAATATTCGTTACGACAATCTTTTCCGTGATATTGCCCGGGTTAGCGAGAATGAGGACACAATTGAAAGGGAGATTTTGCTTAACAATGAAAGCCGTTGCTTAATGCGCATTATGCCCTATATCCGAAGCGATAAAAAACAGGATGGTGTTATCATCACTTTTGTGGATATTTCTGCTATTGCCGCTAGATTGAAAGAAGCAGAAGCGCAACGTGGACAAAGCGAAAACCGGTTTAGAAAAGTGTTTGAGTCCAACATGATTGGAATGTTATTTACCGACAAGGACGGAGTGATAATTAATGCCAATGATGCATTTCTGGAGATGGCGGGCTATTCGCGGCAAGAACTTCTACACGGCGATATTACATGGGAGAAGATTACACCGCCTGAATACGGCCATCTAAATAAAGAAGCGGCTGAAAAAATTCAAATAGATGGTATTTGCCCTCCGTTCGAAAATGTATACCAGCGAAAGGATGGGCACTATATAAATGTCTTGATGGGCGCAGCCTCTTTAAACGAAAGTGATGCGGTTGCAGTAACCTATGTGATTGATATTAGTGAGAAAAAGGAGGCAGAGCGAAAAGAGCTTGAACTACAAAAGATTATACGCAAGCAGCAAGATGAATTTTTAGGAATTTTAATGCATGCGCCGGCGCTGATTTCGATCAGGAGAGGAGAAAGCCTCAAAGTTGAATTTATCAACGAAACCGCAAGACAATATTTCGGAGGAGACAATGTTGAGGGTAAATCGAATGAAGCTTTAGCCTTTGACTACAATTGGGATAACGCCAGGGCTGTTGAAATTATCAACCAGTTTTATAAAACCGGAAAGCAGCATGTTGCTAAGGCATTCCATATCCGGCGTACCGGGGATGAACAGCTGGCTGCAAGCGATTTTTGGTTTGATTTTATATTTCAGCCCGTATTTGATATCAATGGAAAGGTTGATGGAGTCGCTTCATTAGCTTTTGTTGTTTAAGAAAAAATTAGGGCAAATAGGGTAAAAAAACAAATCGGGAGTCGTGTTTGGGTGAGTGGTGGG
>CBIHNR010000088.1:0-22959 GCA_966211215.1 uncultured Pedobacter sp.
TGAGCTCTCAGCCCTCAGACTTCCGACTTCAGGTACCAGGCATGGCAATCAGGCTTCCGACATCAGACTTCGGACATCGGACTTCCGACCTCAGACATCCGGCCCCTACTCCCCAACCATAAATACCGCATTGCTAAATAGTAGTTTTCCATTTTCCCAGAAGCTGCGAAATAAGGGATCGTCGGCAAGGTAAACAACCGAGCCACGGCCGCTTTGCTGCACACCAAAAGCAAGGCCATTATCGAGCTTCTTTTTGGTCTGGGCACCAACAAATCCAGAGACATAGTTGTTTTTCCTGATCACTCCTACATTCCAGCCGGAGCCTAAATATTGATAGAGTTTATCATCCAGTTTTAAAGTATAATAGAAAGGAGGCAAGCCAAATGCCAGCGGATGTGTATTATCAAGGTTCACCTTAAATACTGCGCCGGGAATATTCGTTTTAGCCATTTCCCTCTCACGTTGGGCATATGGAACAATTTCTGGCAATATTTCTACCTTATCATCTTTAGGCTTAGCATCCTCCTTAAATTTAATATCAAACCCTTTTTTATTAATTAGCTGCGGAATGGCATTCTGCATAGCAATTAACTTGCCGCCATCATTAACCCAGGCACTTAGTTTCTCATCCAGCAATCGGGGGTACACCCCGTCTGGCATAATAATTACATTAAAATCATTCAATGAAGCATATTCCAGGTCAGATACATTTATCACCGAGATTGGATAATGAATCTGTTGTTCAAAAAAATGCCACGCCTCGCCAAATGCCACCGACGACGCTTCTTCGCCGCCCAACAATGCAACTTTTGGCCTTTGCATATGCCTTATTTTCACAGACCCCAAATCGGGGCCTGTGTCTGCAAAGCCTGATTTAATTTCCTGCAAAACGGCTCCCTCTTTTTTGGCTATACTTTGTATTACTTCATTAAACCGGCCTCCTAAATTCTCATTTCCAGATCGGGTGATGATTAGCGAACCTGCATTTAATGGCTTACCTGCAAGGTTAAAAGCCACTTCTGAATAGCGTACACGAACATTTCGCTTTAACAAAGCGGTCAAAAACTTAACGTCGGCCACCGAGTTCCAGTTGGCGGCATAAGCAACTGGCGCTCCTTCTCCTAAAGGAGCCGGAACCTGGTCGGCCAAGGTGGATCGCAGTGGCATAATGCTCTGTTTACTGGCAAACGTTTGCAGTCCGAAAGCATAAGGCAAAGCCCATGCGGTAATATCATAGGTTATAGAATCAGACACGAAAGTATTGGGTTCGAAAAGTACCTTCAGCAATACCGATTTAGGTTGATGGGCATTAATAACCATATCTGTCGAGTTGACGGTAAATCTTTCCACCCTGCCACTAAAGTAATTATAGCCTAGCCCCCCTTTCGCAGCACCATAGCCATATTGAATACCATTTCTTTTAAGTAGCGATGCAAGAGTCTTCAGCTTCTCAACATTATCGCCTTTTACCACATATGTTTTATACACCCCAGTTGGCTTCAAGGAGCTGCTAGAGAAATACTGCTTAAACTCCCTAACCAGCTTTTCAGCATTTGCAGACGCGGCTTCAACCGTCGACAGCGCTGTAGTTTGGTGATGAAGAATCCTCTCTGAAAGAGTGAGAACATCCCCTTCTCTTGTGGCAACAGCTAGGCCGGCCCTTCCCCCGCCACCTTGTTCATAAGTCATCCCGATAGAACCATTATAGGTTGGATAGGTATCTCCATATGAAGGATAAAGTAAATCAAAACGCTCTTTGGTAAAATAAAGCCAGCCCCGTTCGTCAAAATACCGGGCATTATTTTTCCCTATCACCGTTTGAAACTCTCGTTGCCATTTAGTAACATCCTGGTGGAAAGGCTCGGCAGCCGGCGCAAAATAATAGGGCTCATTATATCCCTGCTCATGAAAATCAACATGGACTTGAGGCAGCCATTTATTATAAACAGCCATCCTCTGCTGAGTTTCAATCTGACTTTGCCAGGCCCAATCGCGGTTCAAATCAAAATAATAATGGTTTGTCCTTCCACCGGGCCAGGGCTCAATATGTTCTCGGGTAAAGGGTATAGGATCGGGGTCTATATTCCTAACCGAATTATAAAAATTAACGTAGCGCTCCCTACCGTCAGGGTTCATACAAGGGTCCAGAATAACTACCGTATTTTTAAGCCAAGCTGCTACATCTGTATTCGCCGGGTTCAGCAGATAGTAAAGGGTCTCCATGCATGCCTCGCTTGATACCGCCTCATTTCCATGAACATTGTAGCTAAGCCAAACTATTACTGGCCCAGATAATTGAGCCATCCCTTTCTCGATACCGCTAAGCCTTAAGTTATTTAGCCTGATTTCTTCCAGCCGATTTATATTTTCGGCAGAAGCCACCGTTGCAAGCACTAATTCACGGCCTTCGTACGTTTTACCATAAGTTTGTAATTTGATATTGTCTGATGCCCCTGACAGATATTTTAAATAGTCGAGTATTTTATGGTGTGAAGTAAATTGGGCGCCCGAATCATATCCCAGAAATGCTCGCGGAGATTTAATCTGCCCCCAACAAGGCAACAGCAGTAGCGAAAATACTAGTACGGCAACAATCTTCATCAGAATAAATTGTTTTAGTGATAAGGAGACATGTTGTACATTAGCCTTTCGGCCCTGTGCAGCTCACATGATTTCTTCATATACTAATCTACCATTAATTAGGCCCTTATAAAAGCTTGGGCGCTTTAATAACATTAGATTTCGTTGTATAATTGCAAAAACCCTTTCCAAATGACTATAGAAAGCCTTTATAAGATATATTTAAATCATCCGCAGATAAGTACAGATACCCGTAAAATATCAAAAGGCTGTATCTTCTTCGCATTAAAGGGCGATAACTTTGATGCTAATACATTTGCAGCCCAGGCGCTTGAATCTGGCGCAGCTTATGCTGTTATTGATAACGAAGAATATGAACAAGGGAATAACTATATTTTAGTAAAGGATGTTTTAACCACCCTGCAGGATTTAGCACGCTATCACAGAAAACAACTTACCATACCTTTTATTGGAATTACCGGTACTAACGGAAAAACCACTACCAAGGAGTTGATGCGTTCGGTTTTATCGCAACGCTTTAGTACATACGCCACTATTGGAAACCTGAACAATCATATTGGCGTTCCCTTGACTATTCTTTCAATTACGTCTGATATTGAGATTGCGATCATTGAAATGGGGGCAAATCACCAGCAAGAAATTGCATTTTTATGTGGCATTGCACATCCAACCCACGGACTCATAACCAATGTAGGCAAGGCACATCTTGAAGGGTTTGGAGGATTTGAAGGCGTCAAAAAAGGCAAAGGTGAATTATATGATTTTCTGAAGATTTTTAACGGCACAGCATTTATCAATCAGGAAAACGAACATCTCACCCAGATGAGCAAGTTTCGCAACCTGCAAAAAATAGTAGGCTACGGCAATGCAGAAGGGAGCCAGTTAAAAGGCAGAATCATTGAAAATAATCCCTTACTCACAATAAACTGGATCTACCGGGGAGAAGACTATATAGTAAAAACCGGACTCACGGGGATCTATAATCTGGAAAATATACTAGCCGCTATTTGTGTAGGACTTCATTTCGGGCTAAACAGTGCAGAAATAAATACCGGAATTGAGCTATACTTGCCAGGCAATAACCGTTCGCAGGTAAGTAAAACTGAACGGAATACTCTCATCTGCGACTACTATAATGCAAACCCTAGCAGCATGGCGGTGGCTTTAGAAAACTTCCAAAATATTCAGGCCGATAAGAAGGTGCTGATTCTGGGAGATATGTTTGAGCTTGGTGAAGAGTCTGCCGAGGAGCACCTAACCGTATTAAAGAAGGCGGCGGATACCCAGGCCGACAACCGCATCTTTATCGGGAAACAGTTCTTTGCCCAAAAAGGCAACTTCGATGCAGATTTTTTTGAATCCACAGATGACGCCGCCAAAGCCATTAGAAAACAGGAGTTAACCGGCGCTACAATTTTAATAAAGGGATCGAGAGGAATGCAGCTGGAACAACTGGCCGGATTGTTATAAAAAAGCAAGGCGGTTCAGGAATATCAGAACCGCCTTTTTTACTTTCTATTTGACAAACTTAGAATTTAAAACCTACTGATATTGAAAAAGCGCGGTTCCTTACTTTCTCTCCGCTATAGTTAACAAGATTGCTTAAACCTAAGCCGTAGTTTAACCCCAAATTAACTCCATTTTTTAACTCGTAGCCAGCTAAAATGTTTAATCCAGAG
This sequence comes from uncultured Pedobacter sp., assembly GCA_966211215.1. GTDB lineage: Bacteria > Bacteroidota > Bacteroidia > Sphingobacteriales > Sphingobacteriaceae > Desertivirga. The sequence continues at coordinate 4,281 of CBIHNR010000088.1, forward strand.
TCAGTCGATTTATAGTCATCGTTTTCCTCGTCACTACCGATTCTAAATCTCTTTCTCCATCTACGGAAATTGTCACATCATCCTCTGTCATTTTACCCTCGGCTTTGGTTTTACCACCTAAAGCAAAAGCAGCATAGGGGCCTGCACCCACATAAAAACTCTGAAATTTGTATAAAGCGTTTACGGGAACTTCTAAGTACATTAAGTTATTCTTTGTTTCTACGTTATAGCCCTCATCTGATTCATTATTTTAAAAGCACAGATGTATTATATTTTTATGATTTTTTCAATCACGAAACATTATTTCCGATACAATCTCAATTTAAAATATACTCAATTGCAAGTATTGCAATGACTTAGAAGTTCGCCTACCTTTGCCAGCGTTTAAATGAGTTTTAATTATGCACAAAATTTTTACTAAGCTATTCTTAGTGGGTACTTGCCTGTTATGCGCCCTACATTCAGCAAATGCTCAAGATTCAACTATTGTAAAACAGAAAAAAAACGGGGGGAAAAACCTTTTAAAGATCAACCTAACCGCTATTCCATTAAACAATTATTCGCTTATGTACGAGCGCAAAATTGGAAGGAAAACTTCTTTGGCTGTTGGCTACAGGTTCATGAAAGAAGGCGGCTTGCCTCTCAAATCAAATTTCAAAACCCTAATTGATGACGAAGAATTATTTGACAGGCTTGACCAGTTCCAAACCGGGAACACTGCCATTACCCCCGAAATTCGTTTCTATATGGGCAAAGGAGTATTTCGCGGTTTCTATTTAGCACCTTTTGCCCGCTTTTCGAAATATACAGCAAAGCTTCCATTCGATTTCGAGTATGACGATGCAAACGGCAAAAAGGAAGCAACTATTCCACTGGAAGGAGATTTAAAAACGATTACGGGTGGCTTGCAAATCGGAGCCCAATGGAAGCTTAGCAAACTGATCTATTTAGATTGGTGGATTTTAGGCCCTCAATATGGAACCTCAGAAGGCAGCATAAAAGGTGCAATGCCACTATCTGATGAAATGCAAGATGCTTTACGCGAACAACTTACCGACTTAGAAGACATTCCTCTTGTCAAGGTAAAATCGGAGGTAACTGATAAAGGTGCAAAAGTAGATTTCTCTGGGCCATGGGCTGGAGTTAGGGCTGGTATTGCACTAGGTATCAGATTTTAAAAACTTAAACCAAATAAGAAATAAAGAAATATCATGAAAGTATTAAAATACATGGCTGTACTGGTAGCCGTTCTTGTTCTACAGTCTTCATCTTGTGAAAAAAATGAGGTTGCTGAAAAAGTTGACAGTAAAGCTCCTGTAGCAACTAACAATGCTCCAAAGAAAGACGATCGGAGCAACTAGCGTTCGACGTGTCCAAAACTTGCTAAAAGGCCTTCACTTAACTAGGTGAAGGCCTTTTTAGCTTAATATGCCGACATTAAAAAGTTAGCCTTGGACTGGGATGAAAGTAGCAAGCAGGTTCCTTGTGTCCTTTTAAAAACAAATTAAACTTTCACAAAAAAAGCGCCCGATTGAGCGCTTTCTTTCTTTATCTTTTCCCGAAGGGCATTTTTGGCATACCCTTCATCATTTTTGCCATTTGCGCCGGGTTACTGAATTGCTTCATTACCTTACGCATATCTTCAAACTGTTTAATCAACTTGTTTACTTCCTGCAAATCCGTACCCGAACCTTTTGCAATTCTAGCGCGGCGGCTTGGGTTAATTGAATCCGGATTCTCACGTTCAAAAGGAGTCATAGACTGGATAATTGCCTCAATAGGTTTGAATGCATTATCATCAATATCTACGTCCTTTATCGCTTTGCCTACGCCAGGAATCATGCCCATCAAATCTTTCATGTTACCCATTTTCTTGATCTGTTGGATCTGGCCAATAAAGTCGTTAAAGTCGAACTTATTTTTGCGGATCTTCTTTTGAAGTTCAGCGGCCTGTTTCTCGTCAAATTGTTGTTGGGCACGTTCAACTAATGAGATAACGTCTCCCATCCCCAAAATCCTCGACGCCATACGATCAGGATAGAACACGTCTAGCGCTTCCATCTTCTCGCCTGTACCAATAAACTTAATCGGCTTGTTAACTACCGATTTAATTGAAAGTGCTGCACCACCACGTGTATCACCATCGAGCTTTGTTAATACAACACCCGAGAAATCAAGCCTGTCGTTGAAAGCTTTAGCTGTATTTACAGCATCCTGGCCAGTCATCGCATCTACAACGAACAGAATTTCATGAGGATTGGTGCTTTGTTTAACCGCAGCAATCTCATTCATCATCTCCTCGTCAATTGCCAAACGGCCGGCAGTATCCACAATCACAACCGTTTGTCCGTTTTTCTTAGCTTCAGCAATACCTTCCTCGGCTATAGCTACAGGGTCCTTTGATTGTAAGTTTGCATAAACCGGCACGCCAATCTGTTCTCCTAACACCTGCAATTGGTTAATAGCCGCAGGGCGATACACGTCGCCTGCTACTAAAAGCACTTTCTTGCCCTTTTTCTCTTTAAGGAAATTTGCCAGTTTACCACTAAAAGTAGTTTTACCGGCACCATTTAAACCCGCAATTAAAATCACTGTTGGATTTGCCGGGAAAGCAATCTCGGTAACCGAACCACCCATTAACTCGGTAAGCTCGTCGTTCATGATTTTAGTGAGGAGCTGGCCTGGAGAAATTGATGTTAATACGTTTTCACCCAGTGCTTTCTGCTTTACCTCATCAGTAAAAGCTTTTGCGGTTTTATAGTTTACGTCGGCATCCAGAAGGGCTTTTCTAATTTCCTTCATGGTTTCCGCCACGTTAATTTCAGTAATAGACCCTTGTCCTTTCAGAACTTTAAATGCCCTGTCGAGTTTGTCCTGTAAATTTTCAAACATATCAGTTATGCTCTTTTAGAGCCTGCAAACTTACATAATTTTTTGCCTTTGTATTTTACCGAACGCCTGATAAAAAATATTTCGGCGCTGAAAAACAATGCAATAGCTGTACTTACAGGCTAGGTTAATTTTTATTTATCTCGGAAACTTATACAACAAGCCTAAGGATAATGCCTGGCTCGCCTGAATTTTATCGCTGGAATCGTCATCATAAATTCCAATACCAGTTAAAGTAACATTTACCAGGCGGTTAACCTTTGCTGTGAGTGTAACATCCAATCGGCTATCAATATTGCTCAATTCCTCGTAATTGGCAAACATGCTATAACGGCTTTTTAAATGCAAGTTTTCCGCAATATCTTTTTCAAAGTTAGATACAAGCTGAAAGGCCAGCTCGTTTCGCATTCTCTTTCCGGGTTCCACCCCAAAGTTCTTTGCATTAGTTTTATAAATATCCCTATCCAACACAAATGTTTGGCGGGCGGTTCCTGTACCAATTCGCAAAGAGAAGGACTTGCCGGGCTTGTACTCAAACCCCATAGATTCAGTCAAATAGCCCGGAGACATAAATCTTGATATCAGGGTCTGAATTTCATCGCCAGCTTTGGTTTTACTATAGGAATATCCCCTATCAAATTGCGATTCGAAGTTAAGCGACCCGAAAAAATACCATGATTTTGAAAGTTTCAAAGCCACTTTATTATCCCAAAAAATCCGGTCATTTGTTTTACGCTGCAGCTGTCCGCGGTTTTTTAGCTTTCCATATTGCAGAATAAGCTCCGAAACATAGTTCTTATCTCCTTTTGTATAATCGGTTTTATAATTAAAAAGAGTTCCAATTGCGATAGAATTTACCCCTCCCCCGCTCCAATTATCACTAAAAGAAGCTTGGTTCATATTAATTCCAAAAGACGTCCAATTGCGCCAGTAATTAACCTTTAGCTTTAAATCAGCGTCAGAGATTTGTACCGGATGCAGGTTTAAAATAGGTTTTCGAACCGGCAAACTGTTTTTTTTGGGATAAAGTTTTAAGCCGCTAATATCTGTTGAATCAGCTTTTTTATTTTGAGAAAATGCTATGGATGAAGACAGTACCCCGAAAAGAATAAGCAGATTTTTAAACATCGCAGCAAAGAAAAGAAAATTGCATCATTTTATAAATCCTTAATGCCATTCTACAGCAAATAGCGAAACCACGAATACCGCTTTCTGCTTTTCAAATAACCTGGCTTACAATCGTTTTCATAAGCTTCTTTTTCAAATATGATATTGAAGTAAGCTTTATGATGATTTCTATAAATTATGAGATTAATAATATAATTCAACACATATAATACATAGAAAAGAACGACAAATAGCTCAAGCTGTTGTATGAGATGAATTTTTTCATGCCTTATTAAAGATTGCACCTTTTGATATTCCGGTTTCTTTACCAGGATAAAAGGAAACAAGGCCATCCCCTCGGCAGGAAGCCAGGCAACATGTATAACCGGAAACCTCAATTTTTGTTATTTGATTTTAGCGGTGGCAGCCTGTTGGCTGTAGGATCTCTCTGATAGGTTTTATAGGCTTCCTTAATAAAAGAAATCAAGGAGTAATCGTTAGCATCCAGCGCAAAATAGTACGACGGGCGATACTGCTGCATAAAATCAGTAAGCTTGTCGCCTTGCAGCCCGGTAATTGAGGTTACCAGTTTCTTGCTGTAGCGATAGTTAACAATCATATCATGATAATCGCGTTCAAGGATTTTTTGCAAAAATCTGGCATTTTTACCTTCACGGCTCAGCAAACTCCATAACGCATCGATACTTAATCCAGCGCCAACTCCATTTGCGCCGCTACCTACCCGTAAAAGATCGCCTGCATCGCCCTTTCTGTAAATATCTTTATATGCATCACGATTTTCATCGTAAATGCTTTTAGCAGATTTAATAGTGTCCTTAACGGTAACTACGTCTAAAAGGATATTAAGCCTTTTAAGATAGAATAATAAAGTTTGTGAATTTTGAACGGTGATCGTATCAACACGGTAGCCTTGCAGAGCCGCAATTAAAGTATCGCCTTTTGAGGCAGTTGTGGTAAACTCGCCTTTGCCATTATTATAAAAACCTTTGTGCGTACTGAGATTGTAGATGTATACCCTTACCAGCCGCTGCTTGGTATCTTTATCAAAAACGATACCTTGTACCTGGCGATCCTGTGCAAACAGTTTCGCCATGGCAAAAATCAGAGCTATAATTAATAAAGGCCTTTTCAAGTTACCGTAAAGCTAAAGGATTATTGCATACAGAAAATGCAATTTAACATTCATTAACTTATTTGGAAACAAGAAGAAGCTGGCCTAGTTTTAAATCGGTACCCTGAATTGAATTTAATATTTTCATATCATCTACTGATATTCCAAAACGGCGACTGATAGAAAACAGCGTATCCCCTTGCTTTACTTCATAAATTTTCATCGCAACAGGTGCCTTTTCGGGCTCAACCTGCTGTTTTACATAAGCTTCCTTACTAATTTCCTGAAGTATTTTTTCCTCCCGATTTACTTTGGCAATTGTATTAGACTCGGCTTTATCGTACTGTGTCAAATCATAGCGCTCAATAATGCCGATTAACAATTCTGCATATCGAGGATTTGTGGCATAACCAGCTTGCTTTAAACCATATGCCCAGCCCTTGTAATCGTTCCGGTTTAATTCGAACAGAAAAGCATAACGTTGACGCTTTAAAAACTCAGAATGGTCCCGATATGATTCTTCCGGATCATTATAAACCCTGAAGCATTCGCCCTTAGCATCATCATCCTTTAAAATCGTAGGCCCGGTCCAGGTAGTGTTACATTTAATCCCAAAATGATTATTTGCCTGTCTGGCTAACTCTCCATTACCATTTCCAGACTCAAGCAATCCCTGGGCTAAAGTAATACTCGCAGGAATGCCGCTTTTGCTCATTTCCTCAACGGCAATGTCTTTATATCTTTCAATATAATCCGAAGCGGTATAATTATTTTCAAGTTTGTTGCCTTTTATTACCAGCACCTTTTGCGGCGCCTTTCTTGCTACAGGCTTGTTCACTGTTACAATCCTTTTAGCTGTGCAGGAAACTGACATTCCTACATAAATTAACAGAATAAATCTTTTCATTAATTATTTACAACTGCAGAACCTGGCCAATGCTCAGGCTACTCGTTTTTAAACTATTTTTTTGAAGGATGTTTTTAACGGTAGTATTAAATTTTTTAGCAATCTCCGCCAGCGTATCCCCATGCCTCACTTCATACGTAACTGACTGGCTTATTGTTTCTTCTAAATTGCTTGCGACTTGATTAGACTCTACAGCACGAAAACTTTCAGGGATCTGGTTACTATCGTATTGGTCTAACTGGTATTTTTTTATGATGCCCATCACCTGAGATGCCCAGCTCCGGCTAGCTGCATATCCACCACGCTGTATGCTAAGTGCCCATTTCTTATAATCGCCGGCAGGATGATTGATAAATAGGTTGTTAAAACGTTTTTTAAGGAAGCTTACAAAGTCGGCATAGCATTCGTCCACATTTTCGTAGCCTTTATAGGATGAGGATATTGGCTTTGGGCCGCCCTTGCCTTTTATGCCGAAATGATTGTTTAGGTACTTGGCTATTTTACTAGTGCCACTGGCAGATTCATGAATGGCAACGCCTAGAATAATGCTTGCCGGAACCCCGTGTTGATTCATGGTACGTATCGCAGCTTCTCTGTATGCTTCTACATACTTACTTGCTGCCGACTGTGCTGATGCTGTACCTGTCAACAAAACTGCCAGGCCGAGAATTAATAAAATTTTACGCATAGTTTTACAGTTTACGGATGATGAATAGACCATCGCGCACGGGAAGGATTAACTTTTCCGTTCGCGGGTCCTTACTTACCCTTTCATTAAAGCGGCGGATATTTTCGGTATCCTTGTCGTTTGCCCCTAATGTTATTTTACCGCTCCATAGTACGTTATCGACTATAATGAGCCCACCTTTTCTTACTTTATCAAATACTAGATCGTAATATGTGTTGTTATTTTTTTTGTCCGCGTCAATAAACACAATATCGAAAACCTCATCAAGCTGCGGAATTACTTCAACGGCATTTCCGAGGTGATATTTTATTTTATCGTTATAAGATGATTTTTGGAAGTACTCCCGAACCCTCTCTTCCAGCTCCTCATTGATATCAATAGTGTGTAGAATTCCATTTTCAGACAGTCCTTCGGCAAGGCATAACGTTGCATAGCCTGTAAAAGTTCCTATCTCTAAAATGCGGTTGGGATTAAGGATTTTGCTTAGAAAAGTAAGGACACGCCCCTGGTAATGCCCTGAAAGCATTCTAGGCATTGGTACCTTTAAATGCGTCTCACGGTTTATGTACCTAAGCAATTCTGGCTCTGGTTCGCAGTGTTGCTCAAGATAGGCCTGCAATCCCTCAGTAAGCAGTTCCATGGCTGCAAAGATATAAAAATATTTTTTGACGCCAAGATTTTCAACCTAAAAGCAAGATTATCAGACCAATGAGAGCTTATTTCTCTCGATTACGGCCAAGGCGAGACGGATTTTTGGATAAGGAATTTCCTCCTTCAGGTAGTCGAAGATTGGCTTCATAGCCTTACTTTCCCCTGTTTTTTCTATGGCATCTTTAACCAAAGCCACTTCTTTATCGCTTACCAAAGAGCCAATACTTCTAATTTTATGGTTAAGATACAAATAGGCTATATGCGAATAAACAGTAGTCTCGTGCAGCGACCTTTTTTCCGCAACTTGCGAAGGGCTAAGCCCCTGTTTTAATAATGCTAGCGTATCCTGGTAAGTATCTCCTTTTTGCTTTTTTGCCGGGCCAGCTCCGAGGAAGTTATTAATTGTATCAAGGAATACTTGGCCGTATTTATTAAATTTATGTTCGCCCACTCCCGAAACCTCTAACATTTCGTCAGCAGTTAAAGGCTTCTCCCTTGCCATTTCCAGCAGAGTGGCGTCACTAAATACAATATACGCCGGCACATCTTCTTCCATTGCAAATTGCCGGCGCACGGCACGAAGGCGATTAAACAATTCTTCTTCCTGGTTTATTACAGGCGTACGTTTTTGTTCCACAGCCTTCTCCGCTTTTACCAAAGGCTGAAGAATCGTCAGTTCAGCTTTCTGCCTCCCAAAGAGAATTTCGCTTCCAGTTTTAGTCAGCTTTAAAGCAAAGTTTTCATCATAAGCCATTTCAATTATGCCGAGATTAAGCATTTGCATCAGGTATCGCTGCCAATCTATTGCCCCTATTTCAGAACCAGCTCCGTGAGTTTTTAGCTTATCATAACCCGCATCCAATAATTCCGCTTTGCGTGAGCCTCTTAACACATCAATAATCATCGAAGCACCCTCCTTTTCACCCGTACGAACAATTGCAGATAAAGCTTTTTGAACTAATACCGTCCCATCAAAGTGCTTTCTGGGATTTTTGCAGACATCGCAATTGCCGCAATTTTTATCCAGGCTTTCAGAGAAATAGTTAAGTAAGATTTTTCTTCTACATAGATCGGCTTCTGCGTAATGTTGTATCCGCTTCAGTTTCTCCAGGTTAATTTCAGCCTGGGCACTTTCAGCAGCAAACTTGTTGAGCATCGTCAGATCGGCGTAGTTGTAATAAAGAATAGTTTCAGAAGGAAGCCCATCACGCCCTGCCCGCCCAATCTCCTGATAATAGCCTTCCATATTTTTAGGAAGATTATAGTGGATCACCCAGCGTACGTTAGATTTATCGATCCCCATCCCGAAGGCTATGGTAGCACAAACCACCTGCAATTCATCATTAATAAAAGCTTCCTGAATTTTCGCCCTTTCGTCGGCACTCATTCCAGCATGGTAAAACCCTGCATTTATTCCATAGTTGCGCAAGGCTTCGGCTACGTTCTGGCAATTATTGCGGCTTAAGCAATAAACAATTCCGCTTTTATCTTTTCGCCTGTCAATAAACTCGGCAATTTCCTGCAATTTCTGTTTGGTTTTTACACCGATACGAACATCCAGGCTAAGGTTTTTCCTGTCAAAAGATGAAATGAAAACCTCCGGTGCTTTCAAGTTTAGCTGCTTGATGATATCCTTACGTGTAACCTTATCCGCAGTAGCTGTCAAAGCGATAAAAGGCACATGGCTAAATCTCTCCCGCAACAAACCAAGCTGGGTATACTCTGGACGAAAATCATGCCCCCAGGAAGAAATACAATGCGCCTCGTCTATAGCAAACATAGAAGGCCTTGCCATCTGGGTAATCATTTGAAGTTCAGAAATTAACTTCTCGGGAGAGACGTACAGCAAGCCAATTTCCTTCTTATAACAGGCTTCCAAGATTGCCTGCTGCTCGGCAAATGTTTGCGAACTATTTAAAAAAGCTGCAGAAATACCGTTCGAGCGAAGAGCATCCACCTGGTCTTTCATTAAAGAAATCAACGGAGAAATTACAATACAAACCCCATCCAGCATCAAAGCCGGTACCTGATAGCAAACCGACTTTCCTCCGCCTGTTGGCATCAAAACTAAAACATCTTTACCAGCGGCAACATTGCCGATAATCTCCTCTTGCTGCGGACGAAAATTATCGTAACCAAAGTATTTTTTAAGGATGTTCTTGGGGGGCTTCTCCATGATTGAAAGGTTTTAGGTTAGGTATTTAAAATTGAAAATTCTTTTTTTCGAGGTAAGATTGCAGGATTATGGTTGCGGATACTGTATCAACTAAGCCCTTATTTTGCCGGTCGGATTTCTTCAGGCCACTTTGCGCAATTGTAGCAGATGCCATTTTGGAAGTGAAACGCTCGTCTATTAATTCAACCGGAATCGCTGGAAAACTCTTTTTAAGCAAAGTAACAAAACCTTTAACATGCTGCGCCGATTGAGATGCAGTCCCGTCCATTTGCTTCGGCTCGCCAACAATAAAGCGCTCCACCTGTTCTGTCTGCATATATTTTTTCAGATACTCAATAATATCCTTGGGATGAATAGTGGTTAAGCCGGTAGCAATTATTTGTAACGGATCGGTAACCGCAATGCCAACACGTTTTGTACCGAAATCAAAAGACATTAAGCGCATTTAGTATCATTTAATTTTCAAATGTAAACCATTTAAACTTAAACTAAAATTTTTAGCAGCTGCCATAATTATGAATTTGACAAATATTAAGCCTTTTATTTCTTATTTTGCACCTTATGCAGTTTAGTGAGATCGTAGGACAGCAGCAGGTTAAGCAACACCTTATTAGAAGTGTTCAGGAAAGCAGAATAAGCCATGCTCAATTATTTTTGGGGCCAGAGGGTTCTGGAAGCCTGGCTTTAGCGCTTGCCTATGCCCAATATATTTCTTGCGAAAAACGACAGCAGGATGATAGCTGCGGGGAATGCAGCTCCTGTCGCAAATACGCTAAACTCATACATCCCGACCTTCATTTTTCTTATCCTTTTTTTGCCAAGCACAAAGAAGATACAGCACTTTCTTTTATTGAAGAATGGCGCCGCTCATTTTTAAGTAATCCGTATTTAGGGCTTGACGAGTGGCGCAACCAGTTGGATGCTGAAAATAAACAAGCGAATATTAACATTGCCGAATGTCACCAGATTATAAAAAAATTGAGCCTTAAAGCCTTTGAAGGCGAGTACAAGGTTTTGATAATGTGGCTTCCGGAATATTTGGATAAAGTAGGAAATACTTTGTTAAAGCTAATTGAAGAACCTCCTCAAAAAACACTTTTTCTTCTGGTTGCGCAAAATCAGGACCAGATATTAAATACTATCCTTTCACGTACGCAATTGGTTAAGGTGCATCGTTTAAATGACAATGAGGTAGCCGAATATTTGGTAAAAAAGGTTCATATTGGTGAGGATCAAGCTTTGCGTACTGCTTACTTAAGCGAAGGAAACATTCAAGCCGCACTTAATTTAAGCAAGGAAGAAGGCAATAATAACTTTGGGTTATTTTCTGATTGGCTGCGTATGTGCTTCACCAACCGTGGCTTACTTGCCATTGAGTTTGCTGAAAACACATCCCGAATGGGGCGCGAAAACCAAAAAAACTTTTTGCGATACGGCATAAAACTAATGCGCGAAGTGCTGATAGTTTTAGCCGGCGCAGAAGCCTTGGTAAACCTGCCCGCAAATGAAAAGGAATTTGTTATTAACTTTAGCCGTATTTTAAACTCGGCGAAGGCCGAAGCAATTATAAACGAGCTTGAGAAAGCACACTATCATATCGAAAGAAATGCAAATCCTAAAATCTTATTTTTAGATGTATCTTTGCAGTTTATAAAAATTTTAAAGTACAATACGCTCCCTAAGGGGACTCAATATATATTAAATTAATGGGATGTGGTTCTTGCTCCACAGGAGGCTGTACGCCTGCTGGCTGCAAAAGTAACGGCTCTTGCCTTACTAATGGTTGCAGTAAATTAGATGTTTACGACTGGCTGTCAGACATGGACATGCCGGCAAATTATAAAGCTTTCAATATCGTTGAAGTAAAGTTCAAAGGTTCGCGTAAAGATTTTTACATAAACCATGAGAACCATTATTTGGAAGCTGGCGAATTGGTAGTTGTAGAAACACCTACCGGAGGGTACGATATTGGCCATATTTCCATAACTGGCGAATTGGTTAGGATGCAAATCAAGAAAAAGCATCTTAAGCAAGAGGATATTGTTAAAAAAATTATCCGCCGTGCATCTCCTGCCGATGTAGATAAATGGAAAGCGGCAAAAGCCCTTGAGTGGGAAACAATGCATAAAGCTCGAACTCTGGCATTAAACCTTGGTTTGTCCATGAAGCTTAGTGACGTTGATTACCAAGGCGATAAATCAAAGGCTACATTTTATTATACCGCCGAAGGCCGTGTAGACTTCCGTGAGCTTATCAAAAAAATGGCAGAGACATTCCGTATCAGAATTGAAATGCGTCAGATTGGTATGCGCCAGGAAGCCAGCCGTTTGGGCGGATTAGGCTCTTGCGGACGGGAATTATGTTGTTCTACATGGCTAACCGATTTCAAAACGGTCTCTACCTCAGCTGCCCGCTATCAAAACCTTTCTTTAAATACCTTAAAACTTGCAGGGCAATGCGGCAAACTGAAATGCTGCCTTAACTACGAACTTGACACCTATATGGATGCCTTAAAAGACATCCCGGATGATGTAGACAAGCTTGAAACTGAAAAAGGAATTGCCCGCCTTCAAAAGACAGACATCTTTAAAAAACTAATGTGGTTCAGCTATCCGAATGAAGAAAGCTGGATTCCAGTAGAAATATTCAGGGTGCGCGAAATACAGCAGTTAAACCGCGAGGGTGTTAAGCCTGAGGATTTGAAAGACGAGGCTGTTGAAATTGTGCCAACTCAGGTTGCCAAAATTCTTGACTATGAAAATGTAGTTGGACAGGACAGCATTACCCGCCTTGACGACCGAAGCAATAAACGGAAAAAGAAACGCCCGCATGGAAAGCCATCTGGTAATCGTCCGGAAGGCAACCAAAACACGCCTAAAAAACAAGACGCTGCGGCTAAAGAAGGCCCTTCGAAAGCTGGAGGAAACCAGCCTAAACAAAACAACCAGAAACAAGCGCAACCAGAGGTAGGCAATCCGGCTAATAGCAATAAACGCCGCCATAATAATAGAAGGCATAAACCTAACAAGCCAAAGCCTAATGAGTAAAATTGCAAGAGCCATTCATCCACTATTCCTGCTTACTGCATTAGCAGTAAGTTTGATCGGCTGTTCTAACAATGCCCTTGTTGACACCAGCCAGGAAATTACAGGAAGGAACTGGAGCTACATCAAAAAAGTGAGCATTCCGGTACAGGTGGTTGATGCCAGCAAGCCTTACAATATTTACTTTAACCTTCGGCATACAGCCAACTACAAGTATTCGAACATATTTGTTCTAATCCACCAAAAAGCACCGAGCGGGAAGAAAACAACCGAAAGAAAAGAGTTTCAACTAGCCTACCCGGATGGGGAATGGCTAGGTAGCGGCTCAGGCAACCTTTACTCTTATCAACTTTTATTCAGGGAAAAATACCTGTTTCCTGAAGCGGGAACCTACGTTTTCGAGTTTGAACAAAATATGCGTGACAATCCCCTGAGGGAAATAAGCGATGTGGGGCTTAGAGTTGAGCTCGCTAAGTAATTTTACATTGCTTGAATCTTATTTCAGACATTTTCAAACGGGTTCCTTGTAAACCAACAGGGCACCTCTCTCCAAAGTCAACTTACAAAGAATGCTTCAACTCGGCTAAAATTTTGAATCCTCAATATTTTTAACCTATCTTTCGGCTAAAACCCTTACTCACAATGCCCGCAAAAACCTTTGGTAGCGCCGTATATGGAATTGAAGCTACCACTATCGCCGTTGAAGTCCACATAAGCAGTGGCACAAAATACCATATTGTTGGATTACCCGATAAAGCCGTAAGCGAAAGTCTTTTACGTGTTGAAAGTGCTATCACTACTACCGGCTATCGAATGCCCCGTCAGAAGATTGTTGTTAACCTGGCTCCGGCCGACATCAGAAAGGAAGGATCCTCTTATGACCTAGCTATTGCGATTGGAATTCTTGCGGAATCGCATCAAATTGATACAGATCTGCTCGATAAGTATTTAATTCTTGGAGAACTGTCCTTAACCGGCGATGTCCTTCCAATAAAAGGAGCTCTTCCAATTTCCATACAAGCCAGAAGAGAACAATATAAAGGCATAATTATTCCGAAAGCCAATGCCAGAGAAGCTGCAATTGTTAGCGAGATTGAAGTCTTTGGCGTCGAAAATCTTTCGGAAGTTATTGACTTCTTCAATCGCAAAAGCTCCTTGAAGCCTACAATTGTTGATACCCGAGACGAGTTCTATCATAATATTAACAACTACGAAAGCAACTTTGCGGATGTTAAAGGACAGGAGAACATAAAACGTGCCTTAGAAATAGCGGCTGCTGGCGGACATAATGTTATACTCATCGGGCCTCCGGGAGCTGGAAAAACCATGCTGGCTAAACGCCTGCCAACCATACTACCCCCTCTAAATCTCCACGAAGCCCTCGAAACAACGAAAATTCATTCTGTAGCCGGCAAACTCTCCGCTGCAGATTCACTAATGACGATACGGCCATTCCGTTCGCCACACCATACAATTTCAGATGTTGCCCTTGTTGGGGGAGGAGGAAATCCCCAGCCAGGGGAAATCTCATTAGCTCATAACGGTGTCCTGTTTCTCGACGAACTTCCTGAATTTAAACGTACGGTACTTGAAGTTATGCGCCAACCGCTAGAAGAACGTAGAGTAACAATTTCCAGGGCTAGGTTTACCATTGACTATCCGGCAAGCTTTATGTTGATTGCTTCTATGAATCCCTGCCCCTGCGGGTTCTACAATCATCCCGAGAAAGAATGCCTCTGCGGCCCCGGCGTAGTGCAAAAATATCTAAGCAAGGTATCTGGTCCTTTGCTAGATCGCATCGACCTGCATGTTGAAGTTACGCCGGTAAATTTTAGCGAACTTTCATCAGATAGGCCAGCTGAAAACAGTTCTAATATTCGTGAAAGGGTAATTGAAGCCCGGGAAAAGCAAACCAAACGTTTCGAGGAGAAGAAGGATGTTTACTGCAATGCCCAGATGAGTCCTAAAACAGTAAGAGAAATCTGTAAAATCAATGACGCAGGGCAAATGCTACTAAAAAAAGCTATGGAAAAGCTTGGGCTATCTGCACGTGCTTACGACAGGATTCTCAAAGTTGCACGCACCATCGCCGACCTGGATGCATCTGAGGATATAAAGATTGAGCACCTGGCCGAAGCTATTCATTTCAGGAGCCTTGACAGAGAAGGCTGGGCGGGATAATCGTAAAAGAAAATTGTTAAATCTTCGCAATGTCATAAAATGTAGTGCCATAATAATTTCGTATGTAGATTATAGTTAATTAGCTAAGGGATATTATGAAAGAATTTAAAATTTTAATAGCTACCTTATTTATCATCGGAGCCGTTGCATGCAATTCCTCCGGACAACAAACTTCTGAAGTAAGGTTAGAAAATCAAAAGAAATCCGTTGCTGCTTTCGCTGAGGGCTGCTTTTGGTGCTCCGAAGAAATCTTTGAAAATATCGCAGGAGTTGATTCTGTTGTATCTGGTTATGCTGGTGGGCATACCAAGAATCCAACTTATGAACAAGTCTGCTCTGAAACAACCGGGCATGCCGAAACAGTACTGGTTTATTACAATCCTAAGGAATTAAGTTACGAACAATTGCTGGATGCATTCTTTTCGTCGCACGATCCAACCACTAAAGACAGGCAAGGGCCAGACTACGGTTCATCTTACCGGTCTGCTATCTTTTATGTAGATAAGCCGCAGGAAGAAGCCGCGAGAAAAGCCATAATGAAATGGACTCCGGCATTTAAAAATCCTATCGTAACCGAGGTGGCTCCTCTAAAACAATTCTATCGGGCAGAAGAATATCACCAGAATTACGCATCAGAGAATCCAAATCAGTCTTATATCAAAAATGTTTCAATGCCGCGGTTCGAAAAATTCAAACGGGCTTGTAAATTGAAGCTTAAAGAATAATAACAGGTGGTTATTACTACCTTTGCAATCTTAAATGGATTATCAGGTTTTTACTCTGCCTAACGGCATCAGGCTTTTACACAAGCCAACAATATCATCAATCAGCCATGCTTGCATTATAATTAATGCGGGTTCCCGCGACGAGGAGCCAGGTAAAGATGGGCTCGCGCATTTTATAGAACACTTGCTGTTTAAAAAAACCGAGAAACGCAATACTCATCAAATCCTGAACTATCTTGAATCAGTTGGTGGCGATTTGAATGCATATACAACTAAAGAGTACACCTGTATTCATGCCTCGGTTTTGAATCCATATATCAATAAGGCTTTAGAATTATTTGAAGACCTGGTTTTTCATTCCACCTTTCCCGAGGAAGAAATGGAAAAAGAAAAAGGCGTAATTCTGGATGAGATTGCCTCTTACCAAGACCAGCCAGAAGAAGCTATACAGGATGATTTTGAAGATCTGATCTTTGCCGGGCATGAACTAGGAAGAAACATCCTGGGAACCGAAGAAACGGTAAAAAGCCTTACTAAGGCAGATATTTTCAATTTTATAAAATCAAATTACAATACAGAAGAAATAGTAGTTGGGGTTTTAGGGGAGTATGATTTTATAAAACTTTGCAATTTGTTTGCAAAAGTTTTTCAAGACATTCCACGCAACACCAACGCTAAAAATCGCAAACAGATTCCGGGCAATAATCCATTAACCCGCAAACAGCAGCAATCAATAGCCCAAACACATTGTGTGATTGGCAACCATGCTTATTCATTGCATAATGACAAGCGCACCGCCCTTTCTTTGCTAAACAATATCCTCGGGGGCAATGGCATGACCTCCAGGCTTAACCTGGAAATTCGGGAAAAGCATGGCATAGCCTACACTATAGAATCTAATTACGTAGCTTTTGGCGACACTGGCTTATTTTCGATCTATTTTGGCACCGATACAGAGAAGGCAAACAAAGCATTAAAGCTGATACACAAAGAGCTAAACCGGCTTCGCGACAGTAAATTAACCGAAACTGCCCTTCATCGGGCGAAACAAAAGTTTACCGGCCAGATAGCTTTGGCTGAAGAAAATAAGCTAAGCCTTATAATAGCCATGTCAAAAAGCCTGTTAGATTATGGCAAAGCCGATACCTTGGACGAAGTTTTCGCTAAGATTAATGCGGTTAGTTCTGGACAAATTCTGGACATTGCTAATGATATTTTCAATCCGGCACAGCTTACAACCTTGATTTTTGAACCATCGGAATAGCTTTCGCGGTTATACTGTTTAAGTTTTTTATTTTTGCAAAAAAGAATAGAGGGCGACTTTTGTCATTAAAGCCACCCTGATTCTAAATCAAATATATTTTTTAATGAAATTACCTATTATAGCATACGGCGATCCGGTTTTAAAAAAGGTAGGCGCAGAAATCCCTCAGGATTACCCTAACCTTCAGGAATTAATTGCCAATATGTTCGACACAATGTATAATGCCAGTGGGGTTGGGCTTGCTGCTCCGCAAATCGGCCTTTCTATCCGCTTGTTTATTGTAGATATAACAGACAGGGATGAGCCCGAATACCAGGAATTTAAAAAAGTTTTTATTAACCCAACTATTATCGAAGAAAGCGGCGAGCTTTGGGATTTTAACGAAGGATGTTTAAGCATTCCTGACATTAGGGAAGATATTAAACGGAGGCAGAATGTTCTTTTATCTTACTACGATGAGAACTTCCAGCACCATGAAGAATCGTTTTCAGGAATGGCAGCCCGCGTTATTCAGCACGAGTACGATCATATAGAAGGTAAGTTATTTACAGATAAACTTGGGCCATTAAAAAGGGCGATGATTAAAAGCCGCCTTGACGCCATATCCAGGGGCGCCGTTAAAGTTGGCTACAAAATGAAATTTCCGGCAGCTTCTAAAAAGCGCTAAACATATAAAAAGCGCAAGGGGCAAGTACTCATTAGAATACTTGCCCCTTGCTTTTTATCAAGTTCTAGTTTGAATTTCTGCTTTTATCCCCTTGCATGATTTGCTGTATAAATGCGCCCCAGGCAAATGGGTTGAGCAATGGATTAGCCATCCTCTGATTAATTGCCCGGTTACTTAATGCAATGTGATTATTTTGGAAGTTAAGCCCATTTAGCTCTTGTGCATCTCTAGGCAAATTTTTGGCAATTGCCAGCAGTGAGCTCTTTTCTACATTTTTGCGGGCAATCTCAAGATCATCATCGGCAAACTTCATCGCCATAAATTCGCGATTAAATTCATCCATACTTGCCCAGGGATATACTCTCACTAAAGGAAGGTTTACTACATTAGGTTTCATTTTAACAATGACGGTATATCTCTTGTCAGCAACATTACGAGGAATAACCAAAGCTTCCCGCCTATAACCTATGGCACTAAAAACTATGGTATCTCCTTCATGAGCCACAAAAGAGAAATACCCCTGGTAATTTGCAGAAACGGTTCTATTTCTGTCAGACCTGTTTGTAACCGAAACGTACGGTACAACCACATTAGAATCAATATTGTAAATAACCCCCGAGAACTGCACAATAGCCTTTTCCTGGGCTTGTAAAGAGCACAGAGATAATACAAAGGCTATGGCGAACAATAAGTACTTCATTAATGTAAACGTACCAAAAATTGTGCTACATTCTTTGTTAAATCTTGTTAAATGGATTCTCATTCAACAAAAAAAGCGATTGCACATAAATGCTATCGCTTTTCTTTTTATTCTTTCTTTGAATTATTTATAATTCTCTGGCACAACAGCATTAGGGTCATCCATATCCGTAAGGTTTATGGCTTCAACTGACTCCACCTCCGGAACAGCTTTTTTAATTGCTTGCTCAATACCTGCCTTCATCGTCATGATACTCATCGGACAAGAACCACAAGCTCCAAGCAGACGTAACTTAACTACATTTTCTGCAGTAATTTCTTCAACAGAAACGTTTCCGCCATCAGCTTCCAGATAAGGCCTTATAGTATCAAGAGCTCCTTCCACTCTTTGCAACAAATCCATAAAAATATTTTTTATAAAAGTAATAAATTTCTAAGAAACCCCAACCTGCGAATTTTTGGCGTTCTGTATCGACACCTGTTGCGCTACACGTTCTGCCATTTCTAAAAAAGCATTAGCCATTGGGTTCCCGCTATCTAATATAACCG
>CBIHNR010000089.1:0-22772 GCA_966211215.1 uncultured Pedobacter sp.
ATTGACTACCGGCCTGGCTGTTATGAAAATAAATTCGGAATTAGGTTATGAACCCGTAACGTATTCTGAGCTTACTCAAGATGAAAATTTCTGGAAGGGCTGCCAGAGTTGCGTAAACTTCGACATTTTAACAATGAAGCAGCGTAAAAACTGTTTGTGTACCGCTATGCTTTTCGACCCCGTTGAAAAGGCAAAAGAGGCCGAGCAAAAAGAAAAAGAAATGACCCATAAAGCCAACTTACTTGAACGCATCGAGGAATCTATTAAACGTTCTGTTAAAGTTTTGGCAACCATAACTAATCTTGTCCCTTAATAACTTATACTTAAAAATGAAGAAAAAAGTAGTTTTAGCCTTTAGCGGTGGTTTAGATACATCTTACTGTGCTATATACCTGTCTAAAGACTTAAATCTTGAAGTACACTCGGTTATTGTAGACACCGGCGGTTTTAGCAAAGAAGAATTAGAGCATATCGAAAAACGTGCATATGCTTTAGGCGTTGCTTCTCACCATGCGGTTGATGCAGTTAAAGGATATTATGATAGTTCTATCCGTTATCTTATTTACGGTAACGTATTGAAAAATAACACTTATCCACTTTCGGTAAGTGCCGAGCGCGTTACTCAAGCTACTGCTATTGCTGAATATGCGAAAAAAATAGGTGCAGATTTTGTTGCTCACGGATCAACCGGAGCTGGTAATGACCAGGTTCGTTTCGACATGATCTTTAATATTCTGTGCCCTGAAATTGGCATCATCACTCCAATCCGCGATATGAAGTTGTCTCGCGAAGCGGAAATTGAATATTTAAAAGCACATGGAGTTGAGTTCAACTTTGCGAAAGCGGCCTACTCTATCAACAAGGGTATTTGGGGAACTTCTGTAGGGGGCAAAGAAACTCTTAATTCAAAAGGTATATTGCCGGAGGAAGCATGGCCAACTCAGGTAACCAAAACAGAAGGAGAAGAGTTAATCCTTGAATTTGAAAAAGGAGAACTTGTTGCTGTAAATAATGACCAATTCGATCATCCATCTGATGCAATTAAAGCATTGCAAACAATAGCTGCTCCTTTTGGCATTGGAAGAGACATCCATATTGGCGATACTATCATTGGAATTAAAGGCCGTGTTGGTTTCGAAGCTGCAGCACCAATGGTTATCATTAAAGCCCATCATACTTTAGAAAAGCATACGCTTACGAAGTGGCAATTAAGTTGGAAAGACCAGTTATCAATGTTTTACGGAAATTGGATGCACGAAGGACAATTTCACGATCCAGTAATGCGCAACATAGAAGCTTTCCTTACTGATACTCAAAAAACAGTTTCGGGAAAAGTGTTTGTTCAACTGATGCCTTACCGTTTCCAAATTATCGGCATTGAATCTAAACACGATTTAATGGCGAGTAAATATGGTAGCTATGGAGAAATGAATGAAGGTTACACTGGCGACGACGTAAAAGGATTTTCTAAAATCTTCGGAAATCAGGTTAAGATTTTCCATAACGTGAATCAAGATGAAAATTAGAGCTGGAATTATCGGCGGAGCTGGATATACAGGAGGAGAACTTCTTCGGATTTTGGTTAACCATCCTAACGTTGACATCTCTTTTGTTAACAGCAACAGCAACGCAGGAAATTACATTTATGACGTTCACGCCGATTTAGTTGGTGATACAGACCTAAAATTTACCAGCGGCCTTTCTCAGGATATTGATGTATTATTTCTTTGTGTTGGGCATGGTGATGCCAAGAAGTTTTTAGAAGCCAATCCGGTTAATGATACTGTTAAAATCATCGACTTATCTCAGGATTTTAGGTTAGGAAAAACAGCAAACATCGATAATAAAAACTTTGTTTACGGCTTACCAGAGTTAAACAAAGACAGGATTAAATCCGCTCAAAACATTGCCAATCCAGGCTGTTTCGCAACTTGCTTGCAGTTAGGATTATTGCCATTGGCCAAAGCGGGTTTACTTAACAAAGAAGTTCATATTTCGGCAACTACTGGGTCTACCGGAGCAGGACAGAGCCTTTCTTCGACCTCTCATTTCAGTTGGAGAAACAACAACCTTTCTGTTTATAAGGCTTTTGGGCATCAGCATTTAAAAGAAATAGGCGAAAGCATCCATCAGCTTCAACCGACTTTTGCAGAAGGCATTAATTTTATCCCATACCGAGGCGACTTTGCCCGAGGCATTATGGCCTCAATATACACGGAATGTGATTTAAGCCAGGAGGATCTGGAAAATCTATACAAAGAATACTATGCCGACCATGAGTTTACCCATGTCAGCAAAAAGAATATCGACTTAAAGCAAGTTGTAAATACAAATAAATGCTTGGTTCATGTGGAGAAACATGGAAACAAAGTGATGATACTAAGCATTATTGATAACTTATTAAAAGGGGCATCCGGGCAAGCTGTTCAGAACATGAATCTTATGTTCGGGTTAGACGAGAGAGCGGGACTTCGCCTCAAAGCACAAGCCTTCTAGGAGGTGAAAGGATAAAGGCGGAAGGTAAAAGGCTTTTGCATGGAGCTTATTGAAGGTAAAAGAGCAGCGCGGAAAACGTAGCGTTTTTCAAAATCTTGTTTTTGCGATTGGAAGGAAACCTTTTTACATTTAAGGCTTTTACCTTTAACCTTATTATGCGAGATTATAAAAAACTTGAAGTTTGGCAGAAAGCACATAAGCTGACTCTTAAAATTTATAAAGAAGTGCTACCCTTGATGCCTTCTGATGAGCGGTTCGCGTTAACAAGTCAACTAAGGCGATCGGTTTATTCGGTACCGATGAATATAGTTGAAGGGTGTGGCAAAAACACCGATAAAGATTTTTGCCATTATCTTGATAACTCATTGGGGTCTGCATTGGAAGTCGAATATAGTTTTCAACTAATATTTGACTTAGGATATATTGCTGCTGAAGGATTTGAAGCCATAAATAAGGACAAAAACGAAGTCAAAGCTATGTTAATTGGCTTCATTAAATTTTTGAGAAGAGAAAAGTAAAGGGGCTATTGAACCTAGTTCTAAAGCATTGGACTCTACCCTTTTATCTTTTAGCTTTCACCTTTAACCTCTTAAAAAAATGAATTTATTTGATGTATATCCAATCAATCCGATTGAGATTGTAAAGGGACAAGGAAGCCTTGTTTGGGACAACAAGGGACAAGAATATTTAGATCTATACGGCGGACACGCTGTAATTTCTATCGGACACACCCATCCTCATTACGTTTCTCGCGTTACTGCGCAACTTAATAAGCTTGGATTCTATTCTAACTCAGTAGAAATTCCATTGCAGCAACAACTGGCCGGAAAACTAGGAAAAGTTTCTGGCAGGGAAGATTATGCTTTATTTTTGGTAAGTTCTGGTGCTGAGGCCAACGAAAACGCCCTTAAACTGGCATCATTTTATAATGGTAGAAAGAAAATAGTTGCTTTTTCGGGAGCATTTCATGGCCGTACATCTTTAGCTGTTTCGGCTACTGATAATCCTAAAATTGTAGCTCCGGTTAACCAGACTGACAATGTAGTATTCCTTCCTCATAACGATGAAGAGGCTTTAGAAAAAGCCTTTGCAGAGTTCGGCAATGAAATTTCATCTGTAATAATTGAAGCATTGCAAGGTGTTGGGGGGATTAAAGTTGCTTCGCAAAGCTTTCTGCAAAAAATCCGTTCGCTTTGCAACCAATATGATGCGGTATTTATTGCAGATTCAGTACAAGACGGTTACGGCAGAACCGGCCAATTCTATGCACATGATTTCGCCAGTGTAGATGCTGACATTTATACCATGGCTAAAGGAATGGGCAATGGATTCCCAATTGGAGGAATTTCTATTGCGCCAAAGTTTAAGCCTTGGCACGGAATGCTTGGAACTACTTTCGGAGGTAATCACTTAGCCTGTGCTGCTGCTTTAGCAGTTTTAGAAGTTATCGAAAAGGATAATTTATTGCAGAATGCATCAGAAGTTGGCTCATACTTAATTTCGGAATTAAAGAAATTCAATCAGATCAAAGAGGTAAGGGGAAGAGGGTTAATGATTGGAATTGACTTACCGGACGAACTAAGCCATGTTAAAAAAGACCTGCTATTTAAACATCATATTTTTACTGGCGAAGCAAAACCAAATGTAATTCGTTTGCTTCCGGCATTAAACTTAACAAAAGCACATGCTGACCGTTTCTTAGAAGCTTTCAGCTCTATTTTGTCAACTTCTGCAGTTACAGCTTAACCTCGTTCTTAAAAGATGAAATTATTTACATCAGTTCATGATGTTGCTAATGTTCCTGCGATTGTGCAGGAGGCATTAACACTTAAAAAAAATCCATTTGCCAACCAGGAGCTTGGAAAAAACAAAACTATTGGATTAATATTCCTTAATCCAAGCCTTCGTACTCGCCTAAGCACCCAAAAAGCGGCCCTAAATTTAGGTATGACTCCTATCGTGATGAATATCGACAAGGAAGGGTGGGCTTTAGAAACCCGAGACGGTGTTGTTATGAATGGTACAACGGTGGAACACATCCGTGAGGCTGCCGGTGTTATGGGTGAATACTGCGATATCTTAGGAATTCGTTCTTTTCCCTCTTTAAAAGATAAAGAGGAAGATTATAGCGAAGACATCTTCAATAAATTTATTAAATATAGTGGCAAACCGGTTGTAAGCTTAGAAAGTGCAACGCGCCATCCTTTGCAAAGCCTTGCAGACTTAATTACGATAGTAGAGCATTCTCCCTCTCCTTTGGAGAGGGTCGGGGTGAGGCCAAAAGTTGTTTTAACATGGGCGCCACACGTGAAACCTCTGCCTCAAGCTGTTCCAAACTCATTTGCGGAATGGATGTGTAAAGCGCAAGAAGAGGGGATGATTGATTTTGTAATTACTCATCCTGAAGGATATGAATTAGCAGAACAATTTACCCCAGGAGCTACAATCATCCACAATCAGGGTGAAGCTTTGGCTGGAGCTGACTTCATCTATGTAAAAAACTGGTCAAGCTATAAGGATTATGGGAAAATTCTTACTTCAGGCGAAGGATGGATGATGACCCAGGAGAAACTAAAGCTTACCAAAAAAGGTAAAGTGATGCACTGTCTTCCGGTTCGCCGCGATCTTGAATTGGGTTCTGATATTTTGGATAGCGAGGATTCATTGGTTATCAAAGAAGCGGGCAATCGTGTTTGGGCGGCTCAAGCTGTACTTAAAGGAATTTTGGAGGAATTATAATGGAACCACTGTATGTAATTAAAATCGGTGGGAATGTTATCGACAATTCTGAAAACCTCTACAATTTCTTAAATGATTTTGCTTCACTAAAAGGCCACAAAATTCTTATACATGGCGGAGGGAAAATTGCAACAGACCTTTCTCATACCTTAGGAATTGAACCTAAAATGGTAGATGGACGCCGAATTACCGACATTGAAACGCTTCGTGTGGTGACAATGGTTTATGCAGGGCTAATTAATAAAAATATTGTTGCCCAACTACAAAGAGTAGGCTGTAATGCCATTGGACTTACCGGTGCCGATGCTAATTTAATTAAGGCAACTCGCCGGCCGGTTAAAGATATAGACTATGGTTTCGTTGGCGATTTGAATGCTAATTCAGTTGATAGCCAAAAGCTTAGTGCTCTTTTGCAAACTGACGTAATCCCTGTTTTTTCTGCTATAACTCATGATGGCCAGGGGCAATTGTTAAACACCAATGCTGATACAATCGCTTCTTCTATCGCGGTAGCTATGTCCGGTTTATATAAAACGAGTTTAGTTTATTGCTTCGAGAAGAAGGGAGTGCTGAGGGATGTCAATAGCGATGAGTCTGTGATCAGAGAGATAAGTTCATCTGAATTTGAAAGTTTAAAAGCCGACAATATAATTGCAGGTGGGATGCTTCCAAAATTAGAGAATGCTTTTAGGGCTATAACGAGCGGTGTTAACGACGTCTATATTGGTAAATCAGATGAGCTCGCTTATTTAGACGGAGAATTATTTGGAACAAGATTATTTGCATAAAATGGACTTAAACGGAAATATCGCCATACTTGGAAGCGGAAATATGGGTTTAGCCTTTTCGGATGGTTTGGTAAAATCAAATACTTACCAAGCTGCCCAAATTACGCTTACCAGAAGAAATATCACTGGCCTTTCGGCCAAAGCCGAGGAAGGCTATACAACTACTACCAACAATTTTGAGGCGGTTTCAAATTCCTCAATTATCGTGCTTGCGGTTCTTCCTCAGCAAATAAACACACTGTTAGCAGAAATAAAAGGAGCAATTGATCCTGCGAAACATCTGGTGATTTCCGTAATTACAGGAGTTGCGTGCAAAGATATTAAGGCTCATTTAGGAGACAATGTGCAAGTTGTTCGTGCCATGCCTAATACAGCAATATCGATCGGCCAATCTATGACTTGCATCACCACCGATAATGCAAAGCAGGAGAATGTTGACTTGACCAAAAAGTTGTTCGAAACAGTAGGAGCTGTAGTTCAAATCAATGAAGACTTAATGTCATCTGCTACTGCATTGTGTGCAAGTGGAATCGCCTTCTTTTTAAGATCAATTAGGGCAGCCTCACAAGGTGGAGTTGAAATTGGTTTTCATGCAGAAGATGCATTGAAAATGGCTGTTCAAACGGCTAAAGGCGCTGCGGACCTACTGTTGATTCATGGCACACACCCTGAACATGAAATCGATAAAGTTACGTCTCCAAAAGGCTGTACTATTGCCGGGCTAAATGAAATGGAACATAACGGTTTCAGTGCGGCATTAATTAAAGGGATTAAATTCGCATCAATTAAAGCTGCAGGTTTATACAAAGACACTAACTAATGCCGAAACAACTCGCGGAAGATAGCATAGAATTACTGAAGAGTTTGATTGCAATTCCTTCTTTTAGCAGGGAAGAAGATAAAACTGCCGAGACAATCGAACTCTTCTTTAAGAAGCATAATTTAAATCCCAACAGAACGCAAAATAATATCTGGGCTTTTAACCAGCATTACGATCCCGCCAAACCAACTATTCTTCTTAATTCTCATCACGATACCGTAAAACCCAATCCTGGTTATACTCGCAATCCCTTTTTTCCGGAGGTTTTGGATCGTAAATTATATGGACTGGGAAGCAATGATGCTGGTGGATGTTTGGTTTCGCTTATCGCTACTTTCCGTCACTTCTATGCTCAACAAAATCTTAAATACAACCTTTGTATCGCAGCAACCGCCGAAGAAGAAGTCTCTGGCAGAAATGGCATTGAATCATTAGTACCTAGTTTAGGAGCTTTAGATTTTGCGATCGTTGGCGAACCAACTTTAATGAACCTCGCTATTGCGGAAAGGGGCTTAATTGTATTGGATTGTGTAGCGCATGGAAAAGCTGGACATGCAGCCCGAGAGGAAGGCGAAAACGCTATATATAAGGCGCTAAAGGATATCGAATGGTTCAGAACCTTTAAATTCCCCAAAGAATCCGAATTGTTTGGAGCAACCAAGATGTCAGTAACGGTTATTAACGCTGGGTCTCAGCATAATGTAGTACCTGCAAAATGCGAATTCACTGTTGATGTACGTGTTACCGACGCTTATCGCAATGAAGAAGTTGTCGACATCATCAAACAGCATGTTGAATGCGATGTTACTCCCAGGTCAACCCGCTTAAAGCCATCATCAATAAGTAAAAGCCACCCTTTTGTTCTGGCAGGGTTGGAATTAGGCAGAACCACTTACGGTTCTCCAACAACCAGCGATCAGGCGCTTTTAGATATTACCTCCGTAAAAATTGGGCCTGGAGATTCAGCCCGCTCCCACATGGCCGATGAATTTATCTATGTAGATGAAATCCATCAAGGCGTAGAGCTTTATATAGCAATGCTTGAAAAGCTGTTGCTTTGATTCTTCACCCACAGATTTTGTATCTTTGAAGAAACTACTTCCTGAGAATGACTGACTACAGAAACCATATAGAGATTAGATCTGATGTCCGCTTCGGAAAACCTTGTGTTAAATCAACCAGGATTACAGTCTCAGACATTTTAGGCTGGCTGGCTAATGGGATGAACTATTCGGAGATAGTTGCTGATTTCCCGGAATTAACCCAAGAAGATATTCAGGCCTGTCTGGCTTATGCAGCTGACAAGGAACATAGAACCCGGGTAATCTCGTGAAATTACTTTTTGATCAAAATATTTCATTTAGAATACTCAAGATTCTTAACAATCATTTTCAAGAGTCGGCCCAGGTTCGTGAACTGAGATTAGAAGGAAAAGCAGATCTTGAAATTTGGCGTTTTGCAAAATCAAACGGTTATACTTCCGTAAGTTTCGATGCTGATTTTTATGATTTTTCCAACCTATACGGGCATCCCCCTAAAATAATATGGTTGCGAACAGGCAACACAACAACGCTTTACATAGCCAATCTTCTAATTCAAAAAGAAGATATAATTAATACATTCTTAAATGACGAGGAAATTTCCTGCCTCGAAGTTTATTAACTCCCAAATCGTAATCCGAATGAAACTTTGGCAAAAAGATAAACAAGTAGAAAAATCGGTTGAAACCTTCACCGTTGGAAGAGATCGTGAGCTGGATGCAGAAATGGCCGCCTTTGACGTACTTGGCTCTTTGGCACATACACGTATGCTCGAAAGCATTAATCTTCTCAGTAAAGAAGACCTCCATACGGTGCAGAAAGAATTGAAGACTATCTATAAAGAAATCGAGGCTGGCGAATTCATTATCGAAGATGGCGTAGAAGATGTACACTCTCAAGTTGAATTACTTTTAACTCAGCGAATTGGCGATGCTGGCAAGAAAATTCACAGCGGACGATCTCGCAACGATCAGGTTCTTGTAGACCTAAAGTTATACTTCCGTAGTCAGATTCAAAGGACTGTAGAGAACACTGAAAACTTATTCAATCAATTAATCAGCCTTAGCGAAGAGCATAAAGACAAACTCCTGCCAGGATACACACATTTGCAAATTGCAATGCCATCATCCTTTGGCTTATGGTTTGGAGCATACGCCGAAAGCCTGGTAGATGACTTGGAGTTGATGCTTGCCGCGTGGAAAGTGTGTAATAAAAATCCTCTGGGATCTGCTGCTGGTTATGGTTCCTCTTTCCCTTTAAACCGCACTATGACCACCGAACTTTTGGGTTTCGATTCGCTAAACTACAACGTTGTTTATGCACAAATGGGACGTGGTAAAACCGAACGAATTCTGGCTCAGGGCATGTCTTCGATTGCAGCAACCTTAGCAAAACTATCGATGGACATAACTTTGTTCATTAGCCAGAATTTTGGTTTCATTAGTTTTCCTGATGAATTAACAACCGGATCAAGCATTATGCCTCATAAGAAAAATCCGGATGTTTTCGAACTTATGCGTTCGCGGTGCAACAAAATTCAAGCTCTGCCAAATGAGATTGCGCTAATGACAACGAATCTTCCGTCAGGCTATCATCGCGACTTGCAATTATTAAAAGAGAATCTTTTCCCGGCGTTTCAGTCTCTAAATGAATGTCTGGGAATGGCAACTTTCATGCTTCAAAATATTACAGTAAAAGATGAAATCCTGAAAGATGAAAAATATCTCTACCTATTTAGTGTTGAAGCAGTAAATGAAGAAGTATTAAAAGGTGTTCCTTTCCGCGAAGCCTACAAACAGGTAGGTTACGAGATTGAGAGAGGAGAATTTAAAGCGCCAGAGAAGGTGCAACACACTCATGAAGGTAGCATCGGAAACCTTTGCAATCAGGAGATTCGTGGCTTATTTAAACATACGTTAGCTGGTTTTAATTTTGCAAAAGTCGAACACGCAATTAAAGAATTAGTTAAATAATCGGCTTCAATATTTACACGAATGGCGGATGAGAGGAAAAACTTTCGTCCGCCATTTCATTTTAGGAACAGAATTCGCCGGTTATTTTTCAATTATCGGCATTATTACAAGCAGGTTACATTAAAGCGGCGTATATTTGGCGCGATCCGAAATTATGGATTTATAACGGAGAAAACAATCATACACCATGTCAGTATCGCGTTTAGCACAACACTTAAAAGGCTCTGAAATTATTAAAATTGCAGGCGAAATAAATGAACTAAAAAAACAGGGACAGCAAATTGCTAACCTTACAATAGGTGACTTTGACGCTTCACTTTTCCCAATTCCAGAAGAATTAACCACCGGCATTAAAGAGGCTTACGACAAGCACCAAACCAACTATCCTCCTGCTGATGGTATTTTACCGCTTCGCGAAAGCGTGAGCAAATTTATGGCTAAGGCCTTCGGCTTAAACCTAAATACAAATGAAATTCTTATTTCTAGTGGCTCCCGCCCAATTATATATGCGACCTACCTGGCATTAGTTGACCCGGGCGATACTGTAATTTTCCCAGCGCCGTCCTGGAACAATAATCATTATTGCGACCTTACAAGTGCCAAAGGCATTGCGGTACCCACAAAGCCTGAGAATAATTTTATGCCTACGGCAGATGACTTGCGCCCGTATATCTCAGGGGCAACTTTACTTGCTCTTTGTTCTCCGCTCAATCCAACTGGAACAATGTTCGGCAAAGAGAATTTAGAGGAAATATGTGACTTGATTTTAGAAGAGAATAGCAAGCGTAGCAATGGCGAAAAACCCTTATATCTCCTCTACGACCAGATCTATGCAATGCTGACTTTCGGCGATCATCAGCACGTTGACCCTGTAAGCTTACGCCCCGAGATTAAAGATTATGTAATTTATATTGACGGAGCCTCCAAATGTTTTGCCGCAACCGGTGTTCGTGTTGGTTGGGGTTTTGGCCCCGCGCAGGTTATTGACAAAATGCGGTCTATTGTAGGGCATATGGGCGCCTGGGCTCCAAAACCAGAGCAAGTTGCCATGGCGAATTTCTTAAACAATGGAAATGGTGTGTTCAACTACCTTAGCACATTTAAATCACGTATCCAAGCCAGTTTAGACACTCTTTATAAAGGGTTTCAGGATATGAAGAATGAAGGCTTTGCGGTTGATGCCATCGAACCAATGGGAGCAATTTACTTGACTCTAAAACTTGATTATGCTGGCAAAACAACCCCTGGTGGCAATCTGCTTCAAGATAGCACTGATATAAACTCATATCTAATCAAAGAAGCGAAAGCTGCTTTGGTACCGTTTTCAGCCTTCGGCACGAGCCATGGTGTGAATTGGTTCAGAGCTTCAGTAGGTGCAAGTTCGACGGAAGAAATTGCAGCTATGATTCCGAGAGTGAAAGCCGCTTTAAGTAAGCTAAAATAATATTAAGGGTAGCTCTAAAAGCTCCATATAACCTTCTCTTTTCTCTCCAAAGTACCCCTTCAGAAGAGAAGGGATGGGAGATGAAGCCAAAAACTATTTGAGAAGTTCTTAAGCAAAACGCCATCCTGATACAATCACAATGGCGTTTTTGCTATCACTATATTTTCTTAGTTCGCCCAAGAAGAAGGTATAACAAAGCTCCCAAAACCGGCAGGAGCAAAACAATAAGTATCCAAACCGATTTCGCATTTCCTTTAAACCGTGATTTAAGAACATCCAATAAAGAAAAAATCATCAATCCGGCAGGCACTATTCCGAAGAAAAGAATTAAGACAATTTCAGGGCCGCCTATTTTAAAAGCAAGAATGCTATCGCTCATGAACTTTTTTGCGCGAATATACCGCAATTAAGCTGCTATTCGTTCAAAATCTGCCTGATGGATCAATCTGGATGGTACTTTTTGGGACTTACCAGCTACCATATAGAGCACGGCACCAATTACCGGTACTACCAACACCAAGGAAAGCCATGTTAGTTTGATTATCCTTCCCCGAAACCGAGACCGCAAAATATCAATTAAACAATATGCCATTAGAAGTATGGGTGACCACCCAAAAATTAGAAAAGCTGTTACAACTTCCGTTGTTCCTAAGTTGATATTGATAAAGCCAAGGTTGTGCATAGGTATCCTTATACTACCGATACCTATGCCAAGTTTCAGTTTTCTACAGAATGTTTCTCGCCTATTTGTTGCCTCCACATAGCATAGTACAAGCCTTTTTCTTCAATAAGCTCAAAATGTCGCCCAGACTCGATGATATGCCCTTTCTCAAGTACAAAAATCTTATCAGCATGCATAATGGTGGACAATCTGTGCGCGATCAGAATCGTAATGTGGTTACTCATATTTGACAGATCCCTTATTGTTCTGGTAATCTCTTCCTCGGTTAAGGAGTCCAATGCAGAAGTCGCCTCGTCAAAAACCAAAATATTAGGCTTTCTCAACAACGCCCTGGCAATTGAAAGCCTTTGCTTCTCGCCACCAGAAACCTTAACCCCTCCCTCGCCAATAACCGTATCCAGGCCTTTATCAGCTCTTGCTAGCAGATTATGGCAGGCCGCTTTATGTAATACATCCATACACTGCTCATCAGTAGCATCCGGACGCACAAACAATAAATTCTCACGAATGGACCCCGAAAACAATTGAGTGTCCTGAGTTACAAAACCGATCTTTTCGCGAAGTTCATCAAGGTTAATATCCGACGACGGAATATTATTATAAAGTACCTGCCCCTCCTGAGGCTGATACAAACCAACAAGTAACTTCACCAAAGTGGTCTTACCAGATCCTGACGGGCCGACAAATGCTATGGTCTCACCTTGATAAGCATCAAAAGAAATATCAGTAAGGGCATTGCGCCTTGCTGTTCGATGCTTAAAGCTTACATTATTAAAGCTAAACTCTTTTACCTCGTGAAACTTAACAGGCTTTGCCGGCTTAACATCAATTGGCGTGGTCAAAATATTATGAAAGTTATTTAAAGACACTTCTGCTTCGCGCCAGGTTAAGATAACGTTGCCAAGCTCTTGCAATGGGCCAAACAAGAAAAAAGAATAAAACAAGAACGAAAAGTATTGTCCGGGCGATATTGCTTTGTCAAAAATCAGAATCAGCAGTACCACCACCATAACACTCCTAACGAAATTTACAGTGGTCCCCTGCACAAAACTCATGCTTCGCACGTACTTTACTTTCTTTAATTCTAACCCAAGGATTTTATAAGTGGTGTTATTAAGCCGTTTGATCTCCTGGTCAGCAAGCCCCAAGCTTTTGACAAGTTCGATATTACGTAAAGACTCAGTTGTAGAACCAGCAAGAGCAGTAGTTTCACCAACAATTTTCTTCTGGATAGTTTTAATTCTTCTGCTTAGGAGCAGACTTACTATCGCAATTACTGGAATTGACGCTAAATAAACCAGGGTTACCTTATAACTCACAGAAAGAGAGTAAACAATCACAAAAACCATCCCTATAATACTTACAAATAGTACGCTTATAAAAGATGTGATGAACTTCTCTGAGTCTTGCCGCACTTTTTGCAGAATACCCAGCGTCTCTCCACTTCGTTGATCTTCAAAAACCTGGTAAGGTAATTGCAAGGAATGCTCCAGCCCATCTGCATACATTCTTGCACCTACTTTTTGGATAATAATACTCGTAAAATAGTCTTGAAAGTTTTTTGCTATTCTCGACACCATGGCAGCCCCTATTCCAAGCCCGACCCATTTTAGCACGCCGGAAATATAAAAAGCGCGATCCAGATGGTCTTTTTTTTCAATAAAACCGTCAACAATACGCCCAGTGATGTATGGATCTAAAAGAGAAAAGCCCTGATTGATTGCAGCAAGGAACAATGCTAAAATCACCACTCCCTTGTGTCTGCTTAAATACTTGATGAGTAGTTTCATATAAGATTTGAGATGCTAGAATGAGAGCCCATGAGCTGAACCTGATAATAACGTTCCAACGATAGGCCTCAACAAAAATAAAAAAGGGAATGAGTTAATTAACCCATTCCCTTCAAAATGACTTTCATATTAACCTTAAACGGTCATGATATCTTTTTCCTTAGCCTCTGCTAATTTATCCACTTTTAGAATATAGCTGTCGGTTAATTTTTGAACCTCTCCTTCACCTGCTTTAATTTCATCCTCAGAAACACCATCACTTTTTAATTTTTGAATCTTAGAGTTGGCATCTTTCCTGATATTACGAACAGCAATTCTTCCACGCTCCGCTTCCTCCTTAACCTTTTTACCCAGATCCTTGCGGCGCTCCTCGGTTAGAGGCGGAACATTCATACGTATTACAGAACCATCATTTTGAGGATTTAAACCAACATTAGAATCGATGATTGCTTTTTCAATCGCGCTTAGCAATGATTTTTCCCAAGGCTGTACTACAATTGTACGAGGGTCAGGAGTATTGACGCTTGCAACAGCGCTCAATTGAGTTGGAGCACCGTAGTATTCTACAGATACAGAATCAAGCATAGAAGGATTAGCTTTCCCGGCGCGAATCTTTGCTAATTCAGAGTCCGTAAACGCAATAGCCTTGTCCATAGCCGTTTTCGCATCATTAAGTTGCTTTTTTATGAGGTCGTTCATAGTTTTAATTTTATGAGCCTATTTATTTTTAGTATTAACCTTTTACTAACGTTCCGATCTGCGCACCATTGGCAATGCGCATAAAATTACCCGACTTGTTCATATCAAATACGATAATTGGCAGCTTATTCTCCTGGCACAATGTAAAGGCGGTCATATCCATTACATTTAAACTTCTGTCATATACTTCCTGGAAAGTAATCTCGTCATAACGAGTTGCTGTCGGGTCTTTTTCCGGATCGGCAGTGTAAATTCCATCGACACGTGTCCCTTTCAATACAACATCAGCCTGAACCTCAATTGCACGAAGCGAAGCACAAGTATCGGTAGTGAAGTACGGATTTCCCGTTCCAGCACCGAATATTACAATACGCCCTTTTTCAAGGTGCCTAACCGCTCTTCTACGGATAAATGGTTCACAAATCTGCTCCATTTTAATGGCTGTCATCAACCTTGTTTTAACTTCCAATTTTTCGAGAGCATCTTGCAATGCCATAGAGTTAATTACGGTGGCAAGCATTCCCATGTAATCAGCCTGAACCCTGTCCATGCCTGATTTTTCTGCACTTAAGCCTCGGAAGATGTTTCCTCCGCCAATTACGATTGCTATTTCAATACCTTGGTCGTGAACAGCTTTAATGTCTTTTGCATACTGCAATACACGGTCGCTATCTATACCGTATTGCTTATCGCCCATTAAAGATTCGCCACTAAGTTTTAAAAGGATGCGCTTGTACTTCATTTAAAAGAGAAATTTGGCAAAAATAGTAAAAAGTTCGAATTGAGATGGAGATTA
Organism: uncultured Pedobacter sp.; assembly: GCA_966211215.1. Classification (GTDB taxonomy): domain Bacteria; phylum Bacteroidota; class Bacteroidia; order Sphingobacteriales; family Sphingobacteriaceae; genus Desertivirga. The sequence goes on from CBIHNR010000089.1 coordinate 15,268, forward strand.
GTGATTTGAGAATAGAGATTAGTTGGCAAAGCAGTAAAAAGGGCTAATAAGAACTCTGGATAATAAACCTGGCCTAAAACAAAAAATCCCCGCCTAAAAAGACGAGGATTATATATTTTCAATTAGAATTGGAGCTCATTTCTGGGCCTCCATTTACTAATCTCTATATTACGCTCCTAATTGTACGCGTTTGAAAGCAGTAACAGTTAAGCCTTTAGCAACTGAATCAAGGAACTGAGCAATTGATTTAGAAGAATCCTTAACAAACTCCTGGTTTAATAAAGTAGACTCTTTGTAGAATTTGTTCAATTTACCAGCAGCAATTTTCTCAACCATTTCTTCAGGCTTACCTTCTGCACGGATTTGCTCCTTCGCGATTTCAAGCTCGCGCTCAATTGTACGAGCATCAACATCGCCTTTATCGATAGCAACTGGATTCATTGCAGCAATTTGCATTGCAACGTCTTTACCAGCTTCTTCAGCACCAGCAGCATCAGCGCTTAATGCAACTAATACACCTAAACGGTAGTTACCGTGGATGTAAGCAATTACTTTCTCACCAGAAACAGATTCGAATTTAGAAACACCGATTTTCTCACCGATTTTACCTGTTTGATCTAAGATCAGGTCAGATAATTTATTTCCGTTTAATTCCAATGCAGTAAGCTCATCAACAGAAGCCGGATTGTTTTCGATAGCCAATTCAGCAATGCTGTTAGCAAAAGCAATGAAGTCTGCATTTTTGGCAACAAAGTCAGTTTCGCAGTTAACTTCAACTACAATACCGCGTTTTCCGTCAGCAGTAGTTTTTGCAATAACCACACCTTCGTTAGACTCACGATCCTGACGGCTCGCAGCTACTTTAGCACCTTTTTTACGTAGGTAATCAATCGCAGCTTCGAAATCGCCATTAGCTTCAATTAAAGCTTTTTTGCAATCCATCATACCTGCACCAGTTTGTTGGCGCAGTTTGTTTACGTCTGAGGCAGAAATTTGTACTGTAGACATTTTATGTATTGTTAATTTTTAAATGATCAATTTTTTAAAGACAGAAGTCGAAACCCGAAAGGTCAAGTCCGGATTTATTCCGAATTCAAACTTTCGAGTTCCGACTTCGAAATTATATTACTCTGCAGAACCTTCGCCTGCTTCCGCAGTTACTTTTGGTTCTGGACGTGCTTCTGCGCCGCTATCAATTTTCGCTTTAGCAGCAGCAGCTTCTTTTTCAGCTTCGTCTTCTTTTTCGCGCTTACGCTCATCAAGGCCTTCCTGAATTGCTTTAACGATGATGTCAGTAATCAATTGAATTGATTTTGTTGCATCATCATTTGCAGGTATAGGAAAGTCGATGCTTGAAGGATCAGAGTTAGTATCTACCATTGCAAAAGTAGGCACGTTTAACTTTAATGCTTCAGTTACAGCGATATGCTCTTTTTTAACGTCAACTAAGAATAAAGCAGCTGGTAAACGGTTTAAATCAGAGATACCACCTAAAAGTGTTTCTAATTTAATACGCTCACGCTGAATCATTAACTTCTCTTTCTTTGATAAAACATCGAAAGTTCCGTCTTTAGTCATTTTGTCGATGTTAGACATCTTTTTGATTGACTTACGTACGGTAGCGAAGTTAGTTAACATACCACCTAACCAACGCTCGGTTACGAAAGGCATGTTTACTGATTTAGCTTGTTGCGCAACGATATCCTTAGCTTGTTTTTTTGTAGCTACGAATAATACTTTACGGCCTGACTTTACGATTTGTTTAATCGCAGCAGCAGCTTCTTCAACTTTAGTTAAAGTTTTGTTTAAATCGATGATGTGGATGCCATTACGCTCCATGAAAATGTACTGAGCCATTTTCGGATCCCATTTACGGGTAAGGTGACCAAAGTGTACACCTGCATCAAGTAAGTCCTGATATGTTGTTCTAGCCATTGTTTGATCCTCCTTAAATTAACGTTTACTAAATTGAAATCTTTTACGAGCTTTCTTACGTCCTGGTTTTTTACGTTCAACCATTCTGTCATCACGAGTCATGATACCTTTAGCTCTTAATCCTGATTTAGTTTCCGGATCTAATTCAACAATAGCCTTAGCAATTGCTAAACGAACAGCTTCCGCTTGTCCTTTAACACCACCGCCAGCAACGTTAACTTTAACATCAAATTTACCGGTAGAACCAGAAACTTCTGTAGATTGAGTAACGATGTATTGTAATGGTAAGGTTGGGAAGTATTCTTTGTAATCTTTACCGTTAACGGTAATGTTGCCGCTACCTTCGCTTAAGTAAATGCGGGCAACTGCAGTTTTTCTTCTTCCTGAAGTGTTTGTAGTTGACATTTCTTTTCTCTCTAATTAAAGTTTAACTTCTTTTGGACTTTGTGCAGCATGCGGATGTGCAGCGCCAGCATATACATGCAGGTTTTTGAAAATTGCACGGCCCAAACGGTTTTTAGGTAACATTCCGCGAACAGCTTTCTCAATGATGCGCTCTGGATGTTTAGCCAATAACTCCTTAGGAGAAATGAAACGCTGACCACCTGGATAACCAGTGTAACGAACGTAAGTTTTGTCGCTTAGTTTGTCGCCGGTCAGTTTTACCTTGTCTGCATTGATAACAACAACGTTATCACCGCAGTCTACGTTTGGGGTGAATGTAGGCTTGTGTTTTCCACGAATGATCATTGCGATCTTCGAAGACAAGCGCCCCAAAATCTCGCCCTCAGCGTCAACAACTATCCATTCTTTGTTAACGGTCTTCTTGTTGGCAGAGACAGTTTTGTAACTTAACGTATTCACTTGCTTGATATTAAATTAATTAAACAATATACTTTACCCCTTAAATTGGGACTGCAAAGATAGAGTAAATTGTTTAATTGTCAAATGGTTGGCAAAGAAAGTTTAATTATCCCTCCACCAAAAACAAAAATCAAGGAGCATCTTTATCGCTATCCTCAACCCCTGGCATTTCTTTCCTGTGCCCTGCCAAATAATACCTCCCTTCATATCTATAAGTTATTGGCAATAAATGAAAGCTGCTCGAGAACAAAACAATTTTCAAGGAGTAATTTGAAATAGTACGATTAGTTATAATCCTATTTCTCAATGACCTGTTAATTGTTATTTTAAAAAACATAAAACCAAACCTTCTTATTTACGTAGCTTTGTAAAAATTTTTCAATACGTGATTATCCTTATTTTTTTCCTTCTACACTGGTTCTTATCCTTATTTGCCCAAACATTCTTTCTGCATAGATATGCATCCCATAAAATGTTCATCACCTCCTTATTTATGGAAAGAGTGTTTTATATAATGACATATGTGTTTCAAGGGGCATCGTTTTTAAATCCTCGAGCTTACGCCATTTTACACCGTATGCACCATGCATATAGCGATACCAAAGAAGATCCACATTCTCCACACTTCTTCCGAGATGTATTTCAAATGATGTGGGCTACTAAAAAAATATTTCAGGATTATTTTAATATGAATAAAGAGCCTGAAACCCGCTTTAAAGGCAACTATCCGGAATGGCGCACATTAGATATTATTGCTTCATCCTATATTTCTCGGTTTGCGTTTGCAGCTGGATACATTGCATTTTACGTTGCATTTGCTCCAAGTGCATGGTTTTATTTACTATTACCTATTCATTTTTTGATGGGCCCAATACATGGAGCATTGGTTAACTGGTGCGGACATAAATACGGCTATTCGAACTTTGACAATGGAGACCATTCAAAAAACACTACTCCTTTAGATTTCTTAATGCTAGGAGAATTGTTTCAGAACAATCATCACAAGTTTCCGAACAGTCCAAATTTTGCAAAAAAATGGTTCGAACTAGATCCGGTGTACCCAGTTATGAAAGTATTACATTGGACAAGAATAATTAAGCTGCGGAAAATTCCGGTTTAAACATAAAACAACAAAGGCCTTCAAAAAAATGGAGGCCTTCGTTATTTATAGCTCTTGCATTTGAGGCAATGCATCTATACATGAACTCTCTAAGGGATTTGAAAACTCCCTGCACCTGATACTCTCCGTGAACTAAAAATACTCCGTAAGCTAAAGTATTTCACAAATTCTACTAATCTTTATATCTGTTCATTTGATACGGCTTGTCGAAGCCAATGTGAAAACGTCCACCCCTGTCACCGCCTCGGCATGGAATAAACCGCAATCCAAAAGCATTTGTGTACTGCTCTACCCATTCAATTGGACCGTTGCTGCTGATAAGGCATAGGCAGCGCCGTAAAAATCTGAGCTCGATTATTATTTCTCTATTAAATCGCTTAAAATAAAAAACTTGCATTCCCCTCTCCTCGAGGAGAGGGATAGGGTGAGGCGATAACCACATTGCCTTATACCCTCTCTGCCTTCGGCATCTCTCCTCCAAAGGAGACCCTTGGACCAGTGGGCGAGAAAGGGTCCGCCCACACCCAATGTCCTTAACTTAAGGACAACAACCCCATGGGGGTTAAAGGTCGTTATAAATTCCGTGCCGTAGGTATCCCGAACATTCGGGAAACATTCGGGATAGCGTACCTACGGCACGCAAACCATTCGCAATCAAATTTTCTACCGACATTTTGCACCTACGGCGCACCTAGAAATCCATAAGTTAAGGGACATTGTCCCCACACCCATGCAAACCGCCATTTCAATTCTATACAACTTCATTTATCTAGCTGACGATTAGCATCATACTTTAAAGTTGTTTCCTCTTTGTTAGCGCTTTGTGATTGGGGGAATCGAACTCAACTCGAAAAGTAATTTCCACACAGATGAATAGCTTTGGTGGAATCAGATAATCGAGGAAAAAAGTTCGAAAATCTTACATAACTAAAAAAATAGTTGACAAACTAATATTTTAGTTATACTATTGTATTACAATTTAGAATATGGAAATTAAAGAATTAACAAAAGCTGAAGAACAAATTATGCATGTGTTATGGGATCTTGAAAAGGCCTTTGTAAAAGATGTGATTGAACGACTTCCCGAACCAAAACCTGCATACAATACCGTTTCAACGATTATAAGAATTTTAGAGGCCAAAGGATTTGTACAATATGAAGCTTTCGGCAAAACTCACCGGTATTTTCCTGTAATCAGTAAAGAACAATATAAAAGCTTCACCACCGAGAAATTACTCAACGGGTATTTTGGAAACTCTGTGGAAAATATGTTTTCCTTCTTTGTCAAGAAACAAAAAATTGGACTTAAAGAAGCTGACGAAATATTAAAATTAATCCAAAACCTTAAAGATAAAGAATCATGACCTGGCTAAATTTCCTTGTACAAGTAAATATTTACTTATCTGTATTCTACCTATTCTACACCGTTTTATTGCAAAATGAAACCTACTATACATTTAACAGAATCTATCTGGTAGGTACCGCCTGCATTTCCTTCCTAATCCCACCTTTTCAATTCCAATGGGTTAAAGAATTATTTGTTACAGAGGAAGTACAGGCGATCGCACATGTTTACTTCGGCGAAGAAGTACTCATAAGCACCCAAGCTAATCAAAACCAGACTTCAACAGATTGGATATGGGCAATATATCTCGCAGGTACGGCTTTCTTCCTGGCAAAATTTCTATACTCAGTTTTTAAGCTGATTAATTTCAAAACCGGAGAGCAACAAGCCTATTCATTCTTTAATAGAATAGTAATATCAGAAGATCTTGAGAACCGAGAAACGATATTATCACATGAGAAGGTACATGCAAAACAATGGCATTCTGCCGACATCATTTTGTTCGAGTTTCTTTCAATTATCAATTGGTTTAACCCTATCGCTCACTTATATAAAAAAGCAATTAGGTTTATTCACGAATTTATTGCCGATGAAGAGGCGTCATCCAAGTGCAAAAAATCAGATTATGCATTGCTTCTTCTTAGCAACACCATGGGCTTAAAATCAAATCAATTAACCAATAGCTTTTTTAATGAATCACTTTTAAAAAGAAGAATACTCATGTTAAACAAATCAAAATCTTCAAAAACAGCAATGCTGAAGTATGGACTATCTGCTCCATTATTTTTAGGAATGACAATTCTCTCATCAGCTAATCTACAAGCTGAATCTCTTCAAAAGATAAGCAGAGATGTAATGCCGCGAATGTTACATAAAGCACTTCCGGATCCCAAAAAGGAAATGCTCGAAACGCAATCAACCACATTTAAATCGATCAAGTCTCAAAAAACGCAAGCCGAAGAGACTAATAAAGAACAGATATTTGAAGCGACACCGGAAATTATTGATAATAAACAGGTTGCTATTCAGGATTCTGTTTTTGAATACGGGAAGGTGGATGTAATGCCCGAATTTCCAGGAGGAATTCATAAGTTTTACGATATAATAGGGAAAACATATAGCTATCCAAAAGCTGCCAAAGAGGCGGGTGTGCAAGGTAGAATAGTTCTCAACTTTGTGGTGGAGAAGGATGGAACACTAAGTAATATTAAAGTACTGAGAGACTTAGGTTATGGAACAGGAGATGAAGCCAAGAGAATATTGCAACAAAGTTTGAAATGGAATCCCGGCATACAAAAAGGCAAACCAGTAAAAGTCTCTTACACGCTTCCAATTATGCTTAATCTGGAAAACCAAGTGCCCCTAAGGTCAATTCCAGAAAAGGCGTTCATTTTATTAAATGGAAAACATATAACCCGCGAGGAGTTCATCAAAATTGATCAAAAAACAATTGAATCAATGAATGTGATCAAAGATAAAACGAAGTACTCTGAATATGGAGCACCTCAAGATGCAGAAGGCGTTATTTTGATTAAACTAAAATAGTGCAATAAATAAACCTAAACCTTGTAAGGCCTACGATCTTTTGATTGTAGGCCTTTTCTGCTAGAAGCAGGTCACGTTAATATAAACATGGACTGGTTGACAAAACGGACATATATAAAGCACAAGAGCCCTGCGCTAATGCGTCAGGGCTCTTTTTTATCCACCTTGCCTCGTAGAAGCAAAATTAGTCAATTTCTTCCTCTTTAAAAAACTTCGCGTTGAAATAATCGCGGCGCATTCTGTTAATATTGGTTAAAGAAATTTCTTTAGGGCATTCGATTTCACATGCTCCGGTATTTGTACAACTTCCAAATCCTTCGTCGTCCATTTGAGCTACCATTGCTTGTGCACGGCGATAACGCTCTGGCTGACCCTGTGGCAATAAAGCTAATTGCGAGATCTTTGCAGATACAAATAACGATGCTGAAGCATTTTTACATGCTGCAACGCAGGCTCCACAACCGATACAAGTTGCAGAATTGAAAGCCTCATCTGCAACTACCTTTGGAATTGGAATTTCATTAGCATCGGGAATACCTCCTGTATTAACTGAAACATAGCCCCCTGCTTGTTGAATTCTGTCAAATGCAGAACGGTCAACCGCTAAGTCTTTGATTACAGGGAATGCTGTAGCTCTCCATGGTTCGATAGTGATCGTTTCGCCATCTTTAAAACTACGCATGTGTAACTGGCAGG
>CBIHNR010000090.1:0-22352 GCA_966211215.1 uncultured Pedobacter sp.
TTATGGCCGATGAAAATATTTTTGATGTATTTTCTATTGAATTATTAAAAGGTGCTGCTCGAACTGCACTTGTTGAACCCTTTTCTGCTGTAATAACCCAAGAAATAGCTACAAAATACTTTGGAGAAAAAGATCCACTTGGCCAGGTTATTCAAATGACCAGTGATAAAATTAATGTAAAAATAACCGGGATAATAAAAGCATTACCCAAGAACTCCAGTATCCGAAGAGAAATATTCGTGTCCTTTAAAACATTGTACGATCCACGGATCGGCGAAAAGGATATGGATACCCGATTTGACAACAATCGTTATGCTACCTTCATAGTTCTCCCTAAAAAACTGTCGCCGGATAAGATAGAAGCACAATTTCCTGCCTTTCTGAATAAACACATGGGCGAAAAGGCCAATAAATGGACTGGACTTCACTTGCAAAAGTTAACCGATATCCATCTTTATTCTTCTCACCTGATGGATTCTGATGGAGACATAAAATATGTATATATCTTTAGCTGTATCGCGCTATTAATTTTAATTATTGCCTGTGTTAATTTCATCAATCTAACAACTGCTCAATCTGCATCAAGAGCTAAAGAAATAGGAATTAGAAAAGTAGCAGGGGCTTTTAGGTTCCAGATTATGAAACAGTTTTTGGTTGAAACGTTTGTAATTTGTGTAGTATCTGTTTTGTTGGCCATTATATTGGTATTAACCTTATTACCACAGTTTAACCAGGTAATAGATAAAGACCTTTCAGTAGTTGATTTAAATTTTCTCACCGTCTTTTTATTCTTGTTTGGTTTAATCCTAATAATGGGTTTAGCTGCGGGGGGATACCCGGCATTTTTTCTCTCCAGGTTTGACCCTGTAAAAGTTTTGAAGGGAAAGCTTAGTTCAGGATCAAGGAATACGGCCCTGAGAAAAGTATTGGTAACTTTTCAATTTACTATTACTATCATTTTACTAGTGGGCACCATTGTTATTTATAAGCAATTACAGTTTATGCAAACCAAAGAGCTGGGGTACAATAAAGAACAGATTATTCGCCTGCCCTTTTACAATGAACTGTCGCCCAATTTTGAAGCCTTTAAATCCGATTTGAAAAGAAGTGCATTCGTGCAAGATGCGTCTTTATCAGATCAGGTTCCGTCATACAGCCTTTCTAATACCCGTGGAAGTATAAAAACCAGCATAGGCAATGAACGGGTAGAAACCCCGATGGTAAATTATGTAAAGGTTGACTTCGACTTTATACCGATCTATGAGCTTAAGCTGTTGGCTGGAAGAAATTTTAACAAAGCTTTTTCTACTGATAGTAATGCCTTTATTATTAATGAATCTACTTTAAAAACTATTGGGTTTACTGATCCAAACAAAGCTATTGGAAAGGATATTGAGTACGGTTCGAAGAAAGGAAGGATAGTTGGAGTGGTGAAAGACGTATATTTTGAAGCCATGTACAACCCTATAAAACCCATGATCTTTTTTCTTGATACCGATGTTGATGAGCTCTCAATTAAAATTCAGGGTAAAAATGCAAAAGAGGCATTAGCCTACACCGAAAAACTCTGGAAAAAGTATTTGCCTCACCGTCCGTTTGAATACGAGTTTTTATCGGATTCTTTTGTAGATCTGTACAAAACCGAAGCAACAAGGGCAAAACTATTTACAGGCTTTTCTATCTTTTCCATTTTTATTGCTTGTTTAGGGTTGTTTGGCTTGATTTCGTACAGTATTAGCCTTCGGTTAAAAGAGATCGGCATTCGGAAAGTTTTGGGTGCTCCAATCGCCAGCATTTTAAACCTTCTTTCAAAAGATTATTTGAGCCTTGTTCTTTTCTCAAATCTTTTTGCCTGGCCTTTAGGGTATTTGATAATGGATAAGTGGCTGCAGGATTTTGCTTACAGAATTGAGTGGCAATGGTGGTATTTTGCCCTGGCCGGAATACTTGCAATTTTAATTGCTGTTTTAACCGTTAGTTTTCAAGCCATTAAAGCAGCCCTGGTAAATCCGGTAAAGAGTTTGAGAACTGAGTAAAACTGACAATTCCCCCAAATACAAACAAAAAATTCGAACTAATAAAATACTAATCATATTATGAAAAAAGCCCTATTCCCCCTATTCATTATAATTTTCTTAAGCTTAATAGTAGAAGCGCAATCAAATCCGGACAAGGACTTATTCCTAACTAAATCCTTAGCAAAAGAAACTATAAGTAAAGTTTACGCAAGGACTTCCGGAGGCAGTATCGATGTTACAGGCATAAGCACAGGCGAAACACGGCTGGAGGTTTATGTACGGGCAAATAATGCTAAGAACAACACCGCTCCATCAAAAGAAGAGCTTCAAAGGCGATTAGATGAGGATTATGAATTAAGTATTTCTGTCACGAACAACCAATTGGAGGTTGTTGCTAAAAAGAAAAACAAAAACCTGGACTGGAAAAAGCAGTTGAATATTTCTTTTCAAGTATTTGTATCTTCAGCTATTTCAACCAACTTGCAGACAAGTGGCGGAGGTATTCATTTATCTAATTTATCGGGCACCCAAAACTTTAGCACGAGTGGTGGCAACCTCGACCTGGATAAATTGACCGGAAACATCAACGGGAAAACGTCTGGAGGTAGTATTCGCGTATCTAATTCAAGCAACGACATTTATTTAAAAACCAGCGGCGGCAGCATTAAAGCAAGTAATTGCAAGGGCAACATACATCTTTTCACATCAGGAGGCTCACTAAGTTTTAACAATTTAGATGGCACTATCGAAGCTAAAACCAGCGGCGGTTCTATTCATGGAAACAACATTAAAGGAGAGCTTACCACACATACTTCAGGCGGAGGAATTGATTTACAGGAAATGGCGGGCAGTATTGATGCTTCTACCAGTGGAGGAAATATTGAGGTTGGGCTAACTCAATTAGGTAAGCATATTAAGCTCTCTACTTCAAGTGGTAGTATCGATTTGCAGATGCCTGATAAACAGGGCTTAAATTTGAATCTGCATGCTTCTAAAATCAAAACAAATGCCTTAACTAATTTCAACGGCACAAAAGAAGAAGACGAAATAAACGGGACATTGAATGGCGGTGGTATACCGGTTAGTGTAAAAGCAGTAGGGGGAAGGATAGCGATTGACTTTAAGTAAAAGACTATGGCTCTATGGCAGATTGTATCCATTGCTATAAATAAAAAACCGGAAACAGAGCTGACAGCTGACGCCTGAAAGCTCATCGCTTAAATAAAACGACATACAAGAGCTGACAGCTGATACCTGACAGCTAATACCCAAAAATCATGTTACAAAACTACTTCAAAATTGCCTGGCGGAACTTGTGGAATACTAAAGCCCTCTCTGCAATAAATATCCTCGGCCTGTCTATTGGTATTGCTTTTGCCATGCTGATTTCAGGTTATGTATGGTCTGAGCTGCAGGTAAATAAACAGCTTAAAAATCCGGGTAGGCAATATATTTTGCAAAGCAAGTGGAAAGATCCTAACATGGGGATTGAACAAACTACCATTGGTGCACTGGCGAAAGCATTAAAAGATGAGTATCCAAATTTAGTTTCAAACTATTTTCGCTGGGACGGCATAGGCTCTAATGTTTCTAAAGGCGATAAAATTTTTAGAGAGAGCTTACAGCTGGGCGATAGCACTATGCTCTCGATGTATGGTTTTAAACTAATCCATGGCAATGCAAAAACTGCTCTGAATGCACCTTATACAGTTGTGATATCGACAGACCTTGCTCTTAAGTATTTTGGTAAAACAGATGTGCAGGGAGAGACGCTTAGTATTGAAAGCTTTTCAGGGACTAAACACGATTTTTCAATCACCGGAGTTATGGAAGCCCCTGGCAGAAATTCTGTTACCTATTTCGGAAGCGAAAACAATCAGATATTTATCCCTGCAAGTTCCTCAAGCTTCTTCGGAAGAAATATGGATGTGTGGTTCAATACTTATATACTGGGCTATATCGAACTACAAGAAGGTGTAAGCCCGAAAGATCTGGAGAAACCACTAGCACAGCTGATCAAACAAAATGCTCCTGATCCAATCAGGAAAAATCTAAAGGTAGAGCTGGCGCCTTTAGCAGATTATTATTCCGGCAGTGGTCCGGTAAGGAAAATGCTTCGGACCTTATCATACATAGCATTTTTCATTTTATTAATGGCGGTTATTAATTTCGTTAACATTACAATCAGCCGGTCCGCTTCAAGGATGAAAGAAATCGGTTTAAGAAAAGTGATGGGAGGGGTCAGGAAACAATTAATACTACAGTTTCTAAGCGAATCCATATTAATCGTATCGATCTCCACCGTCTTTTCATTGATTTTTTACCAGTTATTCAGGCCTTTCATAAGTGGTTTATTAGGCACAGATATTCCAGCTTTTTCCACCTATCCTTCAGATTATATTTTGGTGCCCTTTGTTATTGCCGGTATTATTGGTGTCCTTGCAGGGATTTACCCCGCATTAGTACTATCATCTTTAAAGTCTGTTGAATCCTTAAAAGGCATCTTAAAAACTGGCAAAGAAAACATTCTGCTTCGCAAAGCTCTGGTATGCTTTCAGTTCTGTGTTGCATTGATTGTTTTTATCGGGGCGCTTACGGTAGCAAGCCAGGTGAAGTTGTTCCTGAACAGCGATCTGGGATATAATAAAGATTTTATTGTTTCGGCACAGGTGCCCAGAGACTGGTCCAAAAAAGGCGTAGAGCACATGGAAACCGTTCGTCGGGAGTTTGCGGCAATGCCGGAAATAAAAAATGCCACGTTATCCTATCAAATTCCAAATGGCAACTATGAAAGAAAGATAAATATTTACACTTCAGACTCGAGCCGGGCGATAACTTCAATACGCTTAGGTGCTGATGAAAACTATGTGGATACTTACTCTATGCAGTTAGTAGCCGGCTCCTTTCTTTCTGAAAGTAAAAGTGAATATGACTTATCAAAAATCGTAATTAACGAAACCCTGGCAAAGGCTTTGGGCTGGCATAAAGCTAAAGAAGCTATTGGACAGCAGGTTAGAATGACAGAAGATTCGCCAGTGTTTACAGTGAAAGGCGTTTTAAAAGATTTTTATTTCGAATCTATGCAGCAATCTATGCAGCCTATTGTATTTCAGCACATCAGAAAGACCCAAACCTTTCGATTTTTATCTTTCAAAATAAAATCCGGGAAAACTGCTGAAGCCATTGCAGCGATTCAAAAGAAATGGTCAGAACTGCTTCCCGGAGCCGCCTTTGAATTCTCTTTCATGGACGACACCTTAAAGGCCATGTACACTACAGAAATTCAACTAAAAAAAGCCGCTTATACTGCAACAGTATTAACCCTTATTATTGTACTGCTCGGAGTTCTCAGCCTTATTTCGTTAAGCATCCAAAACCGGACAAAAGAGATAGGCATAAGAAAGGTACTCGGTGCCTCGGTTCCATCTATTGTATCACTTTTTATGAAGGAGTTTACAACAGTGATACTGATTGCGGGTCTTATCGCTTGCCCGATAGCTTATCTTGTTATGCAAAGCTGGCTAAATGATTACGTGTACCGGATCGCACTTACAAGCCAGCCCTTCCTGATTGGCTTTATTGGCCTGTCCTGGATTACTGCTTTGTTGATTATTCTCCAAACCATAAAGGCGGCTTTGGCCAGTCCTGTTAAAAATTTAAGAACCGAATAAGAAAATACAACCTCCACTTTATATACAGCTTTCAAACGCCCACAAAAGGAGATCCATATGTTTGCCAGCGCACACCAACTGTTCGGAAACGAACGGTATTGAATAATGATTTAAAGTCAAATGGTTGAAATTTAATTGTTTATGTAGTTGGCACAAAAATTATTGACTAGATAGAAATCCAGCCGCCACAATACTATGCTAATGAACCATTTCAAAATCGCCTGTCGAAGCCTTATTAAACGAAAATTTTATTCTGCTTTGAATATTGTTGGTTTGGCAATCGGAATAGCTTGCGCCCTATTTCTGTATCTGTTCATCAGCTTTCACCTCAGCTTTGATGGATATCATAAAAAGACAGCTACCACATACAGGCTGGTAAACGACATACTCTTCGAGCAAACCATTCCTGATCCTGGAGCGTCAATGGGTATTTATTCTGCGCTAGCCTCTGACATTTCCCAGGTAAATGAGGCAGCAGTAATGCTTCGCAATTACACATTTACGGTAGCGATAAACCATCCCTCAAAATCAACACAGCGTTTTAAAGAAGATAAAAATGTTTCACTGGTATCGCCCGAATGGTTTAAACTGTTTGATTATAAGTGGCTGGCAGGAAATCCGAATGAATTGAAAATGCCAAATACTGTAGCACTTACTCAAAAGTTAGCTGTCAAATATTTTGGAAATATTAATCCTGTAGGAAAAACCATACTATTTGAGAATAGGCAACTTGTAAAAGTAGTTGGCTTAATTAGCAATAAGCCTGGCAATACTGATTTAAAGGCTGACATGTACGTGTCCCTTTCATCGCTCAAAAACCTTAAACCAGATCTTTCTGATAAGTTTTTTACTGATTGGGGCTGGATAAACTCTAGCACCTCTGTCTATCTATCACTAACAGATGTAAGCAAAAAAGACGAGGTAGAAGCTAGTATTAGAAACATGTCTCGAATTCATATGCCGGAAAACTGGAAGTATTATCGTTTCCGGTTACAACCTCTTAGTGACGTACATTTTAACGCTTCTTACGGAGGTGCCACCCAGAAATCCTTATTGCTTACGCTTACAATAATCGGGCTGCTCATACTAGCCATTGCTTGTATCAACTATATCAATTTATCCATTGCTCAACAGGCAAAACGTAGTATAGAAATTGGTACCCGTAAAGTTTTAGGCGGTACAGCAAAACAGCTTTTTATGCAGTTTATGACTGAAACTGTAATAACCACCTTTTTAGCCATGTTGTTGGCAATAGCCCTGGTGATTTTACTTTTGCCACTTGCCAATCACTCTCTCTTTATCAACGAACCGCTTTTACTGGTTTCTTATGAATGGGTAAGTATATTTTTAGCGCTACTGTTTTTAATGTTAATTATAGCTTCAGGTCTCTATCCATCGCTGGTACTAAGCCGAATAAATGTTTTCAAGGCATTAAGAAACGAAACAACCGGTTTTAAAGCTGGCTTTCTACGAAAAGTGTTGATTGTTTTTCAAAGTTCGGTGGCTCAAATCCTTATCGTAAGCACTCTAATTATGGTTTTGCAGGTACGGTTTATAAAACATACGGATAGGGGCTTTAACCGCGATGCTGTTATATTGGTTCCCTTGCCTGCTGCTTCTGAATTAAAAAGGAGTTTTTTTAGTAAAAGGTTAGAGGAAATACCAAATGTCCAATCCTTCAGCTTCTGCCATAAACCGCCATCATCCGGAAACTATGGTGGAGGCTCCGTACGTTTTGAAAACCGGGATTGGGAGAAATGGCCTGTTAATTCCCGAATTGGAGATACCTCTTATGTAAAGACCTTTGGACTTCAACTCGTTACCGGACGCAATATTAGAGAACTTAAAACCGGCCGGGAATACCTCATTAATGAAACCATGGTTAGCAGGCTGGGGTTAAAAACAGCACAGGAAGCTATCGGCAAATCGCTGGTTGATGGTGAATTGGACGACCAGAAAGGGGCAATAGTAGGTGTGGTTAAAGATTTTAATACTACATCTCTTACCACTCCAATTGGGCCTGTTTTAATTACGAGTTATCCAGGTCGGTTTAACATGGTGAGTATAAAGCTAAAAGGAGGAGATGTAAACAATACGCTAAAACACATCAAAAAAAGCTACGAAGAGGTTTATCCTGTGGATGTGTTCGACTATCAGTTTTTTGATGAACAAATAGCCAATTTATATAAGAAGGAAGCTTTGCAGGAGAAGCTTATCTGGATTACAACCATTATAGCTATCGGCATTAGTTGCTTAGGCTTACTTGGGCTTATCTCGTTAGTCACCTTGCAGCGCACTAAGGAAATTGGTATCCGCAAGGTACTTGGCGCATCGGTTTCGGGCATTGCGGGCCTATTGTTTTCAGACTTTCTGAAATTAGTTATAGCAGCTATGTTCGTTGCTTTTCCATTGGCTTGGTGGGCGATGGGTACCTGGCTTCAAAACTTTGCACATCGTATTGAGATGCATTGGTGGATGTTTGCCTTGGCAGGATTATCAGCAGTTTTAATTGCTTTGGTAACTGTAAGTTTTCAAGCTGTTAAAGCTGCACTGGCTAACCCGGTGAAAAATTTACGGACAGAATGAGGGAGCTATCCGCAATCAGCTCTGGGCTGAAAGCTAGAAATAAACACGAATGCCATGACTAATACGACATACATGCGCTGAAAGCTAATAGCTCAAAGCTCATCGCTATAGTAACATGATATACACAAGCTGAAAGAACTACTTAAAAAATTGCAACAAAAACCTGAAAAATGAAATTGTTGAACGCTATCGCCCTTTTGATATTGACATCCGGCTTAACTTTTGCGCAAGATTTGCCTGGCAAACGCGACTCGATTTATTCCGAGGTTCTAAAAGAAAAAAGAATAATGCAAGTATTGCTTCCTAAGGAGTACCAATCAGACCCGATTAGCAAATACGACGTAATATACTTGCTAGACGGCGAAGACAATATCACCCTTCTTTCCCAAATCCAGAAATTCGCCCAAAAAGAAAAATATGTACCGCCTTTTATCACAGTGGCAATTTTTAATACAAACCGAAATAGAGATCTTACCCCAACGCCACTCAAAAATATTTCGTCCTCTGGTGGAGCAGCCAATTTTTTAAGCTTCTTTAAAAGTGAACTGATGCCTTATATCAATAAAACCTATCCGGTAAACGGTGAAAATATTTTATGCGGACATTCTTTCGGTGGCTTATTTTCTATGTACACAGCCCTTTTGGAACCACAACTCTTCTCTTCTTACATAATGGCAGATCCTTCCTTCTGGTACGACGGTGATTATACTAATAAGCTTGCTATACAAAAGTTAGGAACCCTCTCTGGATTAAAGAAAACGCTCTTTATAAGCGGTAGAGAAGGCGACATGCAGGGGATGGGCATTTCTTCACTGGATTCTGTATTAAAACTGCATGCACTCAAAGATCTTCTCTACAGAGTAGTGGCCTACGAGAATGAAAGTCACGGCTCCGTGAGGCTTAAGAGCATGTACGACGGCCTGAGGCTTGTTTACAGTGGTTATAAAAGCAAGGATGAGCCAATCAGTTATCATCCGATGAATGGGATTGTTCTAAAAGACAAGCCATACGTGGTTCACAACTTCAGCAGCTTTCCTGATATACGGTTTACGACTGACGGATCAATACCAGTTCCGACATCGGCGAAGATGGAAAGGGAAAATACGTTTTCCGGTCCTGTTCAGCTTAATATAAAGTCGTTTACCCGAAGAGCAACGTACGACAAGCTGGCAAAAGGCAACTTCATTTTGGGGCAGGCCTTTACTCCCGTTCCATCATCGGACAAATTCAGTTCCGGCGGTGTGGCATATCAGTATTTTGAGGGGAACTGGGACAGCATACCCAACTTCAAAAAACTGAAACCTTCTCAAACCGGAATAGCCAACAAAGACTTCAACTTTACCAAACTTCCGTCGAAAACCAACTTTGCCCTCCTGTTCGAGGGCAGGCTTGAAGTAAAAGAAGATGGCTATTACACCTTTGGCATCGATGCTGACGATGGAGCCAAACTCTTTTTAAAGAACAAGTTACTTATTAATTATGACGGCACCCATAACCGCAGGTCCTCACAAACGTTTCTGGTTCCGTTAAAAAAAGGATTTTACCCCATCAGACTTGAATATTTTCAAAAAGATAAAGGAATGGACCTTCGGCTTAAATACCTGACACCGGGAAGCAAGGAACCAATAGATATTCCTACAGAACTTTTATTTAGCGCTAAATAGATTGCCATGTTTAAGACCTATTTTAAAATCGCTTTCAGGAACCTGTTAAACCATAAATTAACATCGTTCATAAATATCTTTGGCTTGACGGCCGGTTTAACCTGCTGTTTCGCGATTATAAGCTATACGCTAAATGAGCTAAGTTATGATAAGCATCATAAACTTTCAGATCGTATTTACAGGGTTGTTCTGGATTGGAAATGGGGAGAAGAAAGCTTAAACATTGCAACCACATCCGGACCGATAGCCCCCTTACTGAAACAAAACTTCCCGGAAGTTGAAAAAACGGTCCGCTTTTTCGCAGAAGGAGCGGAGTTTGTAAGATCTGGTACAAATGCGGTCCAAATCTCTCCCATTTTCACCGAAAGCAGCTTTTTTGAAATTTTCGATCATCAATTTCTATATGGAAATCCCAAAACAGCTCTAAGTCAGCCCAATTCTATGATCCTTACAGAAACTGCGGCGATTAGGATTTTCGGGGGCCTTCATCAGGCTTATGGAAAAACATTAGAGTATATTAACCGTCCGCCGCACAAAGTTACGGGCATAATCAGAGATCTTCCCGCTAATTCTCATTTAACTTTTAACGCAGTTGGGGTATTAGACGGCAAAGCCGAATACGTAAACCAGTTTCAAAATTTTAGTTTATACACGTATACAGTATTAAAGCCAGGTACAGATATCCCTAAACTGGAAGCAAAGATCAAACAACTCATGGCTAAGCAGATGAACGATTATAAATCTGATTACAGTCTTGATCTGCAACCCCTTACTTCTATTCATTTAACATCTCATTTACAGGGTGAAATTGGTTCTGGCGGCAATATTCAATACCTGTATATCTTTTCCATCATTGGGATTGTAATCCTATTATTAGCCTGTATCAATTATGTCAACCTCGCTACCGCACAATCTGCACGACGCGCAAAAGAGGTTGGTGTACGCAAAGTAATGGGGTCAAACCGAGGACAACTCATCCTGCAGTTTTTCACAGAATCGTTTTTATTAATACTAATCGCGTCCGTTTTAAGTCTGGTTCTTCTCTGGGTTACTGCCCCTTTTATCAGCCAGATAGCCGGCAAGCCTCTTTCCTTATTTTATTTAGGATGGAAATCAATATTGATTTCCATTGTAGGAATGGCCTCAGTTGTCAGCTTGTTCAGCGGACTTTACCCGGCAATTTTCCTTTCAAAGTTTAGCGCTGCCACTGTTTTAAAAGGGACGTTTATTGCAAACCCTTCCCGGGGATATTTTAGAAAGTCGCTGGTAATTATACAGTTTACCATCTCCATTGCTCTTATCACATTTACCCTAATAAGCTGGCAGCAATTAAACTTTGTGATGAATAAGGATCTTGGCTTCAATAAAGATCAGGTTTTGGGCTTACGTGTTCAAGATTACAAATTACGAACCAATAAACTTCCGGAACTAAGAAACAAGCTAAGCAGTTATTCTGGGATCGTGGGCACCGCCGCTACTACAAACCAACTTGGATTAGATGGCAGGATGTCGGGCGGCGGATTCTACTTTGAGAATAACGGGCAAAAATCATCACACACCACCATGTCTCAAAGATTGGGGATAGATACCGAATATCTCCAATTGATGGGCCTTACAATGAAGGAAGGAAGAAACTTTTCGGCCACCATTAAGTCTGACTCTACCCAGGCAGTTATGGTCAATGAGACTTTGGTAAAAAGCCAGGGTTGGAGAGATCCCATCGGGAAAAGAATCTGGTATTTTATAGATGACGAGGGAAACACACAAGAGGCAAAAGTAATTGGAGTAGTAAAAGATTTTCATGCAGTCTCGCTTCATAAGGCTATAGAGCCCTTAATTTTTTTCCTCGTCCCACCCACCGAATCGGATAATTTATACATTAAGATCAAGCCGGAAGATATAAAGCAAACTTTAGGGTTTATAGAGAAAACTTTTCGCGAGTTTGATAGCTACAATCCCTATGAGATTTATTTTTTAGATCAAAACTTCGAGAGTCAATACCTGGAAGATGGTCGCAAAAGGGATTTATTTATATTATTTGCTTCCTTAGCCATTATCATAGCTTGCCTTGGATTATTTGGTCTTGCTGCTTTCACTGTAGCTCAACGCGCCAAAGAAATCGGTATCCGAAAAGTGTTAGGAGCATCAATACAAAACGTCTTAATTCTCATCACCAAAGATTTTATCTGGCTGGTAATTATCGCTTTTTTCATCGCAGCACCAATTGCATGGTGGGGAGTAAATAAATGGCTGGAAGATTTTGCGTATAGGGTAGATATTCATTGGTGGACCTTTTCGATTTCTGGAATACTCGCAATTGTGGTCGCAATTTGCACGGTGAGCTTTCGGGCAATTAAAGCTGCACTGGCTAACCCGGTGAAAAGTTTGAGGACGGAATGAGGGGGGGTGAGCTGTCAGCTGTCAGCAATCAGCTTTGGGACAAGCGCCTAATGGGTTTGAGTTGTCAGCAATCAGGTATCAGCTTAATGCGATCAGATTAAAGATAGAAAAACAGGAGTACACACAACATATAGAGGCTGACAGCTCAAAGTTGACTGCTAAAAATTAATACAACATATATGAGCTGACAGCTAAAAGCTCATAGCTGTAATAACGCATACATGAGCTGACGGCTGATACCTGACAGCTCATAAAAAATAACGAAATACATGAGCTAACGGCTGGTTGCTCATAGCTCATAGCTTAAAAACCAGAGCTCACAGCTAAATACCTGACAGCTCATAGCTAAAAATAAAACATGCTAAAAAATTACATTAAAATCGCCTGGAGGAATTTGCTAAAGCAGAAATTATTCTCAGTGATCAATATTCTTGGATTGGCATTAGGAGTTGCAACTGCAGTCCTAATTATGAACTATGTAAGCCATGAATTTAGCTATGATACGTTTCACGAGAAGAAAGAGCGTATTTACCGTGTAGAAAGTCAGTTTTATGAAGGCGGCCAGCTTACAGACGATTGGGCGACCAGCGCCTTTGGCTATGGCAGCACCCTGAAAAAAGAGTTTCCGGAAATTGAAGATGTTGTTCGTATCGGCATTCATAATACCGAACAGGTTGTGCGCTATAAAGACATAAAAATAAGAGAGAATAAAATTGCTTATACCGAACCATCATTCTTTAAAATTTTCGATTTTAAATTGCTGGAAGGAAACTCTGCAACTGCCTTAAATAAACCCAATACTGTTGTTATTACACAAACTGCTGCCAAACGTTTTTTTAGCAACGAATCGCCAATGGGTAAAACCTTGCGTTTTGCTACAAGAGATAAATTTGTTGATTGTGAGGTTACCGGTATCATAGCAGATTTTCCCGACAATTCGCATATTCAGTTTGATTATTTGGTGTCTTACGAAGGGCTGCCTGCATGGATGAAAGAGACCTGGGATTTGCATGAGGCATATAATTATATATTGCTACATGAAGGTGCTAATGCTAAAAAGATAGAAAGTGCTTTTACTCAACTGGCAGAAAAATATAAAAATCCGGGCCTTTTGCCCAACAAGCGCTGGGCGGTGTCTTTAGTCCCTCTAAGTAGCATCCATCTCAGCCCGCAAAAAGCCTACGAAAGGGAGGTGAAAGGAAATAAAACTTCTCTGATCATATTAATGGCAATTACATTGCTTATTTTATTGTCAGCCTGGATCAACTATGTCAACCTTGTTACGGCAAGATCTGTGGAACGTGCAAGAGAAGTGGGTATCCGTAAAGTAAGTGGCGCTACCCGTGTACAATTGATCTGTCAGTTTTTTATGGAATCGGGCATTACCAATGTTTTGGCCTTGCTACTGGCAGGTATTTTTATATACTTTTTCTATCCCTATTTTACCTGGCTAGTGGGCAAAGAAATTGGCATCTATCTATTTACAAAACTTGCTTTTTGGATTGGCCTGTTAGCCGTTTTGCTTGCAGGCGTATTATTGTCGGGCTTTTATCCGGCAATGATCATATCAGCCATGAGGCCCTCGCTGGTATTGAAAGGCAAATTTTCCAATTCGAAATCTGGCAATCTATTACAGAAAGGGCTGATGATATTTCAGTTTTCAGCGGCTTTATTTTTGGCCATCGGCATGTTTGTGGTGCAAAGGCAATTAAAGTATATGCATCAGCAAAATCTGGAAATAGACATCGGCCGAACCATCGTTGTTAAATACCCGGTAAGTTCTTCGAATCTTCATGTGTCGGTAGAGCAGTTTGGCGAGAGATTAAAAGCTTTTTCGCAGGTTAAAGCAGTAACAATAGCCGGCTCAGTTCCAGGGCTTGAAGTAGCAAAGTTTGGATGTAATTCTCTATATGGCAGTTCAGATAAAACTACCCGGTTGTACGAAATGCTTACTGTGGATTACGATTATATCAAAACCTTTAATATGCAGTTGCTTGCCGGGCGGCCTTTTATTAAAGGTTTTGGCAACGAGGCAAATAATATTCTTGTAAACGAAGAATCATTAAAACAATTGGGCTTTAGCTCAGCGAAAGAAGCAATTGGCAAAAAGGTGGTGCTGGAAGGTGAAAAAAGCCCTGTAGATATTATTGGAGTGGTGAAAAACTGGCATCAGCGGAGCCTGGAGAATGCATATACTCCCATTATGTTTGTACTGAATGGCCGGATTGGTTGGGTCCCTCCACAATACATTGCGATAAAAGTTTCAGGAAGAGATATTGAGTCAACCATGGAATTGATTAAAAATAAGTGGAAATCTGATTTCCCGGAATCTAGTTTCGACGCTTTCTTTCTAGACAGCTTTTTTAATGAACAATACATTGCAGATATCCACTTTGAAAAAGTGGCCGGCTTTTTTACGGCGTTGAGCATTTTCATTACTATGTTGGGCTTGTGGGCCTTATCGTCTTATACTGCAGTTAAAAAAACTAAGGAAATCGGTATACGCAAAGTATATGGCGCAGGTATAAATGATATCCTGTTACTGTTCTCCAAAAAAATGCTGGCAATTTTTGTTTTCGCGTATTTTATAACGGTACCAGTATCCTGGTTTATATTGAATGAGTGGCTTAACGGTTTTGCATTTCATACAAACATCAACCCCGTAATTTATCTATTGGGCGGACTTGCAATTGCAGGCGTGTCACTAGTTACAATTATAGGACAAAGCTGGAGTGTGGCCTTGCAAACACCTGTTAGAAGTTTAAGAACTGAATGAGATGAAAGAGCTGTCGGGTTGGAGGTATCAGCAATCAGCTAATAGGGATTGAGCTATCAGCAATCAGGTATCAGCTTACTTACAATCTGATTAAAGATAGAAACAGGGACATATAACACACCAAACAGAGCTCACAGCTGATTGCTGATAGCTCATAGCTAAATAATACAACAAACAGAGCTCACGGCTCATAGCTAATAGCTCATAGCTAAACAAAACAACATACAAGAGCTCACAGCTGATTGCTAATAGCTCATAGCTAAAAAAAACAACATACACGAGCTGACCGCTGATTAAAATCTAATACGATATACAAGAGCTGACAGCTAATACCTGACCGCTCACAGCTAAACTAACATACTATATGGGTGTAAATTTTATAAAAACTGCATTTAGAAATCTCTCTAAACACAAGTTGCTTGCTTTTATCAATATCGCTGGGTTATCAGTCGGCATTGCTTCATTCATGCTTATTTTTTTGTGGGTGAATTATGAGCTGAGTTTTGATAGGTTTAACAAAAATGCCAAAGATGTTTACCGTGTATATTCTAACATTAGCATGAATGGCAACAACTTTACTTCGTCAATGGCCCCGCCGCCGCTGGCAGATTTACTTGTAAAGCAATTTCCTGAAGTAATAGCAAGTACCAGAATTTGGAAATACAATAGTCAGGCTGTGAGCATTGAAGAAGAAGGCGGGACGGATAAAGTTTTTAATGAAGAAGTATACCAGGCAGATTCAACATTTTTTAAAATCTTTAATTTTAAAATGCTGCAAGGCAATCCCAATACCGCATTGACAGTACCGTTTTCAGTGGTGATCACCAAGGAAACAGCTATAAAATATTTTGGAGAAAGTACTTACAAGCAGGGTGCGGTATTGGGTAAAAGTTTAGCGGTCACATTCGGCGGCTATAAAGCTGTTAGTAAAATAACAGGCATTACAGAGGATGTTCCGTCCAATGCTCATTTTCATTATCGTATCATTATGGCCAATGTATGGGATCCCTGGAGCAGATCTCAGGTTTGGGTGGACAATACGTATTATACTTATGTTTTATTAAAGAAAGGGACTGATCCAAAGGCCATTGAAGCGAAAATTCCATCGATCATCAGAAAATATCTTGACCCCCAATTACGAAGCAATTTTGGTACTAGTTATGACGAATTAAAAAGTAAAAGCAATTATTGGGAATATAAACTGCAGCCCTTAACAGATTTACATCTGCGTTCTGATTTTGAAAGGGAGCTGGAACCTAACGGAAATATTAATAGCATCTATATCCTAAGTGTAGTTGCACTGTTTCTGATTTTAATGGCATGCATCAATTATGCAAACCTTGCCACAGCCAATTCTATTCAACGTTCAAAAGAGATAGGTATAAGAAAAACACTAGGCTCATCCAAACTGAAACTGCGCATATTGATATTTACGGAGTCTGGCATCATTACCTTACTATCCTGGCTGGTTGCACTTCTTTTAATATTTCTATGTATCCATCCTTTTGAAAACCTGATGAGAACCCATTTTCCAGGCGAAGTTTTTAAGAGCGGTTTAAACTGGGCAGTGTTGATTGCGATATTTCTTGTAGTTACTTTTTTAGGAGGCGTATACCCGGCATTTTATCTTTCATCCTTTGATGTTATAAAAGCAATTAAAGGAAACGTAACACCCGGTAAAAAATTTATAGGTTTTAAAAATGTTTTGCTGGTTACTCAGTTTGTGATATTCATTGGGCTCGTAATCAGCGCTATATTAGTATATAAACAGTTAAACTATTTAAAAGAAAAATCCCCCGGTTTTAATAAAGAAAATATCATTGTAATTAAAGATCCCTCTATACTGCTGGGTGAAAAATCAAAAGCATTTATTGATCAATTAAAACAGCAACCCAAGGTAGTGAGTGCCTGCATTAGCCTTGATTATCCAGGCAGTGGCAATGATAATTTTCCAATTGCTGCCAATAGCAGAAATGAAAATAGCAGCCATATATTAACCAATTTTAGTGCAGGTTATGATTTTTTGAAAACATTTGACATAAAATTAGTAGCAGGAAGAGATTTTAGCAGAGATATCGATAGAGAAGATACGAAGCGTGTTATTTTAAATGAAGCCGCCGTTCGTGAAATGGCATTGCAAAAGCCTGTTAATAATTTTATTATTACCCAATATCTAAATGCACTAAATATTGAACAGGTAAAGTATGAAGTTATTGGTGTAGCAAAAGATTTTAATTTTCAGTCACTACATAAAACCATAAGGCCGATTGCAATTTTCTTAAATACCCAAGGCACTTACATCTGTATTCGTATCAAACCCGGCGGCATTGATAATACACTGGCCAGGATTAAAAATATCTGGCAGTCATTCTTACCGGGTAGGCCTTTCGAATATCATTTTGTGGATGACAAAATAAATAGCTTGTATAAAACGGAATTGAGCTTAAGCCGACTATTAACCATTTTAACTGCACTAATTATTTTTATTGCAGGCATTGGCCTCACAGGCCTCACCCTGTTAACTATTCAGCAGCGTACCAAAGAAATCGGCATGCGCAAAGTTCTCGGTGCCAGCCTTTCTGATATATTATATCTGCTTTCCAAAGAATATATTAAATGGATAATTGTATCCTTTTTAATCGCTAGTCCATTAGCCTATATAACGATGAACGCATGGCTGCAGAATTTTGCCTACCGAATAGAAATACAAGGATGGATATTCGCCATGACCGGCATACTGGCAATATTAATCGCTTTGTTAACTATCAGTTTCCAAACAATAAAGGCTGGAATGGTAAATCCGGTAAAGAGTTTGAGGTCAGAGTAGAGAGGGCGGTCAGCGAATGAGCTATTAGCTCTGGACAAGCGCCCTAATGGGTTTGAGCAATCAGCAGTCAGGTATCAGCAATCAGGTCTGGGCTTAGAGCAATCAGCAGTCAGCAATCAGCTCTGGACAAGCGCCTAGTAGGGATTGAGCTATCAGCAGTCAGGTCAGCTTAATGCAATCTGATTAAAGATTAGAAACAGGAACATATAATACACCAAACAGGAGCTGACAGCTGAGTCCTGAAAGCCGAAACCTAAACTAATACAACATACAAGAGCCACAGCTAATACCTGAAAGCTCATAGCTAATAAATACAACATACCAGAGCTCACAGCTCATAGCTAAAAAAAACAATGCTACAAACACGCAACATTTTCAAATGGGTAAATAACGGTTCTAACCGGATATTCCTTCTCAAAGACATCAACCTGCATATAAATCAGGGCGATTTCGTTTCTATTATGGGGCCTTCAGGTTCCGGTAAATCTACTTTGTTACATATTCTTGGAATGCTCGACGAGCCATCTGAAGGGGAATATTTTTTTGAGCAACAAGAGGTTTTCAAGCTAAAAGAAAAACAACGTTCAGCCTTGTATAAACAGAAAATAGGCTTTGTATTCCAGGCTTATCATTTAATCGATGAGCTTACTGTGTACGAGAACATTGAAACTCCCCTTATTTATCAGGATATGAAAAGCGCAGAGCGCAAGGCTGTTGTGTCAGACCTTCTCGATCGCTTTAACATCGTGGGCAAGAAGGACCTTTTTCCTTCTCAGCTTTCCGGAGGACAACAACAATTAGTTGGAATAGCCAGAGCCTTAGCCGTGAAACCGACAGTAATTCTGGCAGATGAACCTACGGGAAACCTCAACTCGAAACAGGGAGAAGAAATTATGGAACTTTTTAAAAAGCTGAATGAAGAAGACGGGGTAACGATTATACAGGTAACCCACTCAGAGAAAAATGCTGCTTACGGCTCCCGGATTATTCATCTTCTCGACGGCCGCGTTGAACAGGTGGAGAAGTCTTGAAGACAATTTGAGCCGGAAAAGCCTTATTCCGAGCCGAGTCTCTTGAAAAGGACTCGGCGATCTACACGGATTCTATATCTAATTAAAAAATATTTGATTCCTATTTATTGGTAGCTTATGGAGATCACTTGTTCTCCGCCTAAGGGATTATGTTGCTTTATTTTAACAGGAAAGCCTTTTTTATCATATTCATAGCTTAATAGCCTTTCTACAACGATAGGTGTTTGGCCCTGAATGGCTATTTTGCTTTTAATGGAGATTGGGTTGTGTGGTGAAACGTAGAATCGTTTCACCTGGTTTAGTATTACACCCGTTCGCTTAAATAAATGATAGAAGGGATTGGGTTTATTGTCATA
Organism: uncultured Pedobacter sp.; assembly: GCA_966211215.1. Lineage (GTDB taxonomy): Bacteria > Bacteroidota > Bacteroidia > Sphingobacteriales > Sphingobacteriaceae > Desertivirga. The sequence continues at coordinate 19,330 of CBIHNR010000090.1, forward strand.
TGCAATTTCTATTTCGGCTGTACTGGCCGCAGTATAGGGAATAGGTAGCCGAAAATCTTCAGCCTTTTCAATGATCTTTACCAGGTCACCTTCTTCATTATAAAAAAATTTAACCCGGGAATTTGAGCTTTGATTGGAATATTCAAGGCGGCTTAAAGAATCGAGCATCCCATTCTTATAAAAAAAATTCTCCACAATAAAATTTGTAGACAGCGAGTAGGAATTCACTGGCTCTAAAAGGTTTGTAGAACCGTTAGATCTATATGATTTTGTTTGTAATGTATCTATAACTCTGGTACTTATTTGCCCATTTTGCCATATATAGGATGATTTTTCAAGCCTTTCAATCAAAATAGGATTGTTGGGTTCGCCCACTACCTGCATATTAATTTTTGACGTATCAATTTGATAAATCCTGCTGGCAGATAATTTACCATTGGCACCATAATAAAAGCGTTCATTTCCGATGGAAACCAGTTTGTTATTTGCATAAGTAAAGCTGCCAATCCCGGAAATAGATGCAATTTTTACGTTGGAAAGATCAGGTTCTGAATCTTTATCCCTGGAACAGGAAACAATCAGAATGCATATAATGGTAAAAATCGTGAGGTTAATGATTTTCATAATAAATGGATAAGGAGTTTAAAATAGACAGGCTCAAATGTACTCAATCCTTCTAATCAGCAAAAAAGAATCAATTACTATTTTCTAGCCGAGTTTCTGTCCTGGTAAGAATCAATTACCATTGAAATCTGAACTCATTCTGAAAATCTTTTCAAACTGTTCTTGTATACTTAGAAGTTCTATGTATGTTTGTTAGATAATGAGGCTCTATTTAAGTAATAACTAATACACTAATTGTGAAATTCCAGTCTCCTGCCTGAGCCTCACTTGCCAGCAACAATCGAGCCATCAGCTCATTAAAATGAGGCAACAAGGAAGCCGATTAGTTGCGCAAATTATAAAGCCAGAAAGTTTGCTTCTGATAGAAACAGGTTTGGCTAAAAAGTACCATGTCAGATTATTTTGGGCGCAAAAAAATATATTGAAGAATGCACGACTTATTTGCAGCCACTTGCTGCGCCTACGGTTTCTCCATGGACGGAAAGCTTGCGGCGCTTCTGGCAATTGATTAAAAATGATTTAGGTTCTCTGGAGATCTTTTTAGAGAATCTGTATGCGGTACACTCTATCGAGTATCGAAATATAGAGCATCATTTCTATGTACTTGCCGTAAGGGAGCATGACCAGTGGCTAAGCTGGGAAGAAACAAAGTTTTATGCCGGAATGCTGGATCTTCCCACGGTTCCGGAATTAAAAATCAGTACCGCTTTATCGGATATTAAGGAATTTGAGTAGGAAGTATTGAGCCTAACTTCAGGCCGGGGAGCCTTCGAACCCTTTGATATTCACACTCAGAAACCGGCAACGATAGAAGGGATTGTAAGCCGTAACACCGCTGCTTATCCGGTGGATCGTTTTTCTGAAAATGTATTCAAGTACGTCCGGAAGGGACATGTTAAAACTGATGAGCATTGGACCAGGAACTGGAAACGGGCAAAACTAAAGCAGGAGGGAGGTGTTTATGTGAACTATTGTCTCGGCTTGAAATTGGCAGCCCTCCCCAGGAATTATATAGCTGATCTGGTTGCATTTGGAAATAGTGTTAGATCTGCCTGGATTAGACTATTTTTTAAATCTGCTACCAATCTCATTTTTAGCATAACCTAAAGATTATACTTGCGTATAAGTGACTGAGTTTTAGAATTTTCACATCTTACTGTATTACTTCATGAGGACATTTTACTATTTTCTTTCCCTCTTTTTTGTTGTTTTTTTGAGTTGTCCTAGCCTCTATTTTCAGAGGAATCCCAGCCCGTAACTCTAAATTTTGAGTCGGTAGCCGATGGTAGCCTGGGATCAATGTGTATACCTCAGGCGACTTCACAATTACCTACAGCACGAGTAATCACTTTTCTTAGGTTTTAGAATTTTCACGTCTTACTATATTACTTTATGAGGAAATTTCACTATTTTCTTTCTCTATTCTTTTGTATTTTTTTGAGTTCAAGTCTCTATTCTCAGAGTATTCCCTCGCCCGTAACTCTAAATTTTGAGTCGGTTGCTGATGGCAGCCTGGGATCAAATGTGTACACCTCAGGAGATTTTACAATTACCTACAGCACCGATAATCATTTTTCTCAGAGTGGTGTGGGAGCAAGCGGTTCCCGTGCCCTTTATTTTGGCAATTACACTAATGGCGAAACCGTCACGATTCAAACCACTTCCGGAAAAGAGTTTTATTTTTTCTCTTTTTTTGAGCTGCAGAATGGCGGAGGTGCTACAAAGATTGAAGGTTATAAAAATAACGCCTTGGTTGTTACTCAAACAACTTCAGTCACTACTGGATCGTACCAATCAGGAACCATTACGCTAGATGCTGGATTTCAGGATGTTGACAAAGTGGTCATATATGGCCCATTGGATACCTATTATGATAATATGGTATTTAAGCAGGCAGTTGCATCGGTTGCTACTCCAAGCCCTTCAAGCAACAGTCCTGTTTGTTCAGGTAGTACCATTAACTTAAGTACAGCAGCCGTAGCAGGAGCTACATATAGTTGGACAGGGCCTAACAGCTTTAGCTCGTCAGTACAAAATCCAACGATTTCTAATGCGACTACTGCCATGGCTGGTACATACAGTGTTACTGTAACAGTTAACGGGTCTACCAGCGCAGCAGGCACAACATCTGTGACTGTTAATTCCAAACCAGCTACGCCAAGCCCTTCAAGTAACACTCCCGTTTGTACGGGCAATACCATTAATTTGAGTACGGCAGCCGTAGCAGGAGCTACATACAGCTGGACAGGCCCTAACAGCTTTACTTCGTCTGTACAAAATCCGACGATTACAAACGCGACTACAGCCATGGCTGGTACCTACAGCGTAACAGTAACAGCCAATGGCTGTACCAGTACCGCGGGAACGACTGCAGTGGTAGTGAATACAAAACCAGCTAC
>CBIHNR010000091.1:0-21653 GCA_966211215.1 uncultured Pedobacter sp.
CCTGTTCTTCATTCCTGAGGTAAAGGAAACTCAAAAAATCAGCCGGATTAAACAGGAAAGCATCCTCGGTGTGCACAAACAGGTCGGTTCTCGAACCAGAGCCGGTTTGCGAATAGCTCATCTTTTCATCAGGGATGATAGCGTGCATTAGTCCGCCGCCTTTGCGCTGCACATAGTATTGAACCGGTTTTGAAGGCACAGCTCCATGTAAAAGAGTGCAGATAAAGCCGTAAAGCACCAAGGTATTTGGGTCGGTTTCTTTCCAGGATGCAGGAGTAGGCCCAAGCTCGTCCTGATCCACTTCCACAAGTCCCTTAAAGATAATTGCACCATATTGAGAAGCAGAAAAATCGGTTCCGAGATTACTTAGCGAACGCGCTATGCGAAGAGGCAGAAGCTGAAAGGCGTAGAGATGCAGGGTCGAGATATAGGCTGGATTTTCATAGCTCTGAAACTCGAGATGCAGTTGTCTGGCTGTTGCCATCAATGCGGCTCTTTCTTCGGGGCTAACCGTTATTATTGTTGGGGCTGATGGGGCAATAAATGAAGGCTTTTTATCTAAAGCCGTTGTTTCTACGGGTAATGTTGCTGTGTTTGTCATTTGTTTTGTTGTTAGATGTTAATCAACCGCACATTGCCTACCTGTCTCGTTCTATACTTTTATTCAAGTTTTTATTTTTTTGTGATTTTATTTTTCTCTAAATGATTATTTCGTTTAGATTTGCCGCTGTGTTATTTTTAACAAGTCTAAATAAGGTTGTGCAAACATATTTAGAATAAGTTTAAATAAAAATTATTTCTCATTTTTTTTATACACTATCAAATCGAAAATGGAATATGTAAGTCAGATAATCCGACAGCGTAAAAGCATCTATGCCGATGACTATTATCCAAAGGATATACCCAAAAAACAGCTTGAAGAAATACTCGAAAATGCCACCCTTGCACCAACTCATAAGATGACCGAGCCCTGGCGCTTCATTGTGTTGTCGGGAAAGCATAAGCACTTATATGGAGACTTTATGTGCGAATTCTATCATGAAAAATATCTGCATTTGGAACCAGAGGAGAGGGAGGCAAAGTTTAGATACTTACGAAACTATCCTCTTAAGGCCTCGTGCATGGTAGCTGTAATTATGCAACGAAGCAAATCGGTACAAATACCCGAGTGGGAAGAAATTGCAGCTATTTCATGTGCCGTGCAAAACATGGCTCTGAGTTGTACCGCTATGCAAATCGGCTCTTATTGGGCTAGTGGAGGTTCGGCCATAGACTATGTAAAAACACTGGGATTAGCCGATAACGAAATATCGCTTGGGCTTTTCTTTATGGGATATTTTCATCCACAACATCAAAATAAACCACGCCGGCGGACGCCAATATCGGAGAAGGTTAGCTGGCTTGAATAACATCTGATAATTGGTGAAAATACAAAAAGCTCTGAGAGGACACTCAAAATCGAATTGTTTTCTGCGGAACTCTTGTGTATTCTGCTTTTCACAACCCCTTAAAACTTACATCTAATTATTAAAAAAAATAAATGGAAAATACTGTCTTACAAGAGGCCTCTTTGCAAAACGAAACGGCCCTTACGTTCCCCGATATCTTTACTCAGCATTCAGCAGAAGCTTACAGCAGTGCTCTTGACGAAGCCAAACAATTGGTTCTCAATTTTCTCGAAAACACTCAGAAGCCCTTTAGCGGCATCCATCCATCAGTATTGTTTGCACAATTCGAAACGGTTGACCTGGATACCCCACTTGGTAGTTATGAGCAGGTATTACAGGAAGTGGACCAGCTTTATGTTAAACATGCTACCGCATTTCACCTTCCCAATTACATAGCCCATTTAAACTGCCCGATAGTAATTCCTGCGCTTGCGGCAGAAGTATTGGTAAGTGCTATTAACTCCTCGCAGGATACCTATGATCAAAGCGCAGGCGGAACATTCATGGAACGTCAGCTAATTGAATGGACTGCCAGGCAAATTGGTTTTGGCCAGGATGCAGATGGGATTTTTACCGCCGGAGGTTCCCAAAGTAATTTGATGGGCCTGCTACTGGCCCGGGATCATTTTGCTTTAAAACGTTACGGACACAATATTAAGAAAGATGGAAATCCGATGGTAGCTCACCGTTTCAGGGTTTTCGTGTCCGAAAAGGCACATTTCAGCAATCAAAAGAATGCTTCGCTGATGGGTTTAGGTGAGCAAAGTATAATAAAAGTAGCAACGGATGAACGTTTCAGGATGAAAATGAGCGCCCTGAAAGAGGCCATCGAGTTTGAACTTAGCCTTGGAAATATTCCTTTTGCAATTGTTGCTACTGCGGGTACTACTGACTTTGGAAACATAGACCCTCTTGAGGAGATTGCCGATATCGCTGCCCAGTTCGGGCTTTGGATGCACGTGGATGCTGCTTATGGATGTGGCTTGCTGCTTACAGATAATTATCGCCATTTACTAAATGGTATTGAGCAGGCACATTCGGTAACTATCGATTATCATAAGTCTTTCTTTCAGCCAATTAGCAGTAGTGCATTTATTGTACGGGAAAAGAAATTGCTTGAAATTGTAAAGCATCATGCAGATTACCTGAATCCGGAAGAGCAGGATTATGATGAATATCCGGCCCAGATAAACAAATCTATTACCCAAAGTACCCGCCGTTTTGATGCATTGAAGCTGTGGTTTACACTAAGGCTTTTGGGGCGCCAAACACTGGGTAGTTATATGGATGCTATTATCCAAACTACCGAAAAGGCTGCAAGGTTAATTGATGCAGACGAGGATTTCGAACTGATAAGCGACTCTGATATCAGCATCCTTCTATTTCGTTACGCGCCTTCTGGCTTTCCCCAAGGCGAATTATCGGCATTGAATCAATTTATCAAAAAATCAATGTTCCATAGCGGCGAAGTGTTAGTTGCATCTACAAAAGTGAATGGCAAGTTCTGCCTCAAGTTCACCATTTTTAATCCCATTACCTCTGTTCAGGATATCCAGAACATCTTAACGGTTATAAAGAAACACGGATCAACTTATCATGCTCATCAACAGTAAATTAATCCTTACTGATGAGTTGGTGTTTACCGATCTCGTCAATACATATTGCCGCGAGTTCAACAACTGGAGCCGCTATCTTGGTGTGCCAAGGTACGATCATTCGCTTGCTGAGTTTATGTTGCCCCGGTCTCATCAGCTTCACCTGCGTATTGAGTTTTCTTCAGCTGAAGTATTTATCCCTCTGCAATATTTTTCAATTACAGGGCAGCATAAATTTCATTTTCCGGCATTTGAGCGTGACTTGAAAACGCAGAAAATAAATGAAATCGATTCGGAACGTTTTCTGCAGCTGATCCTTACGGCATCAGAGCCAGGCACGCTTTTGGGCAATGAAAATACCTCAAAAGAAATCCTTCAAAGTTTTCATGCGAAATGGGAGAAGTCTGGCTCAGAGGACATACAAGATCATTACGCTTCTAAAATTTCTATTAAGGATTTGCAAAGTAACTGGGAGGAAGGGCAATCGTCTTCGTTCGAATCTTTGATTACAGCCTCTGCAAAGTTGCAAAGTACCGATACTGAGAAAGCTGCTTTAAATTGGCTAAGCAGATATTTTGAGGTTGCGCTGCCGGTTTTAATAAGAAATGCCAGCCGGCTAACAGAAGACTGCCCCGACTGTGTTTTGCAGCTGGATGAGAAACTAAATCCGGAAAAAGTGGCTTTCCCCGACATCAATGAAGCGATGTATGATAAATCTGAACCCCTTTCAATTGAGCAGATAAGCCAGTTCACCGATAAAATTCTTTTAGGGAATTTTATCGGTTTGATTTCCCTTGCAGGCAAGCTAAAACTTTGCAGCGAGATGGATTTGCTGAAATTGCTTTACGCGCAAATAAGCTTAATAGAAAACGATGATCGGACCGGTACTGCAGCGCACCTGCTTCACTCAAGGTTTTTTGAAGTAAAAGGGGCTTTTTCCAATCAGCACAATGCTTATACCAGAAAAATAGCCAATGTATTGCATCAGGTATTTTTGTCGGAAGCGCTGATATCTCCATGTGATTTAAAACCTGTTTTTAGTAAACATTTTGAGCAGCAGGAGATTACAATTACTATTCGTCCTTTTAATATTGACTCGGACCTGGAAAGGGTTCATCAATGGTTTCACCAGGACCATGCAAAGGCTATTTGGAAGATGGACTGGCCTTTAAAGGATCTGGAAGCTTTTTACCGCACATTGCTCCCTGAAAATCTGGCTCAAAGCTATATCGGCGAAATTAATGGAGAGCCTACTTTTAATTTTGAAGTTTATTGGGCTACCCGCGATGTGGTAGGGAACTATTTCGATGTTTTACCTACGGATTATGGGACTCATCTTTTCATCGCGCCAGTTGATAAGCATAAAAAATACCCATCGCAGACCATGCAAACTATTATGGACTGGCTTTTTGCCCAGCCCGAAGTGGGGCGTTTGGTGGGCGAGGGGGCAGTAGAATCTTTGCCTGCCTTAATGAACAAACTGCACGCTGGTTTTCGTTTGCAGGGCGTAATTGAAATGCCTCATAAAAAAGCCAATCTGAATTTTTGTTATCGAGAATGGTATTGGGAGAAATTTCCGCAAAACAGCCCTGAAGGCTGTCTACTTCAGGATACGTATACCACAAATGTTAAATAAAAAAATGACTAACACCATTTATAAATTTATTGGAGTGGGCATTGGCCCCTTCAATCTGGGGCTTGCAGCTTTAAGTGCTCCGCTCGATTGTAAAGCTCTTTTTTTTGATAAAGCCCCGGAGTTTAACTGGCATCCTGGCTTAATGCTGGATGATGCAACTCTACAAGTGCCTTTCATGGCAGACCTTGTGACCATGGCAGACCCGGCAAGCCCTTATAGTTTCCTGAATTTTATGAAGGAAACCAACCGTATTTATAAGTTTTACATTCGTGAAAACTTCTTCATCCTGCGCCGGGAGTATAACGAGTACTGCAGATGGGCAAGCCGCAAACTGGAGAACTGCCTTTTTGGGCAGGAGGTGCTGAATGTTGAATTTGAGGATGGCCTGTATAAGCTTAGCATCCGCAAGTGCGATACCGGAGAGGTAAATACATACTATGCAGAAAAGTTGGTTTTAGGAACCGGAACACAGCCTTATATTCCAGAAGACATTCGGCAGAAGCAATTTGAAAGGGTGTATCATACCTCATCATACCTTTACCAAAAGGAAGAGATATTAAAGCAGCCCTCGGTTACTATTGTGGGCTCGGGGCAAAGTGCCGCCGAAATTTTGCAGGATCTGTTACCGCATACCAGAAATGGCTTGCATTTACATTGGATAACCCGTTCTGTGCGCTTTTTCCCGCTGGAAAATCATTCCCGTTTAACGCTTGAGCTGACTTCGCCCGAGTATGTGGATTACTTTCATAGTTTGCCGGATTCCAAAAGGCTTGACCTGCTAAAGTCGCAAAGTAATCTATACAAAGGGATTAACTACGACCTGATTAATCAGATCTATAATTCGCTTTACGCAATGGAAGTAGCTGATGGAAAGGTTAACGTAAGCCTTGTTGCTAACAGCGAATTGAAGGATATTTCTTTTGCTGACGATCTTTATTCACTCGAGTTCCTTCAGGTAGAACAGCAAAAATCCTTTAGTATAGATACATCCTGCGTTATAATGGCAACCGGTTATAAATACAGGGAGCCCGAGTTTCTGAAAGATATAGAACAGCGGATAAACCGGCGGAATGACGGCTTAATGAATGTAGCCCGTAATTATACTATTGATAAGGGCGAAAGCGAAATTTATGTACAGAATGCGGAGCTGCACACTCATGGCCTTTCAACTCCTGACCTCGGCATGGGGGCTTATCGTAATGCGTTTATCCTAAATGAAATACTGGGAAGAGAAGTATATAAGGTGGAAGACAAAATTGCTTTCCAAACCTTTGATGTTGGGCAAATAACTAACAGAAAGTTGGCTGAGAAAGGCAAACAGCTTCATCCAGAATTGATAAGCCTTTAATCAATCATCTGTATTTGTATAAAACCAACATTGTGCTATTAAAAATTCAATCATATTTCAGCCTGTTTCGGATTGCCCTTCAGGGAACCGAGAGGAATTTTACATCAGGAAGTGTTCGGCGTGCTATGTTTATGCTGGCACTTCCATCCATGCTGGAGCTAAGTATGGAGTCTCTTTTTGTGCTCGTTGACCTGCTGTTTGTAAGTAGCCTGGGCGAAATGGCAATCACCATTGTAGGAGTAACCAACGCCGTGCTTATACTTATGCAGTCGGTAGCAACAGGGTTAAGCATTGCAGCAACAGCACTTATATCCCGAAGGATAGGAGAGAAGCTACGAGCCGAAGCCGGCGCTGCAGCTATGCAGGTAATTTATGTGGGCCTATGCACCGGTATTCTCTGTAGTGCCGGGTGTTTACTGTTCTACAAACCCATCCTGCAATTTTCAGGAGCAAATGCCAGCCTGATACATTTTGGAGGGAATTTTTCCCGATTAATGTTTGCAGCGGCCTGCCTGGTAATTATGCGCATTTTGCTGAACGGTATTTTTCGCGGATCGGGAGATGCATCAAGGGCGATGAAAGCACTGATGCTGGCAAACCTGTTAAACATCCTGTTTTGTTCGCTCTTTATTTTTGGTGCCGGCCCTTTTCCAGCCATGGGAATTACCGGAGCTGCCATCGCCATGATTTGCTCTAACCTGATAACGCTTTGTTACCAGTTCTGGCATCTGTTTAAAACGCAGCGAATGCAGATTGGAAAGGAACAAATGCGCTTAAATACACAGTTGATAGGGCGTTTAGTGAAGTTAGCCTCAGCCGGAACGGTGCAACATCTGGTTCCTTCCTCCAGCAGGTTTATAATGATTGCCATTGTAGCCAAATTAGGAGAGAGTGTACTTGCCGGATATATTCTTGCCAACCGGGTAATTATGTTTACGGTATTGCCGGCTTGGGGTATTGCTAATGCCGCGGGTGTTTTAACCGGACAAAACCTGGGTGCCCGGCAGCCGGAACGGGCAGAAGAATCAGTTTGGAAAACAGGAAGGCTAAACATGCTTTTTCTAGGGGCCGTTGCCATCCTGTTGTTTGCTTCGTCGCGCTCTCTGGCAAGCGTTTTCAGTAACGTACCCGAAGTGCTCGACAATGCTTCCGGCTATTTAAAATACATGGCTATAGCCTATTTCTTTTTTGGATATACCATGGTGATATGCAGGGCAATGAATGCTGCCGGGGCAGTAAATACAGTAACGGCTTTGAATGTGTTCATGTTCTTTATCATTCAGCTGCCCCTGGCTTATCTGCTCGCAATTAATGCAAACTGGGGGCCCGAAGGTATTTTTACAGCTATTATGGCTTCTGAAATAGTGCTGGCATTTTCCTGTGTACTCATTTTTAAAAAAGGGAAGTGGAAACATGTGAAGCTTTAAAAAATCAATCTTTAAAATCTACAATCATGAGTAATAATCAAAAACTGCAAACTGCATTTGCCGAGGGGCTGTCTGTTCCTTCAACTAGTATTAATGAAGGCCTGAGTTATCAAAGCATCCCCGAATGGGATTCAATGGCGCATATGTTCCTGATCTCCAAACTGGAGGAAGAGTTTGAAATTCAGATTAAAACCGAAGACATTCTCGAAATGACAAGTTATACTAAGGTTCAGCAAATCTTAGCCAATTATGGCATCTTATTTAATTCCAAACATTCCTGACATGAGAAACAGACTGTATAGCCTTATTCAGCAGAATGAGCATTTACAATATATCGACGCAAGGACAGGGGAGCTATTTACATTCAAGGATTTTCATGAGTCGCTTGCAATTCCAGAAGGTAGAGGATTGGCATTTCTCTATCTGAACAATAGCATTGCCTCTGTTGAAGTGCTTTTGAACTTTTTAAATTCAGATCATACTGTCGCGCTTTTGAGTGCAAAGCTGAGCCAGAATTACAAGGAAGAACTGGAAAAGCTCTATCAGCCGGCATTTATTTACGATTCTGAAAGGGAAGAGATTGCGAGGTTCGATTTATACAAATTAAAGCCACAACGCCTCCTTTTTCAAAGATCAGGGAATGTTCAGTATACTATCCATCCGGATATAAAACTTTTATTAAGTACTTCCGGCAGCACAGGATCGCCAAAATTTGTAAAGCTCTCAGAAGAAAATATCCTCCAAAATGCGCTATCGATTTTAGATTATCTTCCTGTTATTTCAACGGATGTAACGCCTTTAAATTTACCGCTTTACTATTCCTACGGCTTTTCTGTTTTTACCACAAATTCCATTTCCGCGGGGAAAGTTATTTGTACCGATAAAGACATTATGCAGAAGGATTTCTGGGAAGAATTCGAGAAGCATGGCTACACCTCAATAGCGGGAGTGCCGTATGTTTATGAAATGCTGCTACGTTTAGGTTTTCTTAAGAAGCTGTATCCTTCTTTACGTTATCTAACCCAGGCAGGGGGTAAACTGAATGAAAATATCCTGAGGCAATTTGCCGAGTATGCGAGTGATAATAAGCTTCAATTCTACACCATGTATGGGCAAACCGAAGCAACTGCCCGTATTTCTTATTTAGCTCCCGAAATGCTTATGGAAAAAGCCGGTTCAATTGGAAAGCCCATAAAGAATGGCAAATTTTCTTTGGATCAGGCGAGTGGAGAATTGCTATATAGCGGGCCAAATGTATTTGGTGGCTATTGCAGTAATTGCTTTGAACTGGCTGAATATCAGACTCCGGAGGTTTTGCATACGGGTGATATTGCAATAAATGACGGTGAAGGTTTCTACTACATTACCGGCCGAATGAAGCGTATGGTAAAGCTGTTTGGCAACCGCATTAACCTGGATGATATAGAGAACTTACTGAAAAATAGATTTACTGGTAGCCACTTCGTTTGTCTCGGGTTAGAAGATAAATATCTTCTTGTAGCTTATTCCGACGGCATAGCCAATGAACATGCCATTAAAGATTTACTTTTTTCAGAGCTGAAAATCAACAAGAATGTAATTAAGGTTCAAATTCTGGACTCGGTACCGCTCACCGTTAATGGTAAGGTGGATTATCAGGCGGCACAGCGGTTGCTCGCCTAGGCAGAACGCCGGCGTAGGGGCTATTCATGAATCGCCCCTTTAATAAAAAGCGGGTTGTATTAAAAGGTGAGAACTCGCAAAGAGATCTCTCCTTTGTTATAATGATATTTTTGTATGTTACTTATCTTTAATGAGTTACATGTTTGGCATTTTGTCATCTCGACCTAAGGAGAGATCCTAGAATTTGCTATATTAAGCGCCTTAGGATTTCTCCTCACGTCGAAATGACAAAGCGGGCTAGCCGGTATTGAGCCAGATATTATCTCTATGTTTTGCTTTTTGTAAAAAAGCTCTTTATTCGAGATGACAAAACGCTTAGGCATTGCGACCCATAGATTTTTATGTCATAGCTAGCTATGTAGCAAAATACAGGCAGGAAATTTAACTACAAACGGTTTTGCCTATGGGTGGTACTGCTACATTATTGTTAATTAACGAACTTTAGCTAACTTGATGTAACAGCCGCTTATCCTTCTTCTGACTGGCCTTTTTAGATTTTCCCAACCAAATAATTAATCCCGTTATGGGTAATGTAGCAGCAATTAAACTTGCAATAAATGCTATAATCTTTCCTGTAATACCAAGTGCCCCGCCGGTATGCAGGTCATAGTTAATAGTTCGTATCTGGGATGCGGTATTTAACTCATTGAATGGCTTACCCGGATGTAAAAGCTTCCCGCTAAACTGATCGTATTTGTTCACCACCCGTTGATAAAAATTGCCGGTGCTCTCGTAAGCAGAAACGTTCACTGTGCCGGTATTCACCAGCGGAATATTATAATAATAGTATGCAGATTGTGGACTGGAAGCAAAAGCCTGATTGAATATTCGGTCTGTTGGATTTGCTGCGAGCTTTGGGTTAGCCAACAATGTGGTATCAGAAACAACTGATTTTTGTGGATCAGTTGTGAGTTCAAAAGACATCATTAAACCTGTGGCGGCAATCACTAAAAGCACAGTAAAAGCGTAAAAACCCGTTACATTGTGCAAGTCATAGTTAAGGCGTTTAAACTTTGCTCCCCATTTTATAGCGAAGCTCTTTTTTACTTGCTTTCTGCTCCATTTTTTTGGCCACCATAATATTAAACCCGAAATTAAAAGGATAACAAAACATACAACAGACCATCTTACAATAAAATGCCCTATAACCTTGCCCAGTAACAAGTTCATATGCAGAGCCAGTACTACGGTGAAGAATTCATATTTGGCATTCACCTTTTCAACTACTTTTCCTGAATAAGGATTTATATAAACCAGGTCATAATAATCATAGTAGTTCCAATAGCTATAAGCCTCTTTATTAACCTTAATAGCCCGAAACATATAGGTCCTGTTGGGAATATTAAATATCTGAGCCCTAAGTATTTTATGCTCTGCGCCCACAGTTTCCTGCGCCTTAGCCAGCAATACGCTCAAAGGAAGTTTAGGTGTACTTTCAGGTTCTATAAACAGGCGATCGGCATAAACCACTTGTTTTATTTCATCAGAAAACGCGTAGATGCAACCTGTAATGCCGAGAATAAAAACGACTATGCCCGAGAATAATCCCAACCAAAGATGCACTTGCCGTACCAGTTTCTTAAATCGTGTGCTCATTGTTAATTCCGGAGGGTTAAAACCCGGTTATGAAGCTGCAAATATATATTTATTTAGACTTGGTACAAATAATGAAATCTCATAATGCCCCAATTGTTGGCGGTAATGAATAGTTGTGAAAAGAATTAAGGCTAAATGTTATTTTAGAACTGTAAATTATTTAAGAATATACCTATGGCATACAGCGAACCTTTGGCATACAGGATACGGGAAAGGCTTTCAGAGCTAGAGCTGAATAACGTGGAGGAAAAGGCTATGATGGGAGGATTGGTTTTTATGATCGATGATAAAATGTGTATAGGGATAATTAAAGATGAAATGATGTGCAGAATTGATCCCGAATTGCACGAGTCTTTAGTAGAAATACCAGGATGCAGAACAATGGATTTTACCAGCCGGCCCATGAAAGGCTATGTGCTAGTTGAACCGGAAGCTCTTAAATCTCAAAAAGATTTCAATTATTGGGTAGACCTTTGCCTGGACTTTAACCCAAGGGCAAAATCCTCCAAAAAGAAAAAATAAATCTGTCATCACGCCTAAAAGAAATAGCTATCGCTGAATTTATGATGCATTCAGCGATGAAGCTTTTACCTTAAAACAGTAATATAACCCGACAGTTTCTGCCCGAACTGGCTTATATCGATCACGTAATAATAAACACCTTCAGGTACCGGTTTGCCTTCGTAAGTGCCGTTCCATGGCGAATCGTAGCCATTGGATGTGTAAATTTTTGTTCCGTAGCGGTTGAAAATGGTTACCACTACGCCAGGATATTTTGCAAGGTCGGGGATATTCCAGCGGTCATTTTTATTGTCGCCGTTGGGTGTAAATGTATTTGGAGGCAAAACTGGCTTTAATACCAGAACCTGCACCTGGTCACTTTCAATACATCCGCCTTTGCCCGTAACAGTAAGCGTGTAAGTCATATCCTCTTTACCAAACACCTGCGGATTTTTGGTCTCAGTACTGTTTAAATGAGTTGCCGGCGACCAGGAGTATTTGAGGTCCTCTCCGCTAACTTTAGGCTGAAGCGTAGCATACTTATTTTCAAAAACATAGATCAGCCTACCAGCATCAACTTTTGGCGCCTGGATTACCTGGACCTTCATTTCATCAACCGCAGGATTACAACTCGCCATGTTCGATGACGTGAGTTTAAGAGTAACATTTCCAGTTTCTATATCTTTCTTGCTAAGTTTATAAACAGCATTTAGGCTGTTAGGTGAAGGCGTAAAAGTGCCCGTGCCATTACTTGTCCATGTTGCGCCTGATGCAGCTTCAATTCCACCTGCCAATGTAACCTCTGCAGCGTTCGAACACACTGATTGGTCATCTCCGGCGAAGGCCTTGGGAGTAGGGATGATGTTTAATATAAAAGATGAAGATCTCGGCGGGCATCCTGGAGTAGCTTCAGGTGTTAATGTGAACGTTACTTGCCCTGCTTTGATATCGTCTTTAGAAATCCGGTACCGTGTCCTTAAACTTAAAGGATTTTCCAAAACTCCCGTACCGTCTCTCCTCCAGATAGCTTTAGTAGCATCTCTCAGCTCACCTGATAAGCTAATCACCGAATCGCTTGCACAAACTGAAGCAATTGCATTCGCGATAGCCACAGGTGTTTGATTTACAGTTACGGTTGTTGAAGCTGCCTGGCTCGTACATCCATTTACCGTTACCCTTACACTATAAACTCCTTTCTGATTTGCCTGTATATTATCGATTCCCGGATTTTGTTCGTGACTGATAAAGTTATTTGGGCCTGACCACTCGTAGCTTACATTACCACTATAGTTTCCTGCAGCTCTAAGTTCCAGCCTATCGCCTGAACAGATAGTAAAGTTGCTGGTTACTGCAGGGGGCAGAGGTGTTGGCTTTAAGTTTACCCATGTTGTCCTTACTTCGGTTACACTACACCCTAAAGCCTTTATAGTAACCGTGTAAGTTCCTGCATGGCTGGTGTTGGCGTTTGGAATCGAAAATTCCCGCTTATTGGATATGATACTTCCGTTCGGAGCCTTCCATTCGTAAGTTGCGCCTTCGTAAAAACTTGCAGTAAAATTAATAGTGCTGCCAATACATGTGGGCGAGGTATTGTTTGCCTGCGGATTAATTATTAGCTGATTTACTACAACCTCATAAGGAACTTTTGCGCTGAAACAGCCATTTACCTTCACATATAAATAGTAGGTACCGGCATCACTTAAACGTGCATTTGGAATTACAAAATTTTGAAAGTTCCTTACTATTCCATCAGGGCATTCCCAGAAATAAGCTTCGGCTCCTGGTATAGTGTTCGATGCCAGGCTGAGCGGCGTATTGATACATACAAACTGGGCTCCACTTGGCACAGGTGTAGGCACCGGCGGATTTACAGTTATCTTATACTCGGCATCCTTGCCAGGGCAATTGTCGTAACTGTACTTTATTTTATAAGTGATGGCACCCGCAGTTGTTCCATTATTAATAATAGTCTGCGAAGGGATATTTCCCGTTCCGAAAGGAATAAATCCTGTTAAAGTGCCGGTAGTACTGGCGGTCCATGAGAAACTTGAGCCTGGTATATTGGCTGATAGGCGAACTTCCTGGCTTGCAGATCCCGAACAAACTACCTGGTTTAGGTTTGTATTTGTTAGAACAGGATTTGGTTTTACAGTAACCGAATAGTTGAATTCCTGGCCTACACACCCGTTGTAAAATGGAGTGATTTTATATTTCACCGCAATAGGAGAGGAGCTTGTATTTGTCAGAGATTCAGTGATTTTTGAACCAGTTCCGGAGTTTGCCGGATTAGAAATTCCCGATACCGCGTCACGGCTCCATCTAAAAGTGGTTCCTGTTACCGGAGACTGAATCTCGTAGTTCTGTGCAGTATTGCTACAAATTACGTCGGTGGAAACTCCTGATACAACTGGAATAGGATTGACCGTGATGGTGTAGTAAACCGGAGCACCAGGGCAACCGAGATAATAAGGTGTAATAGTATATACGATATTTGTGGGCGATGGCCCTGTATTTCTTAGCACTTGCTTCGGAAGGTTTCCGGTACCGCTGGCCCGATAACCGCTAACCGTACCTGGAGCAGTGGCGGTCCAGCTAAAAGTAGTTCCGGGGATTGATGCCTGTAGTACCACCTCCCGCGATTGAGAATTCGAGCAAACTTCCTGGTTCAAACTAGTATTGATAACTGAGGTGGTGGGCTTCACAAAAACAGTATAAGTTCCTTCCAAAGCCTCGCAGTTGTTACTTGCCTTGATGTTGTAAACCACCCTTTGTATGGTATTCGTGGTATTATGCAAGATTTCGTCAATAACATTTCCACCCTGTCCGCTTACTGCAGCATTCGAAATTCCCAGCACTTTTTCGCGGCTCCAGCTTATGGTAGCGCCCGAAATGACGTTGGTGATTTTGTAAGCCAGGGGCTGATCGCTACATACTGAGTCTTTAGCCGCGCTGCTTATCATTAGCACTGGCTTTATCGTTACCGTCATGGTATCTGTAACCGAGGAACATGGCCCCGCAGGATCATTGCTGGTAAGTGTAAGTATCACAGAAGTGACGCCCGGCGCAGGTGTATAAATTGCATTCAGGTCATTTTTATCAGAGAAGCTTCCTGAAGGTGCAGACCAGGTTGCACTGCTTGCACTACCGCTTAAAGAAGCATGCAAATTGGCTTTATCGCCGGGGCATAATGATTGATTTACTCCGGCATTTACAATCGCAGCTTCTTTTATACTAACTGGATAACTGTAAGATACCGTTGCACAACCACCTCCGCTTATGGTATTGGTAATTAGATAGTCGCCAGGTAAACTTTTTGAAAGGCTGATTTCGCCAGTGCTGGTGTTTACAAATACCAATCCGGGCTTGTTTGCAGTAAATACCCCGGCACTGCTCCCTACAGGGAACACCGGAAGAGCGTTTCCATTTTTCTGGCAGAACAGGCCATTGTCTGAATAACTAAATGTTGCCGAAGGAGCATTCGTAATAGTAAGGTAGGCAGTACTGGTATATTGGCAAGCTACATTGGCAACAAAAGTAATGAGGTAAGTTCCCGGAGTACTCGCAGAAAGATTAATCTCTCCAGTTGTCCTGCTGATAAATACTAAACCAGCGGTAGAGCTAAATGTACCACCTGCAGATCCGGCAAGTGAAGGCTTGGGATTCACAGGGCTGGTAATACAGTAGGTTCCGGTAGGATATTTAAAAGCTGGGTTTTCAGGATAAAGCACTGTTGCTGTTACCGCTACTCTTGGCCCTGTACAACCTGCAGATGAAGTAACATCAACATAATAAGTTTTGGTGCTATCCAGCAAAGGAGTATTGAATATCTCCCCAGAAGCAATAATAGAACCGCCGGTAGCCGTTTCGTACCACCTGTAAGTTCCCGCAGGCCCGTGTGCTTCTAGTTTTGCCGATGTATTTACACAAATACTTGCTTCTATTTTGGAAGGAGCAATTGGTTTATTTTGAACTTCAACTGTAAGGCTGGCTACCTGGCTTGTACATCCGTTTACCTTTACCAGCAAGGTGTACACCCCGGCTTTTGAGGTAGAGGCATTGGTGATAATCGGGTTTCGGAGGTTCGAACTGAAATTATCTGGCCCCGACCAAATGTATTCTGCGTCGGAGTATAATGCTGCGGTTTGCAGCTGAATACTTTCTGCAGAACAAACCGGCGAGTTGCTAGAAATAAGAGGCTTCGCAGGAATTGGATTTACCGTTATCGTATAATTTACCGGAGTGCCCGGACAACCCTGGAAATACGGCGTAACTGTGTAAATCACACTTTCAGTTGTATTGCCTGAATTAGTTATGATTTGCATCGGAAGATTGCCCGTACCACTAGCCGTATATCCACTTAAAGTAGCAGGAGCCGAAGCAGTCCAGCTAAAAGTAGTCCCGGTAGCATAGGGCTGCCATGTTACCGCTTGTGTGCTTGAGCCAGAGCAGATAGCCTGGCTCAGGCTGGTGTTGGTGATTATTACTGCAGGTTTAACAGATACGGTGTACGTAAATTCTCCCGATTGGCAGCTACCGTTAACCGCCCTTATTTTATATACCACCTGTTGAACAGTATTCGTAGTATTTTCGAGTTGTTCATTAATGAAGTCACCTGTTTGATTAGCTACCGCAGGATTGGAAATTCCCGGAATACTTTCCCTGCTCCAGGTTATTGTAGGATTGGGAACCGAGGTCGTAATTTGATATCCTAAAGCCTGATTATTACAAACTGAGCCGGATGCGGCGCTTGTAATCACCGGAGTTGAATTGATAGTAATGGTTAAGGTATCGCTGATCGAACCGCATGGCCCTTCCGGATCGTTGCTTGTGAGTGTAAGAGTTACTAACCGTACCCCTGGTGCCGGAGTGTAAACCGGATTAAGGCTGCCTGGATTGGAGAAAGTACCAGAAGGAGCCGACCAGGTTGCGCTTTTTGCAGTTCCGGAAAGTAAGCCCTTTAAGCTGACTGTTTCATTGGAACAAATGGTTTGATCTGCTCCAGCCTCAATACCTGGAGCCCCATATATCGTTACGCGATAGGTATGCGATACCGGCTGGCAGCCACCTCCGCTAATAGTGTTTGTAATAAGATATTCTCCGGCTGTGCTTGCCCGCAGATTGATTTCTCCGGTAGTATTATTCAAGAATATCAGGCCAGCTTTATCTGTAGTAAATATGCCTCCACTGCTGCCCGGAGGGAAGATAGGAGCAGGGTTGGCATCTTGCTGGCAGAATTGGCCGTTATTATTATAGCTGAATTCAGCCGAAGGCTTATCTGTAATAGTTAAATATGCTGAACTTCTGTAAGCACAAGAATTATTGGCAGTAAATGTGATGAGATAAGTGTTTGGCGTACTCGCAGCAAGATTAATTTCTCCGGTTCTATTATTGATAAATACCAGTCCGGAGGTAGAGCTGAACGTGCCGCCTTCCGCAACATAAATATCTGGTTTAGGATTTATCGGACTGCTGATACAAAATGTTCCCGAAGGATATTTGAAACCCGGAACCTGAGGATAAAGAACCGTAGCAGTAACCGGAACCCGAGGCCCGGTACAGCCCGATGTAGAAGTAATGTCTACATAATAGGTGGTTGTACTGTCCAGCAAAGGCGTATTGAACACGTTGCCGCTTGCAATTGGAAGTGTGCCCGTTTGTGTACGATACCAGTTATAGGTTCCCTGCGGCCCGGAAGCCTCCAGCCTTGCCGAGGTTTTGATACACACCGAAGTACCCTTTACCACCGGAGCAGGTGGCATTGCATTAACCATAACCTGAACCGTGGCCACAGAGCTGAAGCAATTGTTCACTTTCACCGATAGGGTATATGTTCCCGAAGCGGATTTATCGGCATTACTAATAATAGGATTTTGCTCTCTTGAGCTGTAGTTGTTTGGCCCTGTCCAGAAATATTCGGCATTTGGATAGATAGCCGAAGTTTTTAGCTGTAGTTCGCTACCCTCGCAAACCGGCGAATTGCTTTTGGCTATCGGCGTCTCCGGGGAAGGGAGAACTGCGATAGTTACAGGCGTTCTTGCGCTGGTACAGGCGTCTGCCCTGTTCTGTACATAATAGGTAGTAGTGGTACTAAGCGCCGGAGTAACAAAAGTCTTTCCGGTATAAAATGCAGTTCCTCCCGAAGCGCTTGTAAACCATTCTACAGCGCTGGCATTATTGGAAACCGTTAATGTTGCGGTGGTACCTGAACAAATAGTTGGATTATTTACGATAGGATCTGCTACCGCCGGATTAACAGTCACCTTATACTCAAAGGGTACACCTGGACAGCCTTTATAATAAGGAGTGATCTGATAGCTGACAGTTATCGGCTGAGAGGTGGTGTTTTCAAGGCTTTCCTGGATGAGGGTACTTGTTTGCGCTGTTTTAGCAGGAGTACTAATTCCCGCAACGGAAGGGCGGTTCCATATAAAATTACTTCCCGGAATATTTGCAGAGATTAAGTAGTTTACTTCCCCATTGTTACAGATCAGGTCTGATGAGCGGCTGGATATCCAGGGCTGTGGTTTTACTACTACAGTATAGGTAAATGATGTTCCTTCACAATTTCCATAGTAAGGAGTTATGGTATAAGTAACATTCACCGGGCTAGTACCCGAATTCACCAGGCGCTCACTGATTAAGGGATCTGTTTGCATTCCGCTTGGTGCCGGGTTGATATTACTTGCAGGGTTTCTTGTCCACTTGAACGAGGCACCCGTAACATTGCTTTTAATAAGATAATTCGATTGCGAATTGGAACAAATAGAATCTTTAGCTGAACTAATGATTGTTGCTGAAGGATTTACGACTACATTCAGGTCATAAGTTAAACCTGTACATGTTGCGGTAGCAGGTGTGATTTTGTAAGTAACCTGCAGCGGGGCGTTAGTTGTATTTATCAGTGTCTCATCAATAACACTGCTTGTTTGGTTCGTTAGTTCTGAGGCAGAAATGCCATCAACATGAGCCCTGCTCCATACATAAGATGTACCTCCTATATTCGACGCCATATTATATTGGAAGCGATCGTTACTACACAAAGGCGCAACATTTAATGTGCTGGTGAGGGTAGGCCGCGGGCGTATAATTAGTTGAATCTGGTCGCTTTGAGCGGAACAGGAAGTTCCCGGATCGTTGGTTGTTAATGTTAATGTAACACTGCTTACGCCCGATGCAGGGGTGTAAATTGCGTCAGGAGAATTTGGGTTATCGAATGAACCCGAAGGCGCCGACCATTTTACACCAGTGGCACTTCCTCCAAATGTTCCGGCTAGCTTCAGGGATTCGCCAGCACAAATTTCACGGTTAGCACCGGCATCTACTGTAGGAATAGCATGAATAGTGATTGTTGCCGATTTGCTATCTCCGGTACAGGCTCCGTTAGCACTTATTGTATTGGTAATAGTATAGGTGCCGGGTTTGCTTGCTTGCAAATCGATTTCTCCGGTAGTGTTGTTAAGGAAAACAAGATCTGGAGAGGATGCCGTAAATACACCAGCACTGCTGCCATTGGTAAAAATAGGAAGAGGATTGGCATCTTGCTGGCAATAAACTGAAGCCGCATATTGGAAATCCGCCTTCGGTTGCGTAGCTGAAATTGTAATATTTACCGAGTCCCGATGCCCGCAAAAGTTATTTGCTATGAATAAAACCTGGTAAGTGCCCGGTATACTTGCAGCCAGGTTGATTTCCCCGGTGCTGGTATTTGTAAACACCAAGCCGCCTGCCGAACTGAATGTGCCGCCATTAGAACCCTTAATTGTTGGAATCGGATTCACAAGGCTGCTTTGACAATATGTCCCGGCAGGATATTTGAAAACCGGGTTATCCGGATACTCTACTGTTGCGGTTACTGCCACTCTGGGCCCGGTACATCCGGCTGCAGATGTCACATCCACGTAATAGGTTTTCGTATTATCGAGAATAGGAGTCTCAAAAATTTCCCCTGATGCAATGGCCGTACCTCCCGAAGCGCTCTCGTACCAGTTGTAAGTACCAACCGGGCCATGAGCTTCCAGCCGGGCTGGTTTTCTTGAGCAGACAGTTGTTGCCACAACTGAAGGGGCTGCAGGTTTGGCCTGAACCTCAACAAATACGCTGTTCGCCTCACCAACACAACCGTTTATTTTTACCAGTAAGGTGTATAACCCGGTTTGAGAAGCCGAAGCATTGGAAATAACAGGATTGCGTAGGCTTGAACTAAAGTTATTCGGGCCAGTCCATGAATATTCAGCCTCTGCATAAATTGCCGGTGTTTCTAAACGTATGCTTTCAGCCACACATACCGGCGAATTGCTGGTAATTAGCGGTTTGACTGGCATTGGCTTAACAGTGATCGTATAATTTACCAAAGGCCCCGGACAGCCCCCATAATAAGGAGTAATGGTATATGTAAGGTTGGCTGACTCTGTACCCGAATTTGAAATGGTTTGAGAAGGAAGGTTTCCTGTTCCTTCAGCCACATAGCCGCTTAAGCTTGCTGGTGCAGAAGCTTTCCATTTAAAGGTTGTTCCTGCTGCCAAAGCCTGCCATATAACAGCCTGAGTATTTGAGCCTGAACAAATTGTCTGGCTCAAGGCTGCATTGGTAATTATGGCTTGAGGTTTAACAAATACAGTATAAACGAACTCTTCCGAATGGCAGTTATTATTTTCTGCCTTGATTTTGTAGATTACTTTTTGAACAACGCTGGTGGTATTAATCAGTTTTTCATTGATGAAATCGCCTGATTGGTTACTCAAGGGCGGATTTGAAATACCCTGAATGCTTTCCCTGCTCCAGGTAATTGTAGCATTAGGAACTGAGGTATTAATCTGGTAACCTAGTGGCTGGTTGTAACATACAGAATCGGAAACTGAGCTTAAAAATACCGGGCTTTCATTTATGGTTATGGTAAGCGCATCGCTGATGCTGGTACAAGGCCCGGCAGGATCGTTGCTGCTGAGTGTAAGCGTAACAGAACCAACTCCCGCCGCAGGGGTATAGATGGCATTCAGATCGTTCGGGTTGGAGAATGTTCCCGAAGGTGCCGACCACACAGCTGCGGTTGCACTTCCTTTAATCATTCCGCTCAAATTAACTTTCTCGCCAGAGCAGACAGTTTGATTAGTCCCGGCTTCTATTTCCGGTGCCTGATAGATCCTTACAGGATAAGTATCAGAAACAGGCTGGCAGTTTCCGCCGCTAATCGTGTTCGTTATGATATAGTCGCCTGGGGTACTTGCAGCAAGATTTATTTCTCCGGTGGTATTGTTAAAAAATATCAGGCCTGGTTTATCTGCGGTGAAGATGCCGGCACTGCTACCTGCCGGGAAGATTGGCGCAGGGTTAGCATCTTTCTGACAAAATAATCCACTATTGGTATAACTGAATTCTGCCGAAGGCTTATCCGTGATTGTCAGATATACCGAGCTGGTATAAGCACAGGAGTTGTTCGCCCTGAATGTGATTAAATAGGTGTTTGGAGTACTGGCAGAAAGATTCACTTCGCCTGTTGTGTTGTCTACAAATACTAATCCCGGGGTAGAGCTGAATATTCCGCCTTCAGGAACATAAATTTCCGGTTTCGGATTTTGTGGATGATTGATACAAAAAGTTCCCGAAGGATATTTAAAGCCTGGTACTTGCGGATAAAGTACAGTTGCAGTAACCGGCACTCTCGGGCCGGTACATCCGGATACCGATGTTACATCAACATAATAGGTGGTAGTGCTGTCGAGCAGGGGAGTGTCAAAAGTATTGCCACTGAAGAAAGAGGTTCCTCCGCTTGCAGTATGATACCACTTATAGGTTCCCTGCACACCCGAAGCTTCCAGATGAGCCGAAGTATTGATACAAATAGCCACGTCTTTAACCGCAGGCTGACTGGGAATTGGGTTCACCAAAATCTGAACGGTTGTTACGGGACTCACACATCCATTAACCCTTACAAAAAGGCTATAGGTTCCGGAAGAAGCTGTTTCTGCATTTGTAATAACCGGATTCTGTAAGGTTGAGCTGAAGTTGTTCGGGCCCGTCCAGAAATACTCTGCATTCGGATAAATAGCTGAAGTTTTTAGTTGGAGCTCGCTGCCCGAACAAATAGGGGAGTTGCTTTTTGCTACCGGAGTTTCGGGGCTTGGATTGATCTCGATCGTTACCGCCAACCTCTCGCTGGCACAATTGCCGTCTATATTTTGCACATAAAATGTGGTGGTATTATTTAGAAGAGCAGAATAAGTAGCTCCGGTATGAAAGTACGTGTTGCCCGTTGGGGTGGTAAACCAACGTGTGCTGCCCGTGCCATTTTTAACAGTAATGCTGGCTAATTCATCTGAACACACCGGGCTATTTGTGCTAAATAGGGGGTTTTTAGGTAATGGGTTAACGATTACAGTTACCTCAACTCTTGGGCTGGTACAGTCTCCTGCAACATTCTGCACATAAAAACTAGTGGTAACG